>JBBSHF010000015.1:0-32275 GCA_038253355.1 Candidatus Limnocylindria bacterium
GTGTGCGCCGGACCTTCGGTGTACCAGGCCCCCTCAGGGCGACTGGGCGGGAGCCAGGTGCGGGCTTCCCATCAGCCCAGGTTCATCGAGCCAGTGGAAAGGCACGCCAGTTCGGGGGCCACCACCCACCAGGTTCGCGACAAGCAGAAGTGCCAGAGTCGCGACGAGCAGAAAGGCCAGCATGGTGCGCATCCGCCTGCTCGTCATCGCGATGTGGTTCCCAGTCATCGCCGCGCTTCCGTCCGAGGTGCCCCCTGTGGTGCTTCGATGCGGCGACGTCCCGGAGTATGAACGCGCTCCTTCTGTTCGATCCCTCCAAACAGGTCCCCTCAGGGCTCAATGGGACCGGCAAGGCTCCTCATTGAGATTCCGTTGGAGATTCGAGACAACCGGTACCGGGGCCGCTGTCTCGAACGTCCCGAGGAACCGTCACGTAGCCAGCCGGCGGCCGTAACGACCAAGCAAGGACCGCTTGCGGCGTCTGGTTGGCCGAATCGCCAGGGGATGCGCGCATCGGCCACCCACACCGCCGTCTGGGGCGCCTGCTTGGCCGTTACAGCCAGCACCTGGCTAGCGTACGGCCGAACCGGGCTTCGGGCACGCACTGCTGAGCCGCCGTCTCAAACCGCCCGGGGCCCCACTTATCACGCCGCCGACCCCATGTATCTGCGATAACGGGACCTGCAGGGGACCGTTATGAGCCAAATCGGCGCAGCACGGCGCGCGACGCGCAGATAAGGGTCCTCCGCAGGCCCGTAACGACAGCACGGGTCCGAGTTCCGCCGCGCGAGCACGTCGAGGGTCGCGGTCCGCCGCGCGAGCCCGCCTCACGGCCCGGCCCGGCCGGAGGAATGGGCGACAAAGCCTAATGGGACCGATGAGGCCCCTTATCCCGCCGCCGACGCACATATCTGCGATAACGGGACGTGCAGGGGACCGTTATGAGCCAAATCGGCGCTGCGTGGCACGCGACGCGTAGATAAGGGTCCTCCGCAGGCCCGTAACGACAGCACGGGTCCGAGCCGGCCTCACCGCACGTCCAGCGTCGCGTTGCGCCGCGCGCTCGACTCCAGGAACCGGAACAGGAAGAAGGCCGCGACCGCATAGGCCACGCCGATCAGCAGCTCGGCGAGGATCAGGCCGCCGACCCGGTCGAGCCCGGCGCCATCGGCCGCCAGCCGGACCGCCTGCAGGCCATGGGTGAACGGCAGGACCTGGCTGACCGCCTGCATCCAGCCCGGCAGGGCGTCGAGCGGCACGTTGACCCCGCAGAACAGCAGGAAGCCCATGACCAGCACGTTCGCGCCCAGCAGGCCGTCCCGCAGCCGCAGCGAGACCGATCCCTGCAGCGCGCCCATGGCCGTGCAGGAGAAGACGGTGACCACCAGCGCCAGGGCGACGACTCCCACCGTCGACGGCTCGAGCCGTACTCCCAGCAGCACGATCCCCACCCCGAACGCATAGACCGATACGAACAGGCCGTTGGCCAGGAACGGCAGGAAACGACCGGCGAACAGCGCCACGCGGTTGGCGGGCGTGGCGAGCAGTGCCGGCAGCGTGCCGAACCAGCGCTCGTTGGCGATGGCCATGGTCATGCCGAAGATGCCGGCCACGGCGCTGACCTGCACGGCGTTGCCAATGGCGAAGTAGGCCGGCGAGCGGCCACTGGCGTAGGAGCCCAGCGCGGCGAAGAAAAGCAGCTGGAAAGTCGGCCCGCCAATGAGGGTCGGGATGTAGATCGACGGGCGCGCCCAGTTGAAGAGCATCCCGTAGCTCATCCGGCCGCCGTACCAGAAGACGCGCCACGCCGCGCGCAGCGAGGTGGGCCGCAGCGTCGGGGCCGAGAGCTCAGCGACGGCAGTGGTCATCAGCGGCCCGCTCACTGAAGCGCCAGCGTCGCGTCACGGCGCGCCTTGGTCAGCACGTAGCGCAGCGCGATCCGCGAGCCGACGTAGTAGAGGACGGCCAGCACGACGCACATGCCGATCCCGACCAGGGGCGTACGGAGATCACTCCCCAGCGCCGCGCCGCGGATCGCCTGCATGCCCCAGGTCGGTGCCAGCAGCCAGCTGATCGGCTGCACCCAGAAGGGGAGCGTGGCAAGCGGCACGAGCAGCCCGGTCGCCAGCCAGATGGGGTACTCCAGCAGGTTGCCCAGCGCGTTGGCGTGGCGGTACAGCACGAACGTGGTGGCGATCAGCATGCCCAGCGCGCCGAGCGACAGGATCGCCGCTGCCAGGGAGAATGGCAGCAGCAGCGGGAAGCTGGCCTGGATGGGCATGCCGAACAGAACCGCGCCCCACAGCAGCGTGGTGGCGATGCCGTAGAAACCCAGGATCACCGCGCCGAATGTCTGGCCGGCCAGGATCTGCTCGTAGCGCGTGGGGGCGTTGACCAGCAGCTCCAGCGTGCCCTCCCAGCGCTGCCAGGCGATCGCGCCGCCGCAGCCGAAGAGCGTGGTGCTCCAGACGCCCATCATGCCGCTGCCCAGCGCCGCGTACAGCAGCGTCTGCTGCCCCTGGGCGTTGCCCATGCGGAACAGGAAGAAGGCGAGCGTGGCGAAGACGATCGGGGTGAAGAAGGTGGTCAGCAGGAAGAACTCGCTCATGAGCAGCATCTTCACGTTGAAGCGGGTGACCGCCCAGACCACATGGGCACCACGGCGCATGCTCATCTCATCTCCGGGGCCGATACCCGCGCCGCCCGCCGTGCGGCATCGTCGCCGCTGGTGCGCGCGATGAGGTCGACGTAGGCGTCCTCGAGGGTCGGCTCGCGGGTGACCACCTTGCCGATGCGGGCGTCGCCCAGCAGACCGATCAGGCGCTGGGTGATCGCCGCGCCGTGCTCGGACTGGATCAGGAGAATCTCTGCCTGGTCGCGTTCCTCGGTGTTGACCGCGCTGACGTCGGGGTCCGAGCGAACGCGCTCGACCGCTTCGGGTGCTACGCCGAAGGTCTCGATCTCGACGATCGTGCGGTCGGCGACGCCGGCCTTGAGATCCGCACCCGTCCCGTGCGCCACGATGCGTCCGTCGTTGATCACCGCGATCCGGTCGCAGAGCGCATCGGCCTCGAACATGTAGTGGGTAGTCAGCAGGACGGTCTTGCCCTGCTCGACCAGGGTCTTGACCGTCTGGCGCAGCTCGCGTGCTCCAACCGGATCCAGGCCGATGGACGGCTCGTCCAGGAAGAGTACTGGCGGATCGTGCAGCAGGCCGCGGGCAATGTGCAGCCGCTGGCGCATGCCGCGGCTGTAGCCCTCGACCTTCTCCTTGATGCGCCCGGTCAGGCCGACCATCTCGACGAGCTGCTCGATGCGTCGCTGCTGCTGCGACGGCTCGAGGCCGTACAGCTCGGCGAAGTACTTCAGGTTGTCCAGCCCGCTGACCCGGTCGTACAGGCCGCGGTCGCCGCCGAACACGTAACCGATGTGGCGGCGCACCTCATCGGTCTCCTTCACCACGTCGCGGCCCATCACCCGGGCGGTGCCCGACGTCGGCAGGAGCAGCGTGATGAGCATCTTGATGGTCGTCGTCTTGCCGGCGCCGTTCGGTCCCAGCAGGCCAAAGAGCTCCCCGGGGCGCACCGCGAAGCTGACGCCGCGCACCGCCGGCACCTCGATCCGCTTGCGCCGTAGGACGCCCAAGTGGGTCCGGTACGTGCGCACCAGGTCGATCGCCTCAATGGCGTATTCCGGCTCGCCCGGGCGTTGCCCGCGGGGCGCTGCGGGCACGGTCGTTCGAAGATGGGCCTGCGTCATGGAGCTGCGAATGTTACCGCGAGCCCAGGGGAATGCCCAAACCCAGCTACCAGCGTGGCATGCCCGCCGACGTCGAATAGTGCGCTACAGCTCGGTCTCGACGTCCGGGTTGTCGCCTGGCATGCGCATTGGCGCGTCGGAGTCTGCGGGTGTGCCGGGCGCGCGCCATGCCGGCTCATCGATACCGGGGTACTCCGGAGGAATCTCGGTTGAGGGCGGCTCGTCGGGGATGGGGCCCTGGGGTGGCACGTCCGGGGTTGGCTCGCGCGGGTCAGGTGGTTCTGGATTTCCGTTCGGGTCGGGGGGTAGGTTCGGAATGGTCATGTCCGCTGGCACAAGCACTCCACGTGCCGCGAAGGACGATGGTCACCGCCATTCAGCCGGAAGAGCGTCGATCAGGGTATCGACCATCTCGAGGCTGTCGACATCGTCGCTGTTCACCAGCCCCAGCTCAGAACCAGTCCTTGGCCTTGAAGTAGGCGGCGGCGATGACCATCAGGAGTGCCATGCCGATCAGCGACGCCCAGAAGCCGAACGGCGAGTCGAGCCCGGGGATGAAGTGGAAGTTCATGCCGTAGATGCTGGCCACCAAGGTGGGCAGGATGAGCACCACGGTCAGCGCCGTCAACCGTTTCATGACCGTGTTGAGGTTGTTGCTGGTGACGCTCAGGTTGGCATCGAGCGTGGCCGAGATGAGATCTCGATACAGATCCACCGAGTCGAGCACGCGGATCAGATGGTCGTACAGGTCCTGGTAGTAGGGGGCCGCCTCGTCGTCGATCAGGCCGACGTCACGGCGCAGCAGCTGGTTTGCCACGTCGCGCTGTGGCGCCAGCACGCGACGCAGCTCGAGCAGCTCACGCTTGATGACCAGGACGTCGCGCAGCGTGGCCCGTCCCCTGTCGCCGGATAGGATCTGCTCCTCGAGGGCGTCGATTCGATCTGAGAGCCCGTCGAGCAGCGGGAAGTAACCGTCGACCACCGCATCCAGGACCGCGTAGAGGAGCGTGCCGGCCGAGTTCCCGACCGCCTCGGCTCGCTGCTCGAGGCGCGCACGGACGTCCGCGAGCGCCGGCGAGACGGCCCAGTGGACGCTGACGAGATAACCCTTTCCGGCGAAGAGATGCATCTCGCCGAGCTCGTGGGGCCGCTTGTCCGTGCCGGCGAGCACCTCGTAGGTGACGATCACGTGCTGGTCGCGATAGGTGTCCATCTTCGGTCGCTGGTGGCGTTTGCGCAGGTCCTCGACCGCCAGCGCGTGCAGGCCGAATTCGCGGTCCAGCAGGCCGATGTCGTCGTCCTGCGGATCGGCGATGTCGAGCCAGACCAGGTTGCCATCCTTGGCGCGCAGGCGATCAATCTCGTCGAGGTCCGCCTCGTCGAGCACCTTGACCTTCTGACCTGCCTCCAGCACCAGGCAGGTGTGGTTGCGGCGAACGTCCATTCGGCGCGAGTGTAGGCGGTCAGCGTTGGCGCTCAATGTGCTAGACTCCAGTAGCCGATTGCTTCCAATTCGCGAGGGATGTCGAATTCTCATGGGATGGCTGTCCGGGCCCGTCGAGGCTCTGTTGCATACGGCCCTGGTCAGCGAGCTGACCGTGATCCGCGCCGATGGACGACCGATCACGCACCCGCTCATTCCGCTCTATGACGGCGACCGGATCCTGATGCACTCGAGCACCCTGTTCAGCAAGAAGCTCGAGCATATCAAGGCCAATCCGCGCGTGGCCGTCTCGCTCTCCGATCCGGTCGGCAACAAGGGGCTCACCGATCGCGCGACCATCCAAGGCGACGCGCGCGTCATCGAGGACGATCCGCACCGCCAATGGGAGAAGCTCATCCTCCAGCTGTGGCGCGCCAAGGAGCCGGCCATCGATGATTTTCTCAAGGCCCGCGTTGCGCTGCCGCTCTTCTTCGAGCGGTCGGTCATCGAGATCACGCCGCGCCGTTGCCTCTTCTGGCCGAACGGCGACACGTCCGAACCGCCGCTGGTGACCAATGCACCTGCCGAGGTGGCCGCATGAAGCTGCGCGAGGGTCTCGAACGGATCGCCACCTTCCCGCACGTCGTGGTCTCCTGGGTCGACGATGCCGGATATCCCCTCAGCGTCGCGACGTCCTTCGGGGCCGATGCCGACGGCGTCCTGCTCGACGCCCCGGCGCTTCCGATCCCGACCGATCGCGAGCTGGTCGTGGTCGGCAGCCACATTCATCCGCAGCCGGGGATTGGCTACGACGAGCGTCGCTACGTGTCGCTGTGGGGCCGCGCCGCGACCGCCGACGACGGCCGGCTGGCCTTCACCCCCAACCGTGCGTGGGGCTGGGACGAGCAGGTGATGCCCTTCTTCGAGTACTCGGAACGCTCGGTGCCGCAGTCGCGCCGCTATCTCGAGCGGCTCTCGGCGGAGCGCGGCATGCTCGTCAAGCCGCGGCTGGCGTTCGGTTGGCTCGCGCTGCGCACGACCCGCCTGCCGTTCCTGACCGCGACCTTCGTGCCGGTCCTGCTGGGCCTGGCGATCGCGGCGCGCCACGGAGCATTCGATATCTGGACGGCACTGCTGACCCTCATCGGCGCCAGCCTGGCGCACCTCGCCATCAACGTCACCAACGACATCTTCGACGAGCTCTCGGGGGCCGATGCGGCGAACCCGAATCCCACCCAGTTCAGCGGCGGATCACGGGTCGTGTACTACGGCCTCGTCTCGATGCGCCAGTTGGCGACCCTTGCCGGGGGTCTGTACGCCGCCGCGATCATCATTGGTCTGATCCTGCTGGCCATGCGCCCGTCCATGGCGCTGCTGCTCATCGGTATCGCGGGCATGCTGGTCGGCTATTCGTACACCGGGCCACCGCTGAAGCTGGTCTACCGCGGGCTCGGCGAGATCGCGGTGGCGATCGGCTTCGGGCCGATCATGCTGCTGGGCGCCTACGCCGTGCAGACCGGGCGAGTGGCGGTCGAGCCGTTCGTGGCCTCGCTGCCGGTGGCGATCCTGATCGCATTGATCTTGTACGTCAACGAGATCCCGGATCGGCGCAGCGACGCCGCTGCCAGCAAGCGCACCCTGGTGGTGCGCCTTGCGCCCCGGACGGTGACCCGCATCTACCTGGTCGCCGCGGTGCTGGCCTTCGCGCTGATCGTGCTGGGCGTGGTGACCGGTATCACGCCCTGGCCGACCCTGATCGCCCTGGCGGCCGTGCCGCTGGCGATGCGCGTCCACACAGGGATTCAGCAGCATTACAACAGCCCCTACGCCCTCATGGCGGTGATGGGCACCAACGTCAAGCTGCACCTCTATGTAGGCCTGCTGCTGCTGGTCGGCTACCTCGCGGCGCTGGCGGTCACGCTCCTGCGCTGAGGCTCCCTCGGGCGAGCAGGACCGGCCGCAATTCCGCTGAGAGGACACGCGCCGCGTCTTTGAGCGCGCCGGCGCCCCTTCTCTTGCACCGGGCGCAGGCAAATGACCGGGGAACCTTCGGCCGAAGACCGATTTGGCCCGCTTCTCCTCGATTCTGCGACACCGGATGCATGAAACGGCGACGGAGCGGCCCTCCAGGCGCTTTTCTTCGGCGTTTGCCTACACCGGATGCAAACCGCCGGCTTAGCGTGCGGGCGATCCGGGCTCAGTCGTCGAGCAGCACGGCGGCCGCCCGATCACGATCGGGGCTGCGCTCGAAGGTGATGGCGCCATGCAGCGCGAACGAGCGCACCTGCAGCGCGGGTATCGCGCCGCAGACGGTGTACAGCGTCCCGACGTGCACCGCCGTCCACATGTCGTGGCGAATCGCCACGACATTCGCAGCGCCGGGCAGCCGCAGCGCCAGCTGATGGTCGCTGCTTGCATCGCGCTCGAGGCGCCCCTGCCCCCGGCCGAGCGCCGTGGTGCGGCCGCTGCGGCGCAGCTCCGCTTCGACGCCGACCGGCACGGATTCCCCCGATCGCAGCGCGCGGGCACCGCGCCGGCGTCGAAGATCGGCGAAGACCGGATAGCCCGCTTTCCATCCGACGGCCAGGCCGAGCGCGGCGGCCAGCGCCAGCCAGACGGGGAGCCAGTTCATGGTCGATTCGGGCGGTGACACGTCGTCCACCTGGATCAGCCCGGCGGGTGACACACGGATACCGTCGAGCAGGCCCGGCGGGGCCAATGACTCGACCACGTGGCCGCTCCCGGTCGCCAAAGCCGCCTGCCCGGTGATCGAGGTGCGGGCCGCGACGGGCTGAGTGGAGCTCAGCATGATGGCCTGGCCCGAGCTGATGAGCACCGATGTCACCGCGTACCCGGCGACCGTGGCGCGGTCATCGCGCAGCGTCACCACCCGGCCCTTGAGGCGGACCCAGCTGACCAGCCCCGGGAGCGATCCATTCGAGACCTGGTCGATGCCCACCGCCTGCGGACCGGCCCGCGAAGCCTCCGCGTAGGTGGGGATCGCCGCGGCGACGAGCAGCAGCACGACGATCAGCCAGGTCGCCGAGATTTCGTAGCTACCGCGACGGGTCAGCGGCCGGAGCAAGGCGTCGAGCCGCGTCGAGGCGAAGCCCAGGACGGCGAGCAGCCGATGCAGCATCGGCGTCAGGTGGCCCAGGACCAGCCCGACCCATCCCACGAGGCGTGGAGCAGGCCTCCGGAGCGCCCGCGTGCGAAGATGTCGATCCGGCCCGGGCCCCGGGAACAGGCACTCGGATCAGAGGCCAGGTCGGCGCCCAGCGATTCCCACGGCTGCCAGCCGGATGGTTCGTACCAGCGATGCCAGAGTTCACCGTCGCGGCCGCGCGCGAAGAGATCGATCCGGTCGGCGCCCCACGAGCAGGCCGCGGGATCCCCGGTCAGCTCGCCACCGAGCGATTCCCAGGCATGCCACTCGGTTCCGTCCCAGTAGCGGTTCCAGAGCTGGCCGTCGCCGAAGATGGCAAAGACCTGCATCTCGTCGCGGGCCCAGCTGGTGACCGCCGGTGCCGACGCGAGCTCGCCGCCAAGCGACTCCCATGCGTTCATTGGATTGACCTCCGTGCGGATTTGGCGCGCTAGCATGCGCGCATGAGCCGTCGTACCTGGACCCTGGTTGCCGTGGTGCTCGCCTCGGGAATCGTCTTCCTCGACTCGACCGTGGTCAACGTCGCGCTGAGCGCCATGGGCCGCGACCTGCCGGCGAGCTTCGTCGCCACCCTTGAGGGGCAGTCGTACGTCGTCTACGGCTACCTGCTGACCCTGTCCGCGCTGCTCATCCTGGCCGGCGCACTCGCCGATGTCTACGGGCGGCGGCGCATGCTGCTCATCGGTCTGACTGGCTTCGGCATCAGCTCGGTGCTGTGCGGCCTGGCGCCGAGCATGGAGCTGCTGATCGCCTTCCGGCTGATCCAGGGTGGCTTCGGCGCCGTGCTGGTTCCCACCTCGCTGGCGATCATCAGCGCCACCTTCGAGGGGGAGGAACGGGGGCGCGCGTTCGGCATCTGGGCTGCGGCGTCGGGCGCCACGACACTGCTCGGACCGCCGCTGGGCGGCTTCCTGGTTGACGCCATCAGCTGGCGCGTCGTCTTCCTGATCAACGTGCCGCTCGTGCTGGTCGCCCTGTATGCCGGCTATGCCCAGGTGGCCGAGAGCCGCAACCCCGCTGCCAGGGGGCGGTTCGACTGGCTCGGGGCCGCGGTGATCGCGGTGGCGGTGGGTGGACTCTCGTTCGGAGCGATCCGCGGCCAGGAGCGCCAGTGGGCCGACCCGATCGCCTGGCTCGCGCTGGCGATCGGCGCGCTGGCAGCCATCGCGACCGCACCGCTCATGCTCCGCCGCCGCGATCCGCTGGTGCCGCCGGGCCTGTTCCGGTCGCGCAACTTCACGGTCACCAATATTTCGACCTTCGTCATCTACGGCGCGCTCTACGTCTTCGGCTACCTCATGGCGATCTTCGTGCAGGGGGCGCTCGGCTACAGCGCCCTGGCCGCCGGCCTGATCGGCCTGCCGATCAGCATCCTGCTGACCTTCTTCTCGACCAGCGCCGGAACGCTCGCCGGCCGGTACGGGCCGCGCTGGTTCATGACCGTCGGTCCGGCGATCATGGCCGCCGGGCTGCTGTGGCTGACCCGCCTGCCGGCGGACTCGACGCCCTGGAAGGCAAGCCTGGCCGATCCTGCCAGCCTGCTGCCGCCAGCCTCCTATCTCATCGATTTCTTCCCGGCGGTGATCGTCTTCGCCATCGGCCTGGCCCTCTTGGTCGCCCCCCTCACCACCGCGCTGATGAACTCAGTGCCCGAGGCGAACTCGGGCCTCGCCTCGGCCATCAATAACGCGATCTCTCGCGTCGGGCCGCTGCTGGCCGGGGCGGTCATCTTCGTGGCCATCACCGCCAGCTTCTATGCCGGCCTGCAGCAGCGCGTTCCGTCCTTGCAGACCGATACTGCCGCCGTGCGCCACGATCTGGCGCCGCTCAACCGGCCCGCGCCTGGTGTGCCAGCCGTGCAGGCGACCGCCGCCCGCGATGCCTCGACCGATGCCTTCCACTTGGCCATGCTGATCGCCGCCCTGCTGTGCGCCACGGGAGCGGCGGTCAACGGGGTGGGCATCCGCAACCCGCGGGTCACCATGGAGCAGGCCGCCCAGGCGGTCGCGCCGCCCGCCTAGCATCGCCCGATGTTCCCGATTGGCGACGAGAACCTGCCGAATCGCGGCTTCGCATGGGTGACCGCGGCGCTGATCGCGGTCAACGTCGCGGTGTTCGTTCTGCTGCAGGGCATGGGCGGCAACGACGCGTTCACCTACGGATTCAGCGCCATCCCGCGAGAGATCAGCCACGGCATCGACCTGGTCGGGATCACGCCGATCACCGTCGGCGGCCAGACATTCAGCGTCCCGCAGGCGCCCGGCCCCAGCCCGATCTACCTGACGCTGCTGACCAGCATGTTCATGCATTCAAGCTGGCTGCACATCGGCGGCAACATGCTCTTCCTGTGGATCTTCGGCGACAACGTCGAGCACCGCATGGGGCGGCTGACCTTCCTGGCGTTCTACCTGCTCGCCGGCGTGGTGGCCAGCCTGGCGCAGATCTACGTCGCCGATCCCAACTCGGTGATTCCCACGCTGGGCGCCTCGGGGGCCATCTCCGGCGTGCTGGGTGCCTACATCGTGCTCTACCCGACCAATCGCGTGACCGTCTTCCTGTTCCGCTTCCTGACCCGCGTGCCGGCCGTCGCGGCGATTGGTCTGTGGATCGTGCTGCAACTGGTGAGCGGCTTCGGCGCGGTGGCGGTCAGCCAGGAGACGACGGGCGGGGTCGCCTACCTGGCCCACATCGGCGGCTTCGTGGTGGGCCTGCTGGGAGGTCTCCTCTTCCGCGCGTTGGGCCCCGAACCGCCGGCGCGCGGCTCGCCCGTACCGACGTCATGAGCGCGGTGGGTCGGCACCAAGCTCCGGAGTGGCGGGCCGGCGCCGCCGCGTCCGGTATTCTCAGCGCGGAGCAGACGTTGTCGCTCAGCGGAGGGCCGCCGGAACCGATGTCCGAGACGCTTGGTGTGACGCCGGGGATCGCTGTTGCCCCCACCCCGCGGCGGTACGCCATAGCGAAGCGGATGCTTGACCTGGGTGCCTCGACGATCGGCCTGGTCGCTACCTCGCCTGTCCTCATCGGGCTCGCGCTGGGCGTCAAGCTGACCTCGCCCGGGCCGGTGCTCTTTCGTCAGGTTCGCGTGGGTCGCGGCGGCCGTCAGTTCCATTGCTACAAGTTCCGCAGCATGCGGGCCGACGCGGACGAGGAAGAGCATTGGCGCCACGTCCGTGGCCTCGTCGGTAGCACCGAAGGCCACGAGTCGCCGGGCACCTGGACACCCATCGCGCATGACCAGCGAGTTACTCGCGTTGGCGGGTTGCTGCGACGGACCCATCTCGATGAGCTTCCGCAGCTGTTGAACGTGGCGCGCGGTGAGATGAGCCTGGTCGGTCCGCGGCCGCCCATTCCCTACGAGGTGGAGCTGTACGAGCCTTGGCACCTTGGCCGGCTCGCCGTGAAGCCGGGACTGACCGGGCTGTGGCAGGCGGTCGGCTGGGGAAAGCTGAGCTTCGACGACGGTGTGCGCCTGGATCTTGAGTATGTGCGACGTCGGTCCTTCTGGTTCGACGTGGCTCTGATCATGCGCACCCTGGGCCAGATCGTGACGGGTCGACAGTTCTGAGCAGCGCGGGGCTGAGGCCGGCGGCGGGGCTGTTCGGGCCGCATAGCATGGCCTGGAGGGTCGACCGTGAGGTGCTCATCCTGGCTGGCGGAACCTGCGCGCTGCTGATGCAGCTGGCCCACCCCGCGGTGGCCGCCGCTGTCGCACAGCACTCCGATTTCCGGGAGGACCCGTTCGCGCGCCTGCGCCGGACGCTGCGGGCCAGCTTCGAGGTCGTGTTCGGCAGCACGCCACGCGCGGAGCGCGCCATCGGCCGCATGAATGCCATCCACTCGGTGGTGCGCGGCGAGATTCCGGAGAGCGGTACGGCCTACTTCGCACGCGACCCGGCGCTGCTGCTGTGGGTGCATGCCACCCTGATCGACACCGCGCTGCGGGTCTACGACCGCTACGTCCACCCCCTGACCGATGCCGACGCGCAGCTGTACTACGCCGAATCACATCAGATCGCGACTCGGCTGGGCGTGCCCGCTTCCGCGCTGCCCCAGTCGTTGGTCGAGCTGCGCGCCGACATGGCACGCCGGATCAGCTCGGGTGAGGTGGCCGTGACGCCCACGGCGCTGTCGCTCGCGCCATTTGTGCTGTACCCCACGTCGTTCCCACCGCGCTTCGTGTGGGACGTCGCGCACCTGATCTCGATGAGCGTCATGCCGGCCGAGCTGCGCCGCGGGTACGGCATCGGGTGGTCGCATGCCCGCCAGCGGAGCATGGAGCGGGCGGCGTCGGTGGTGCGGGCGGTCCTGCCGGTGATGCCGGCGCCGCTGCGCTTCGTGCCCCAGTACCGAAGCGCGCTGCGTCGCATCGGCGGCTGAGCGGGACGCGCCTGCTGGGAGCCTGCCTTTGCATCCGGTGTAGCACCTGACCGATTCGGCGGCGCGGGCTATCATGGCCACGCCTGCTCGGCAGTCGGCCCTGAGCCCGAGCGCGGCGGAGGAGTACTTGACCCGATTCACCAAGCTCGCCGCGGCCACCGTGGCGATGACGTTCGTGCTCGTCGTCGTGGGCGCGGTGGTCCGCTCGACCGGATCTGGGCTGGGCTGTCCGGCGTGGCCGCTGTGCCACGGCAGCTTCATCCCGCCGCTCAACGATCCGCACGCCATCATCGAGTGGTCGCACCGCAGCAGCGCGGCGATCGTTGGCTTCCTGGCGCTGGCGCTGGCGATCAGCGCCGCCGTCGGCTATCGCCGACGGCCGGAGATCGTGTGGCCGTCACTGGGCGCCTTGGTGCTGGTCGTCTTCCAGGCGATCCTGGGCAAGATCACCGTCGAGAGCGAGCTCTCCGGCGAGATCGTGACGGCGCACCTGGCGACCGCCATGGCGCTCTTCGCGCTCGTCATCTTCGTCTTCATGCGCAGCCGCCTGCCCGCCAAGGTGCCGCGTACCGGCGGCTGGGGCGGCTTCACCTGGCTGGCGATCGGCGCCGCTGGAGCGACCTACCTCCTGCTCCTGCTCGGCGCGCACGTGCGCGCCACAGGCACGACCTTCGCCTTTTCCGACTGGCCACTGATGAACGCCGGCTTGTTTCCCACCCTGACCGATGTGACCGCTCCGCAGTTCCTGCATCGCTGGGCAGGTTTCCTGGTCGGTCTCCTCGTGGCGGCAACCGCGATCGTGGCGCTGCGGGGGCAGCGCCGTCATCGGTCTGTGGTCTGGCTGGCCGTGCTGGCTGCCGTGCTCTTCCCCCTCCAGGGGGTGATTGGTGCGAGCCAGATCTGGCTCAATCTGACGCCCTGGACCCAGATCCTGCACCTGGCCGTGGCGGCCGCGATCTGGGGACTGCTGTGGGGGCTGGTGCTGGTGAGCCACTACAGCGGACGGCTGGAGGCGGATCCGCTGCGCGCCCGCGAGCTGGGCATCGGCCAAGGCCCAGCTGAGCGGCGTGGCGGCACGTTGCGCGCGTACGTGGCGCTCACCAAGCCGCGGATCATCGAGCTGCTGCTGGTCACCACCGTGCCGACCATGGTGCTGGCGCAGCGCGGACTGCCATCGGTCTGGCTGATGGTCGCAACTGTCTTCGGCGGCACGCTGGCTGCCGGCGGGGCGAACGCCATCAACATGTGGGCCGACCGCGACATCGATGACGTGATGCGCCGCACGCGACATCGTCCGCTGCCGCGCCATGCGGTCGCTCCGCAGCGCGCGCTGATCTTCGGAACGGCGCTAAGCGTCGTCTCGTTCGCCTGGCTGACGGTGACCGTCAACCTGCTCGCCGCATTGCTGAGCACGAGCGCGATCGCCTTCTATGTCTTCGTCTACACCCTGTGGCTCAAGCGCCGAACGCCGCAGAACATCGTCATCGGCGGCGCGGCTGGCTGCGTGCCGGTGCTCGTCGCCTGGGCGGCGGTGACGGGCACGGTGGGCGTGCCCGCGCTAGTGCTGTTCGCCATCGTCTTCTACTGGACGCCGCCGCATTTCTGGGCGCTCGCGCTGCGCTACCGCTCCGACTACGCCGCGGCGCGCGTCCCGATGCTCCCCGTGGTGCGCGGCGAGGCCGAGACGGCGCGTCAGATCGCGCTCTACAGCGTCCTGCTGGTGATCGTCAGCCTGCTCCTGTGGCCGACCGCCGGCATGGGCCTGATCTACCTCGTCTCCGCGGTGGCCCTGGGCGGGTTGTTCCTGCTGTACGCCTGGCGCCTGTGGCGGCGTGAGACCGATGGCCGCGCCGCGATTCACCTGTTCCGTTACTCGATCAGCTACCTGACCCTGCTCTTCGCGGCCGTGGCCGTCGATTCGCTGCTGCGCGTGCCGATCTTCTGAGCCGCGCCAAGGTTGGTTCGCCGCTCGGCGGCCGGTCCGACTCGCCATATGGCGGTCACAGTCGCGCTAAACCGTTCGAGCAGTGTCTCGCCTGAGCGCGTGAGCGTGGATCTCGGCCCAATGCCGCCCGTCGAAGGCCGTCGAAGGCCGTTGACCCGGCTAACGCGACCAGGACCGACATATGCGCCCTTGGCCGCGGGGTCTGGGCGTGACTCCTGATCCCACGCGGAATCAGGGCCGGCCGTCAGCGGCTGATCGTGGCGACCCAGCCGCCTCCGCCGCATCCAGGCGCGCATCGAGTCGCGCGGTTCGACGGTCCTCCAGCCGAACCCACGCCGCCACCAGCAGTCCCATGCCCAGCAGGAAGACCATGTCGCCCATGACCCACATCAGGACGCCGCCCAGGTTCTGGTCATCGAGCGGCGACAGGCCCCACGCGCGCGAGTTGGTCAGGTAGTGCGGGTAGAGGACCTGCCCGGCGCTCATCAGGGCCACGCCCAGGAACGAGTTCTGCGGCATGGCCAGAAAGAGGTAGAAGAGGCGCAGCGGGTACGGCATGCGCCAGGGGGACGGATCCAGCCCCACGACCGGCCACCAGAAGAGGAGCGCCGCCGCCAGGAAGGTCGCATGCTGGAAGTAGTGCAGCGGCGGGTTCTCGAGCGCCATGGTGTAGAGGATCGAGAAATGCCAGCCCCAGTTGACGCCGGCGAACAGCAGCCAGGCGATCAATGGGAACGAGACGACGTGCACGATCCGGCTGTGCAGGATGCGAAGCAGCCAGCGCCTGACCGATGTCGACGCCGTGCGCAGAGTCAGGGTGATGGGAGCGCCCAGCAGCAGGAGCGGTGCGGCGACCAGCTCCAGCAGCATGTGCTGCACCATGTGCACGCTGAAGAGCTGGCCTTCGTACGCCTCGATGGGTGAGATGAGCGCGAGCAGGATCGCGGCGAGCCCGGCCAGGAAGGCCAGGGTGCGTCCCCGCGATGGTCGATGGGTGGGGTGGCGTTGGGCGACGTGACGGACGGCCCACCCGTAGGCAGCTGCCGTCAGCGCCACGCCACCGATCGGGATCGGATCGAGGCGCCACGCGAAGAGGACACCGGGGAAGGTCAGCGAGGCGGCGACTGCGCCATGGGCGAGAACCAGCGCCGGCAGGGCCAGGAGCAGCAACGCACCGGCGAGCGTGGCGAGCGCGGTGCGGACGACACGGGTCACGCCCGCCATTCTCGCGCGGATCGCCGCGACCCGCCATCCGCGTGGAACCGGATCGCCGCGTGGCCCTGCGCTGGCGGATGGGCATCGGTACAATACGGGTCGTGCCGCCATCAGCCGAGCTGAATGTGTGCGCCTGCTAGGTTCAGTAGGGCGCGGATCTGACGAGGGTCCGCGCGACCCGGGTGAGGAGCTTCGAGACGAGCTGATGCCACGACTGGCGATCCCCCATAGCGTGCGGAGCCTGCTTCGCATCGGTCTTCCGTTGCTGATCATTGCTGTGCTGGCGGGCTGCATGATCCCGCCCGAGCCGGAGACGGTCGAGGCGAAGGCCACCTTCACGCTCTACAACATCATCCTGGGCATGGGCGTGGTCGTCTTCCTGGCCGTGGAGGGGATGATCGTCTACTCGATCTTCCGCTACCGGCGCACGGACGACCGGCTGCCGAAGCAGCTGCACGGCAACAACGTGGTCGAGATCATCTGGACCATCATCCCGACGGTCATCGTGCTGATCCTGTTCGGCTTCAGCATGGCGGCCCTCGGGACGGTCGATGCGCGCTCCGCGCATCCGGGCGTGGTGATCGAGGTCGACGGCTTCCAGTGGCAGTGGACCTTCCGCTACGGGACCGATGACAACGACCCGAACAATGACTTCGCGATCACCGGCACCGCGGCGCAGCCGCCGGTGATGGGGGTGCCCATCGGAGAGCCGGTGCGCCTGATCCTCAAGTCGAGTGATGTGATCCACTCGTTCTTCGTGCCGCATTTCCTGGTGAAGCTGGACGTGATTCCCTTCCCGGCGCCGGAGAAGCCGAACGAGCTCGAGTTCAACGTCACCAAGGCGGGCACCTACGGCGGCCAGTGCGCCGAGTTCTGCGGCACCGGCCATTCGAAGATGACCTTCAGCGTGAAGGCGATGCCGCGCGCCGAGTACGACGCCTGGCTCAAGGCGGCGATGCAGGGCAACACGGCGCCGTCAGCTTCAGCGGCGCCGAACGCCACGGTGATCAAGATCAGCGCCCAGAACGTCGCCTTCAGCACCAACAAGCTGGAGGTGCCCGCGGGGCAGCCGTTCATCATCGAGTTCGAGAACAAGGAGGCGGTGCAGCACGATGTCGCCATCTACGACGGTTCCACCAATCTGTTCAGAGGCGAGATCTTCGGCGGACCCAGGACGGTGCGCTATACCGTGCCGGCATTGAAGGCCGGCGAGTACAAGTTCCAATGTGACGTGCACCCGACAGCAATGTTCGGGACCATCGTCGCCAAGTAGCCGAGGCGGAACGCAGCAGACCATGGCAACCACGACACTCAACCCCCGAGCGGAGACCTACCAGCGCTCGTGGGTGCTCGACTGGCTGACCACCGTCGACCACAAGAAGATCGGGATCATGTACATCGTGAACTCGTTCCTGTTCTTCCTGGCGGCGGGCGTGCTGGCCCTGGTGATGCGCTCAGAGCTGGCTGTGCCCGGCCTCCAGTTCCTGGACGACAGCACCTACAACCAGGCGTTCACCATGCACGGCACGATCATGATCTTCCTGTTCATCGTGCCCATTCTGGCCGGCTTCGGCAACTACATCGTGCCGCTCCAGATTGGCGCGCCGGACATGGCCTTCCCGCGCATCAATGCACTCTCCTTCTGGTTCCTGCCGCTGGGCGGCCTGCTGATCCTGTCCGGCTACCTGTTCGGCGGGGCGGCCGCCGAGGGCTGGACGGGCTACAGCCCGCTGACCCAGGCGAAGTACTCGGTCGGGCCGGGTACGGACCTGTGGATCATTGGCCTGATCATCGTCGGCACCGCCTCGATCCTGGGCGCGGTGAACTTCATCGCCACCATCTTCAAGATGCGCGCTCCGGGAATGACGCTGTTCCGCATGCCCATCTTCGTGTGGACGATCCTGGTCACCGCCACGCTGATCCTGCTGGCCACCCCGGTGCTCACGGCAGGCCTGATCGCGCTCTTCATCGACCGCAACTACGGTGGCTCGTTCTTCGATCCGGCCAACGGCGGCAATCCCATCCTGTGGCAGCACATCTTCTGGTTCTTCGGCCACCCGGAGGTGTACATCGTCATCCTGCCGGCGATGGGCATCGTCAGCGAGATCCTGCCGGTCTTCAGCCGCAAGCCGCTGTTCGGCTACCGCGCCTTCGTGTACGCCACCATCGGCATCGGCCTGCTCAGCTTCAGCGTGTGGGCGCACCACATGTTCACCACTGGCGTCGTGTTCCTGCCCTTCTTCAGCTTCATGACGGCGCTCATCGCGGTGCCCACCGGGGTGAAGATGTTCAATTGGCTGGCGACCATGTGGCGTGGCTCACTGAGCCTGACCACCCCAATGCTGTTCGCCATCGGTTTCATCGCCATGTTCCTGATCGGCGGCATCAGCGGTGTGATGATGGCCTCGGCGCCGGTCGATTTCCACCTGCAGGACACCTATTTCGCGGTGGCGCATCTGCACTATGTCTTCTTCGGTGGCTCGGTCTTCGGTGTCTTCGCGGCGACCTACTTCTGGTTCCCCAAGATGACCGGCCGCCGATTGAACGAGCGCCTGGGCAAGGTCCACTTCTGGCTGCACTTCATCGGTTTCAACCTGACCTTCTTCCCGATGCACTCGCTGGGCATCACCGGCATGCCGCGGCGCATCGCCGACTACGATCCGACCAACACCGGTTGGATGATCCTGAACTCGATCGAGACGGTGGGCGCCTTCATCATCGCCATCAGCATCGTGCCGCTGCTGATCAACGTCGTCGCGACGTTCATCAACGGCGAGCGGGTGGGCGACGATCCGTGGGAGGCCAACACGCTGGAGTGGGCCACGAGCTCGCCGCCGCCTGCCCATAACTTCGACAAGCTGCCGCCGATCCGCAGTGAGCGGCCGGTCTTCGACCTGCGCCACAAGCATGACGCCGAGCAGCTGGCCATCGAGGTGAAGCACTGATGGCCGCGCAGACGTCCGCGGTGGTCGCCGCCGAAGAGCGCCAGCGCGGCATGCCCACGCCGCTGGTCGGCATGCTGCTCTTCATTGCCAGCGAGGTGATGTTCTTCGGCGGGCTCTTCGCCGCCTACTTCAACAGCCGTGCGACGCACGCCGCCGAGTGGGGACCGCCAGGCGGGCACGAGCTGGAGGCGTGGCCATTGGCCACCATCCTGACCCTGCTGCTGGTCACCTCGAGCTTCACCATGCAGTTCGGCGTGGCCGCCATTCGGCGTGGTGACCAGGCCAAATTGCGGCTGTGGGTCGGGTTCACGCTGCTCCTTGGCGTCCTGTTCCTGCTCGGCCAGCTGTACGACTACTCGACCCTCGGCTTCGGGATCCGCGACGGGATCTTCGCCACCACCTTCTACACGCTCACCGGCTTCCATGGTGCGCACGTCTTCGGCGGCGCGGTGGGCATGACGATCCTCTTCGCCAGGGCCAGCCAGGGCCAGTTCAGCGCCCGCAACCACGTGGCGGTCGAGGCAATCAGCATGTACTGGCACTTCGTCGACGTAGTCTGGATCGCGCTCTTCCTGACCCTCTACTTCCTGCGCTGATGAGGTCGATGCAGTGACTGACCAGGCGCTCGGCTTCGTGCTCATCGGCGTCGGGATCGTCTTCGTGCTGGGGCTGGTGTTCGCCATCTCGTCGCGCGCCGGGGGCTTGTCGACCGAGGGCGCGCCGCCGCGCGGCGTCCACCTGCCCGCGCCCAGCTGGCTGCCCGTGGCCATCACCCTGGCCGCGGGACTCATCGGGGCCGGCCTCGCCCTCAAGGGTGACTACGGTCTCGCCAATCCATGGCTCGCTGTGCCGGGGCTGTTCCTCTTCGTGGGCAGTATCGTGGCCTGGGTGCGCGCCGCCGGCCACGAGTGGCGCGACATCGAGCAGCGGCCGCATGACGATTCCGGTGCACACTGATGACGGCGGCCAGCGCCACTCACCGCGCTGACGAGGCGCCCGCGCGGCGGCTGCCTCGCGCCTACCTGGTGGTCGCCGCGGTGCTGCCACTCCTCCTCCTGGCGCTGTACGTCGCGCTCCTGAACCGCGTTTCCGCGCCGCTCGGCGCGCAGATCGGGCAGCCAGCGCCGAGCTTCGCGCTGGCCGACCTGAACGGCAAGCCGCTGCGTCTTGCGGATCTCTCCGGACGGCCGGTGGTCGTCAACTTCTGGGCGAGCTGGTGCGGCCCGTGCGTCGAGGAGTTCCCGCTTCTGCAGCGGGCCCGGGCCGCGCACGCCAGCGACGGACTGGCGGTGGTCGGCATCATCTACCAGGACCAATCCGAGCCGGCGCGCGCCTTCATGCGGCGCATGGGCGCCACGTGGCCGGCCGCCATGGATCCCGGGGGCAAGGTGGCATCGGACTACGGCATCTACGGCCCACCGGAGACATTTTTCATCGGTCGCGACGGCCGGGTGGTCGGCCATCAGATCGGCCAGTTCAGCGCGCGGGACCTCGATCAGCAGATTGCCGCCATCCTCGCCAAGGAGTAAGTCATGGCTTCGAACCTCCCCACCCCGCGTGAAGATGCGCCGCTCGTGATTGATACCGGCCATGACATGCACGCCAATCACCACGACCCGCAGCACCAGGAGGTGCAGCAGAACCTTGGCGTCGCGCTCCTGCCGCTGGCGCTGATCGCGTTCATGATCCTCTCCTTCGCGGTGGCCGCCTGGACCTTCCTGGCGGCGCGCTGATCGTCCGTTCGGCCCACGACCCGATGAGCACGGCCGGCAACGCGGTGGAGGTCCGCGGCCTGCGCCGCTCGTACGGCGCCATCGAGGCGGTGCGCGCCATCGACCTGACGGTGGCCGTCGGCGAGGTCTTTGCCCTGCTGGGGCCCAACGGCGCCGGCAAGACGACCACGGTCGAGATCCTGGAGGGCTACCGCGGCAGGGATGCCGGCGAGGTCTCGGTGCTTGGCTTCGATCCACAGCGGCAGTCGCCGCGCATGCGCGGACGGGTCGGGATCGTGCTGCAGTCGACCGGCCTGAGCGCGTATCTCAGCGTCCGCGAGACGGTCGCCATGTTCGCCGGCTACTTCAGCCACCCGCGCGATGTCGACGAGGTGGTCGGGCTGGTCGGCCTCTCGGAGCAGGCCGACCAGCGCATCAACAAGCTGTCGGGCGGACAGCGTCGCCGGGTCGACCTGGCGGTGGCCCTGGCCGGCGATCCGGAGCTGCTCTTCCTGGACGAGCCGACCACCGGCTTCGATCCCGGGGCGCGCCGCCAGGCGTGGGAGGTGATCCGCAACCTGGCAGGCCTGGGCAAGACGATCTTCCTGACGACGCACTACATGGACGAGGCGCAGGCGCTCGCCAACCGCGTGGCGATCATCGCCGACGGACGGATCGTGGCCAGCGGCACGCCCGACACGCTGGGCGGACGACAGGCCGCGGTGAGCGTCGTGCGCTTCGGCCTGCCGAGCGGCGCCGAGCTGCCCGATGGATTCGGCGCGCATCGCACCCCCGGCGGCTACGAGCTCGACACCGAGCAGCCGACGCGACTTCTCCACGAGCTCACCGACTGGGCGTTGAGCGCCGACCTCGAGCTGGTCGGGCTGGAGGTGCTTCGGCCGTCACTGGAGGACGTCTACCTGCAGCTGACCGATGGAGCGCAGGCGGCGTGACCGACATCGGCCTGGCGCTGCGACAGGTGCGCTTCGAGAATCGCGCCTTCTGGCGCAATCCCGCCGCGGCCTTCTTCACCTTCGTCTTCCCGCTGCTCTTCATGGTCGTCTTCAACCTGCTCTTCGGCGAGGGTCAGGGCTCGCGTTTCTATACCCCGGCGATCATCGTCTTCGCGGTGATCACCGCCACCTTCACCAACCTGGCGATGAGCGTCACGATCGCGCGCGACGAAGGCATCCTGAAACGCATCCGTGGCACGCCGCTGCCCGGCTGGTCGTATCTCGTGGGGCGGATGCTGCACGCCGTGCTGGTGGCGCTGCTGCTGGTGGTCATCGTGGCGGGTTTCGGCGCGATCTTCTACGGCGTGGCGGTGCCATGGGGACAGTTGACGGCACTGATCGTGACGCTGGTCATTGGAGCGGCCGCCTTCTGCGCGCTGGGCCTGGCGCTCACCGGCTTCATTCCGAACGCCGATGCGGCGCCCGCGGTCGTCAACGCGGTGATCCTGCCGCTCCTCTTCATCTCGAACGTCTTCATCCCGTTGAGCAGCGCACCCCGCTGGTTGGACACGCTGTCGCAGATGTTTCCGGTGCGACACTTCGCAGACGCGATGCTGCGCGTCTATGATCCGGCCACCTCGGCGAGCGCCTTCTCGGTGGGCGATCTTGGGGTGATCGTCATCTGGGGGGCTGTCGGCCTTGTGGTGGCGCTGCGCTTCTTCGCTTGGGAGCCGCGCCGGTAGTACGGAGGAGTGGTTCCATGGCGACCCCGCGTCGAGATTCATGGCGCTCGTCTCGCGGCCCGCTGCGCCAATCGGCGCTGAGCGTGACCGCGCTGCTGGCACTCGCCCTGGCCGCGTGTGGCGGAGGCAGTGGCCCCGGCGGTGGAGCTGCGCCTCAGCTCAAGGCGATGGTCATCAACCTGTCCGCCAACGACGTCACGCTCACCGTACCCGGCACGCCCGATCAGAAGGTGGGCTACTGCGACTTCAAGGTGGTCGACTTTCCGCTGGCCGTCCCGTTCCAGCTCTCGGTCGCCGGCAAGCAGATCCTCGATTCAGCCACGGTCAAGGGCGGCGTGCCGGGCAACGGCGACATCGACGTGCTGACCGAGGTGACGATCGACAAGGATGGTGCCGCCACGGTGACACGCAACCTGTACAACGGTCACGACCCGACCGGGCCGTCGCGGCTCTACGTCAACAGCAGCTGCGCCAAGCCGCGCTAGGCGTTTATCCAATCTCCGGTTGTTGACGTTCCGTGACGCCGGAGGCGCAGGCTGGCCTGGATCGCCTGGGCCCGAACGGCCCGGCCGCGACATCCCGGTCGCTGGCGCTCCGTATCGTGGGTAATGGTCCGCAAGGGGCGTCTTATGTGCGGGAACGGTCGATTTCGAGCGTCTCGGGTAACTTACTGCGCCGATGCCGGCTCCTTATCCGCAAACATGACCCGGCAAACCGAGGAAGTCACCGATAAGAGTCCGCTGGAGGCGCACTATCGTGACCGCAGCAACGGCCACGGCAACGGCAGCGGCCACGGCATCGACGACGGCAACGGCCACGGCGACGGCCACGGCCACGGCGATGGCCACGGCCACGGCAGCTCCTGGCAGTTACATGGCGATTCGTTTCCGGCGCTGCTGCCGCCACGCGGCGAGCGCAGGCAGCCGACCCCCGGACGGCGACTGCCGCATTGCCGACGCCGCCAGCCTGCCAGTTGTCGACGGTTCTGTCGACCTGGTGACCCTGTTTGGTTGCCGACGCGGTTGAGCGCGGCGACTTTGTCGATCACGTTCAGCAGCTACTTCGCAGCGTTTGAATCAGCCGATCTGCTGGTCGAACGGCGGTTGGAGGCCGGCGACACGACCCCCGTCTGGCAATGGTCAGCCGCGGCCTACACGTCCTTCTCGCACTAGTCATCTCGCCGCCGCTCGCTGCTTGCGTCTTGCAGCAATCGCTCGCGGACAGGCTGCGGGAGGATCAGGTGCCACGCGATGCCTTGGTCGCACTGTCCGAGGACAGGGCGGTGGCGGCGGCGATCACTGGCACGCAGGTCCGGGTGTTTCATTTCTGGAACCAGGCGGAAGGCTGGCAGGCCCAACAGATTGCCAGCAGCAACTTCGATTCCGGAGGAACAGTGCAACTGCTATCACTGGCTGGGGAAACCGGCGATAACTGGAACACGTTTGTCTTTGGCACCGCGCCGGCGAAGGTGAGCAAGGTTGTGCTCGCGGGATTCACCGGAGAAGGGGGCAGGTCGCTGGGGGCCTTGGGTCATCGTTCTTCACGAGCAGGACGTAATCCCAGACGATCTCCGATAGGAGTTCCGTGACGCCTTCGGCGCGGTACTACGGTCTGGAGACGGTCTCCTGCTCCCTGCCTCTTAGCTAAGAGGACGGCGGCCTAATGTTAAGCGCGCTAATGTCAAATGGTCATAGACCGCCGTTCGCCGTGCCGCACCGTAAACGGCCGCCTGGGGATCCTTATCTCGTCGCGGTCGCCGTGGCCGTCGCCGCGGTCACGCCAATGCGCGTGCAGAGGACCCTTATCGGTGGCTTGATCGGTTTGCCGGACCAACTTCACCGATAAGGAGCCGGCATCGGCGCCTTAACCCACCCGAGACGCTCGAAATCAACCGTTCCCGCAGATAAGACGCCCCTTGCGGACCATTACGCACGACCCGGCGCGCCAGCGACTGAGCGGTCGACCGTCGAGTCCGCCCATCCGGGCCGCCGATCCACCGACGGTCTGAAAGCAGACCTGCGACTGGGCGCTCATCTCGAAGCCCAATCGGTCCACGTCTGCGCTCAGGCGCTCGGCAGGGCCTCGCGGGCGGGGTACCGGCGCGCCACGTACTCGTCGAGGATCTCCAGGAAGCGTGGCACGATGTCGTCGCCGCGCAAGGTGGTGCGCAGCGCACCGTCGACGAAGACCGGCGCCACGGGCTCTTCGAAGGTTCCCGGCAAGCTGATGCCGATGTCGGCGTGCTTCGACTCGCCCGGCCCATTGACGACGCAGCCCATCACCGCCACCTTCAGCTCCTCGACGCCGGGGTGAGCCTCGCGCCAGACCGGCATCTGCTGCGCCAGGTAGGCGCCGATGTCGCGCGCCATCTCCTGGAAGAAGCTGCTCGTCGTGCGGCCGCAGCCCGGGCACGCGCTCACCTGTGGCGTGAAGCTGCGCAGCCCCATGGATTGCAGCACCTGCTGCGCGACCCGCACCTCCTCGCTGCGGTCGCCTCCGGGAGCGGGCGTCAGCGATACGCGGATCGTGTCGCCGATGCCGCGCTGCAGCAGGATCGCCAGCCCGGCGCTCGAGGCGATGATCCCCTTGGAGCCCATCCCCGCCTCGGTCAGGCCAAGGTGCAGCGGATAGTCGCAGCGTTCGGCCAGGCGCTCGTAGACCGCAACCAGGTCCTGCACGCCGCTCACCTTGGCCGAGAGCAGGATGCGGTCGTGGCCGAGGCCCGTCTCCTCGGCCAGCTGCGCCGAACGCAGTGCCGAGGAGACCATCGCCTCGATCATCACCTCGCGTGAGTCGCGCGGCGCGGGCAACGCCGCGTTGGCGTCCATCAGCTCGGTCAAAAGCTGCTGGTCGAGCGATCCCCAGTTGACCCCGATGCGCACTGGCTTGCCATTGGCGATCGCAACCTCGACGATCGCGGTGAAGTTGGCGTCATGGTGCTTGCCGCCCACGTTGCCCGGGTTGATGCGGTACTTGGCCAGGGCCGCCGCGGCGGCCGGATACTTCGTCAGCAGCAGGTGGCCGTTGTAGTGGAAGTCACCGATCAGCGGGACGCCGACCCCCAGCCGATCGAGCTTCTGGCGGATGAGCGGCACCGCCTCGGCGGCAGCGTCGTTGTTGACGGTGATGCGCACCAGCTCGGAGCCGGCGTGCGCCAGCTGCGCAACCTGGATGGCGGTGGCATCCGCATCGGCCGTATCGGTATTGGTCATCGACTGGACCACCACCGGGTGATCGCTGCCGACGAGGACGCCGTCGATATCGACGGTTGCGGACGTTCGCCGTGTGATCATCTGGCCCGATAGTAGGCGGTTCGCTGCCCTAATGCCGTTGGGTGATGGGGTTCAGGCACGGAGCATGCACCGCGGGTGGCGAGGTGAGTGTCTTTTCCGCAGTGCATATGACCGATTCCATCCCGCGAATTGCCCTTCGTCCCCGTGCTGTGTGGATCGTCGAGGACGAGCCCGCCGCCGCCGAGCTGGCCGCCGATCTGTGCAGCAACGGCGGCGCCGAGGCGACCCTGTTTCGTTCCGCGCTTCCATTCCTGCGCGCCTTCCGCGAGGTCGATCCGCCGGGCGCCATTGTTCTCGATTGGCGGCTGGAGCACGAGCTCTCGGCGGCGCTCTTCATGGCCACTCGCCACCGCTTCCCCGAGCTGCCGGTGATCTACTGGACCGGTAGCGAGGCGACCTCGCTGCCGGCGATGATCCGCGAGGATCCACGCACGGTGATCGTCGACAAGGCGGGCGGCGCGCTGGCCTTCGAGACGGCGCTGCACTGGGCGCTGCATCCGGATCCCGAGCCGATCGTTGAGGACCAGCGCTGAACGTCCCTGGCTAGCCGGCGTAACGCCCGATGAGCAGCGCGGCATTCATGCCGCCGAAGCCGAACGAGGTCGACAGGATCACGCGCGCGGCGCACGCTTCCGCCGCAGCCAGGACATGCAGCTCGCACGCCGCGTCGAGCTCCCCAAGGTTGCAGGTGCCGGGCAGCAGGTCGTGCTGCAGGGCGAGCACGCTGATCGCGGCCTCGACCGCGCCGCTCGCGCCGAGCGCGTGGCCATACAGTCCCTTGGTGCCCGATACCGGTACGCGCTCGCCATGCTCGCCGAGCGCCATGCGCAGCGCGCGCGCCTCCGCCACCTCGTTGAGTGGCGTTGAGGAGGCGTGGGCGTTGACGTAGTCGATCGCTTCGGGAGGGAGCTGTGCCGCCTCCAGGGCGATGGAAACGGCGCGGGCGGCCTCCCGGCCATCGGGACGCGGCGCAGTCATGTGGTACGCGTCGTTGCTGGCTCCGAAGCCGAGCAGCTCGGCCAGGATCGGCGCGCCGCGGCGCTCGGCCGCGTCACGCTCCTCGAGCGCCAGGACCGCTGCGGCCTCGCCCATCACGAAGCCGTCGCGGCCGACGTCGAACGGCCGCGATGCGCTCGCCGGGTCGTCGTTGCGCTGCGACAGCACGCGGATCATGGCAAAGGCACCGAAGGTCAGCGGCGCCAGCGGTGCCTCCGCGCCACCCGCCAGCGCGGCGTCCAGCTCGCCAGTGCGGATCGCCTCGAAGGCTTGACCGATGGCCACCGCCCCCGATGCGCACGAGTTCGCGTTGCCGACCGCCGGGCCGCGAATGCCCTGGTCGATCGCGATATTGCTGGCCCCCGCACCACCGAACACGGCCAGGGCCAGGGTCGGCGAGACGCCGCGAACGCCGCGCGTCACGTAGGCGGCGTGCTGCTCCTCGCCGAATGCCACGCCGCCCAGCGCCGAGCCGAGAAAGATGCCGGTCCGCTCCGCCTGTCCGTCGCTGAGCGGCAGCGCAGCGTGCTCGCTGGCCATGCGCGCCGCGGTCACGGCGAACGCGCTGAAGCGATCGAGTCGGCGCGCGCGGCGCGCATCGAGATGGTCGGACGGCTGGAAGTCATCGATCTGCGCGGCGATGCGCGAGGGAAACGGCGAGGGGTCGAAGCGGTCAATCTGTTTCACCGCGGAACGATTGGCGAGCACGCCCCGCCACAGGCCGTCGTGGCCGTGGCCGACCGGTGTCAGCGCGCCGATGCCGGTGACCACCACGCGGCGCGGGTTCATCGGTCCTGCTCGGCCAGCTGCTTCATGCGGCGCAGCGTCCGCCCGGCGATGGCGTCGACGAACTGCGGGCCAATGACGCGCTCGGCGGCGAAGCGGCCGATCAGCGGCCAGCCGAGGTCGAGCTGATGCTCGATGCTGACCTGCGTGCCGCCGTCGGATGGGACGAGGCGCCAGGCCACGCGCATGCCGCGTGTCAGCCCGCCGGTGTGCGTAAACTCGATCACGCCCTCGTCGGGGAGCGGCAGCTGGGTCGCCTCCCAGCGCACCGGGATGGGGCCGCGGCGAGCGCCCATGGCGAAGCGGCGCTGCCCGTCGGTGCTCGGCAGGCGGCGCACGTAGCGGTAGTGGGGCAGCAGCTCGGGCCAGCGTTCGACGTCGGCGGCCAGGGCGAAGATGCGTTCAGCCGGGGCCCCGATGGCGATGCGCATGACGCTCCTCACGGCCGCAGCACCTCGACCAGCGCACTCGGCGAGAGTGCGGACGAGGCCGGTCGACAGTCGCCCAGCGCCGAGGCGAAGCGCAGGCGTGCCTCGTCGCGCGACGCGAGGCGGCGCAGGGCGTAGCCCAGCAGCGGGGGAGCGACAAGCATCGCCTGCACGACCCAGGTCAGGGCGTCCTTGCTGGCGAAGGCCGCCCGCCGCTGCGCCAGGTAGTCCTGCGCCGGGTCCGCTGAGCTCAGCGCGTCGGCGGCCGCACGGGCGGAGCGCAGCGCGCGAAAGATGCCCTCGCCGGTGAACGGGTCGATAAAGCCGGCGGCATCGCCGATCAGCAGCCAGCCGGCTCCGGCGACGCTGCTCACCCGGTGACCGATGGGTGCCGCGCCGCGGATCGGGGTCAGGCGTCGCGCGCCGGCCAGGCGCCTTGCCACTGCGGGAAGTGCCGCGATCGCGTCGTCCCAGCGCAGCGCCGCGCGGCCGCGGGCCATTGGCAGCGCCATACCGACGTTCAGCTCACCGCCGGGCGTTGGCGCCAGGCCGATGTATCCGTTGCGGCCGACGTGCATCTCGCCACTCTGCGTGAGCCCGTCCACGCCAGAGTAGTGCGCGATCAGCCCCAGGCGGCGCGGAAAACGCAATGGCCGCTCGACGCCCAGCAGTCGCGCCGCCAGCGACCGCGCCCCATCCGCGCCCACGGTCCACTCGGCGCGCACCCGGGTCGTGCCGGCGTGGCCGAGCAGCTCCGCTCCGACGACCCGTCCTCCATCCCGCCCGCCATCCCGCAGCAGGCTCACCAGTCGCGTCTCCTCCATCAGCCGCGCTCCTGATGCCGCGGCGTACGCCGCGAGGACCGCGTCGAAGCGGCGCCGGTCGAGTCCCCAGGCGCTGCGCGGGCCGCGGGCGTCGGCGTACCGCAGGTCGGTCACGACGCCATGGGCCAGCAGGCGCATGCCCTGCAGCGGCACGGCAGCGCTCTGCCAGGACTCCGCTGCGAGGCCGAGCCGCGCCAGCTCCTCGGCGATGCGCGGGCTGGCGTACTCGGCGCAGGCCTTCGGTCGCGGGTGGCGCGCGGCCTCGATCAGGAGCACCCGCATGCCGCGCTGCGCGGCTGCCGCTGCCAGTCCCGCGCCCGCCGGGCCGGCGCCGATCACCAGCAGGTCGCAGCGCGCATCGGGCATCAGATCGCCACCGCGGCGGTCACCACCCGCGGCAGGAATGCGGGCGTGCGCGAGACGACGAACAGCCCGGCGGCGTGGAGCAGCTCGTCGAGCTCGCGGATCGTGTAGGCGCGACGTGCCGAGAGCGGTCCATCGTGACGGGTGTAGCGCGAGCGACTGAGCGCCAGGACCGTCGCCGAGGTGACGAGATAGGAAAGCATGCCGCGGCGCAGGTCGTTGATCACCACACCGACGCGTGCCACCCGGCGCAGCTCGGCGAGGAGCGCCAGCGCATCCTGCGGCTCGAGGTGGTGCAGCAGCAGCGAGGCGTGCGCCACATCGACCGACTCGTCGGCGAGTGGCAGGCGCCGTCCGTCGGCCAGCAGCGTCGTGGCAGTCGCCACGCGGCCCAGGCGTCGGGCCGCGACCGCCAGCACGTCCGGATGGCTGTCCACGGCGGTCACCTCCCAGCGCGCTGGCCCGCGCTGGCCGTGGCGTGCGAAGGCCAGTGCCATCTCGCCGCCGCCGGTGCCCACATCGAGCACGCTCAGATCGCGCGCACCTTCGGCCAGCAGGTCGATCGCCGCGATGCTCGCCGACGTTCCGCCGGGCAGGCGATTGAGCATGGCCAGCTCCCGAAGGTTGGCGCGCAGCTCGGTGGCGTCGAGCGACGCGTCGTCGAGCAGCTCGTGCTCGTGGCTGCGGTGCGCCAGCATCCGGCCGAAGAGCGGTTTCACGGCATCATCACACTGCAGAGGGTACGCTGCCGGTGACGGTCCGATTCGACGCTCACGCTACACTTCCTCCTGAGATGACAGCCACCGTTCCGCCCAGCACCCAGACGCACGAGCACACCGACCAGGCCTATCGGCGGGTCGCGATCATCGGTTCGGGGCCCGCCGGACTGACCGCGGCGCTGTACGCCTCACGTGCCAACCTCGAGCCGATCGTCTTTGCGGGGAACGTGCCACTCGGGCAGCTGATGATCACCACCGATGTGGAGAACTATCCGGGCTTCCCCGCCGGCATCCAGGGTCCGGAGCTGATGCAGCTCTTCCGCGACCAGGCGGTGCGCTTCGGTACGACCATCATCGACCGCGACGTCACTCGTGTCGACTTCAGCGAGCGTCCCTTCCGGCTGTGGGTCGGCGCCGACGAATACCGGGCCGATGCGGTCATCGTCGCGACCGGCGCCTCCGCGCTGTGGCTGGGGCTGCCCAGCGAGGAGCAGTTCCGCGGACGCGGCGTCAGCGCCTGCGCCACCTGCGATGGCTTCTTCTTCCGGGACCGCGAGATCGCGGTGGCGGGCGGCGGCGACACCGCGCTCGAGGAGGCGCTCTTCCTCACGCGCTTCGCCTCGAAGGTCACCATCCTCACCCGCCGCGATCAGTTCCGCGGCTCGAAGATCATGCAGGATCGGGCACGTGCCCATCCCAAGATCGAGATCCTGCACAACCGTGAGATCGCCGAGGTGCGTGGCGAGCAGACGGTCAGTTCGCTCCTGCTCCGCGACACGCAGAGCGACGAGCAGTCCGAGCTTGCGGTGCAGGGGCTCTTCGTGGCCATCGGCTACAAGCCCAACACGGATCTGTTCATCGGTCAACTCGAGCTCGACGAGCGTGGCTACCTGAGGGTGGTCGATGAGACCGGCTCGGCCATCGCGGGCATCTTCATCGCCGGCGACGTGCACGACCATCGGTATCGCCAGGCGGTGACTGCCGCGGGCGACGGATGCAAGGCCGCCATCGACGCCGAGCGCTGGCTCGAATCGGTCGGTGAGGCGCAGCACTCGACCGCCACGAACTGGTAGACCGATGGACGTCACGTGGCCCACCCGAGTGCCGATGCCCGTTTGCCTGCGCAGCAACCATCGGCCATCGGCGGCCCCTTGACTCGCGCTGTGTTGCCGCCGGTTGTCCATGAGGCAAACCGCGGCCATCCATACCGGTCCTGGGACCGCTCCGCGCCTCTGCGTGGCCGTTAGTTGCCGGAGAGGCAACGGGATCTATTCGCGTCGACAAAGATCGCGTGCGGCCTGCGCAACCGCGCAGTAAGCGTCCGGTACGTGGCCGAGTTGCATGCTGCGCGGCATGCCCGTCAGAACGCAAGTCCTCAGTGCGGCGCGACAACGCGCGCGGCTGGCCCGCATCGAGACGGGCGCGGCGGTCCGCAATGCACGCATGGCTGCCGGCCTGCGCATGAGCGAGGTTGGGCGCGTCGTCGGCCGATCCACCTCGTGGGTTTCACGCGTCGAGCGTGGGCTCGTCTCTCGTGTGCCGAACGAGGACCTGGTCGCTCTCTGCGCGGCCGTGGGCCTCAAGCTCTGGATGAGCACCTTCCCGGCTGAGCGAGCCATCCGCGACGCGCCGCAGCTCGCCCTGCTTGGACGTTTGCGGGCCCGAATCGGCGGAGCGTGGCGCTGGAGCTACGAGGTGATCGTGCCGATGGCGCATGACTGGCGGGCGGCAGACGCGGTCATTCGCTGCGGCTCCAACGTGGTCATGATCGAGGCATTCACCCGCCTGGCCGATGCGCAGGCCCAGCTGCGCGCGGTGCTTCTCAAGGCGCGCGACTTGGGGATTGGTCGTGTAGTGATCCTCATCGCAGCGACGCACGCCAATCGTCGTGCCCTGGCCCTTGCAGCCGATGCACTGGCGGCGGACTTCCCGCTTACCACCCGGTCCGTGCTGCGTGCCCTCGCGGATGGTCGAGATCCAGGTGCGAATGGCATCGTCCTCATCTGACGGATTCCTGTGACGGCTTCGGTGGCCGATGAGGTCGGAGAGCCGAGCGAGCGAGCTGCTTGTGGGCTGACGACTTCCCGTTTGTCGGGGAAGCAACCATCGGCCACTGAGCCGCCGCAACTTGGCCGTGGGTAGCCCCGGGAGCAAGCCGCGGCCTTGAGAAGGGCGTGGGCCGAATGCTCGAGGCGCTGCGTGGCAGTTAGTTGCCACCCCCGCAAACCAGGCCCCGATCCACCCCGGACGTGGCGCCGCGACCTGGACCTGGCTCAGGCGAGCAGCTTCGCAGCGAGCAGCTTCGCAGCGAGCAGCTTCGCAGCGAGCTTGGGCGTGATGCCCTCACGCCGCGCGGCGGCGAGGTGCTCCAGCGTGGTGCGCCAGCGGGTGTCGGCGGCGAAGGCCACGGCGAGCTCGCGGCGCGCCGCGTCGAGGTCGCCACGCTTGGCGTGTTCGAGCCCCATCCAGAAGACGAGCTCCATGGCCTCGGGGGCGCGGCGACGCGCTTCGGCGTAGCGCTCGCTCTCGTCCGCGCCCGCGCGAGCCGCATCGCCCTCGTCGTCGAGCAGGTTGTACGCCTCCTGCAGCGTGACCAGGCGGCGCAGCTCCGGCACCGGATCGGGGTGA
>JBBSHF010000016.1:0-29879 GCA_038253355.1 Candidatus Limnocylindria bacterium
CGAGCCGGCCCGATCTGGGCGATGAAGTTGGTCGTCTTCGGGGACTCGTATTCCTCGAAGGTAACCCCGCGCGAGGTGAGATCGCGGATGACGGCCTCGAGGTCGACGACCTCGAAATGCGCCACTGTCTGACCGACGTTCGGACGTCCGCGCCGCACCGCCAATTGTGTCCCCTTTCCAGCGCGGAAGCGGAGAGTGAACGGCGTCTCGTCGAGCAGTGGCAGGCCTAGCTGCTCCTGGAAGAATCGTTTCGCGCGGTCAAGGTCGGTCACCGCAACAGTTGGAACCACCATCGCATCGGCAAGCACTATCTTCACCTCGTTCCGGAGCAGGGCGCCCGCACATCATAAGTCGGTGGCCATGGCTTGGGCTGGAGCGCTAGACGGTCGCCTCGTCGAGCCCGAAGTAACGGATTGGTGGGCGACACTGGACTCGAACCAGTGACCTCTTGCATGTCAAGCAAGTGCTCTAACCAGCTGAGCTAGCCGCCCACCGATTCTGCCAGTTTTGTGCTCAGATTGGACATATAACTGGCGATCGGCCCGAATGACGAGTTTGACCACAGCGCTCGCAAGCACATAACTGTACGACTTTTGCGAACCGTACCTAGGACGACCGAGTGCCATGTCGACCACCAGTCAGAGGGCCATCATCGCCGACGCTGCGGGCAGCGTCAACTTGACCATCGACGCCGCCATCGAGAACTACCGCCGCCACCTACGTGCCGAGAACAAGGCGCCCGCACGCTGACCGCCTACCTCGGCGCGCTCGAGCTGTTCAACCGCTATAGAGCACCCTCCGCCTCTTGGCGGCCGGGCCGGGAAGCCGAGGTGATGTGTCGACCCGGCTCATCGGTCGACCCGGCTGCAGCTTGCCACTGCGCCGACGCGCGCCTCACACCGCGCGCTTGAGTTCGTTGAAGAACTTCAGCGCTTCGCGTCGCACGTGGTCGGCCAGCCGCGGCTCGATGATGCTCTTGATCCGGCCGGCCTCGATGTCGCGCACCGCCTGGGTCTTGAAGTCGAGGATGGTCTGCACCGCGCTCATCACGGCGTCGACCTCTGGATGTTGTGCGAGCGAATCGATCACGGTTCCGGGCTCGGCGGCCAGCGCGGCGACGGTGCCACCCACGGTGTCGTCGCTCAACTTGCGGAAGACCGTGCTGGCGCTGAACGCCTTCTCGATCAGCTCGAACTCATCGGGATCGAGCAAGTGTGCGATGAATCGCGCGTGCTCGTCCATGATGTTCGTCCAGAACTTGACGACCTCGAATCGCTCGAAGTTGGCCTCGCCCCGCGCCAGATCGTTGAAGCGGCGCTCCCAGCGCTCGGCCTCGTGGCGGGTGTGGTCGAAGAAGAGTGGCCAGACCAGGCTGCGCAGCTTGCCCGATGTCTGCGCCTCGCCGAGGCGGGCCTTGTATTCGATGAACGGCTTGATCGCCTCGGTCATCGGAGCGACAAAGCTCTTGACCTCGGAACGCTGGGGCGGCTTGTCGGCGACGATGCGGTCGTACAGCTGGGCGAACGACCGCTGGAACTGCAGCGCCTCGGCGCGTTCCTTGGCGGCCAGCTCCTCGGGCATCAGCAACGCGAAGAAGAACGCGTGCTCGGCGAGGATATCGGCCGCGAAGCGCGCGTCGGCCCACGCGTGCTTCGACAAATCCTCGTCTCCCATCTTGGGGAGGATGACCACCTTCTCGTAGGCGCTCTCCGGCGTGTCGGTCCCCGGCGTTCGGGTCAGCACGTCCATCCCCTCGGCGCCCGGCATCTGACTATCGATGTGGGTCATGGTGAATAGCCTCCTTCTCGTCACCACGGTGGCGGTCTCCGCCTCTCCACCCGCTCCGGATGGCGCAGAGGAGACGATCGTGGCTCTTCGGACAGATATCAGTTCTGAAGAAGCCGCTGGCTACATAGACAGTCCAGGAGCCGGGGGATCGCTGAGGTCGGATTGTGGCCGGGCCCAGCGATTCGGCATTTGCACGGTAAGCGATCGATTTGCGTAGTTCCGTGCGATACCACACAGTGTGCGATGTCGCTTCTCGCGTAGGGTGGCCTTGATGACTGTCGAGCTAGCCGAAGTGCTGCCGCCCGAAGGGCGCAACGCGATCGTGGAGGCCCTGGAGCCCGAAGCTCGCGCGTTTCTCGAGGACCGATTGACTGAGATCGAGCTCAAGGGACAGGAGCCCGTCGCAGCCGAAGAGGAGGGCGTGGAGGGCCTCTACTTCCCGGTCTCCTGCCTCATGTGCCGGCTAGTGAGCCTCCCCGAAGGGGCCACCGTGAAGGTGTCCATCGTCGGTCGAGAAGGGATGAGCGGGACGTCCGCCCTGTTCGACACCTCTGTATCGGCCTTCCGAACCGTCGTCCAACTCCCGGGCAGGGCCCTGTTCCTTCCTAGAGGCGACGCAGTGCGGCTCTTCGCCTTCCCTGGCGTCAAGTCGACCCTCTTGCGGTACCTGCTCCTTTTGGTTCGGGAGGCCTCGCTGACAGCGGCATGCAACCGCGCGCACTACGCCAAGGAGCGGCTCGCACGATGGCTTCTGCTGATCGGTGACCGTTCTGGCCTAGATGAATTCCCACTGACGCACGAGTCCCTGTCGGCGATGCTCGGCGTGCGAAGAGAAAGCATCACGCTGGCTGCGAACGAGCTGCGGAGCGCCGGAGCCATCGAATACCGTAGGGCCACGGTTGCCGTCACCGACCGCGCGGAGCTCAAGAAGCAATCGTGTTCGTGCTATGCAGCGGTGACGGAGAGCTACACGCGGTTCCTAACCTCCGACGTTTGAGGTTCACCCGCGAGAGGAGCTAGCGAACTTCGGCATCTGGGCAAAGAGGAGGAGTCATGTGCTACACGTGCGGATGCAAGCTGCCGTATGCGGATCACGGTGATACGGACAACATCGTGGAGGACGATCTGAAAGCCGCCGGTCAGACGGAAACCATCAAGAGAGCCGGCGTGAAGGCGGCCAAGGAGAACATGCTGCAGCTCATTCAGCTCCAAAAGGAGCAGGGCGACCTCGAGCGGCCAAAGAAGGACTATAACGAGTAGCGGCCGTTTGTATCGGTCCGTCCACCGGATAGCCGACCCGTCCCCGCTCGGCTCGATCTGCCACCCGGTCGTCGTTCCGCCTGACCGATGAGTCGACGACCGCCCACGAAGAGCCCACCCGCGACCTGACTCATCGCCAGCAGATGGCGTCAGCTAACGCGCGGAGCGAGATTCGCTGTTCAACAATTCAACCGGCGCAGGGCTCCCTTCACGCCAGGGTGAGCACGCTAAAGGTGCGCACCCAGTCGCCCTTGCCGGCGAGCCGCAGGCTGCCCAGATCCTGCGAAACCACGAGATCGCGAACCGCATCATTCGTTGGCTCGTCCACGAGGATCTGGCCCGGACCTGCCGCTGCCTGCAGGTGGGCCGCGACGTTCACCGAGTCACCGACCACGGCGTAGTGCATGCGGTGCTCCGAGCCCACATTGCCGGCGATGACCTCGCCGCTGGTGATCCCGATTCCCGCCTGCAGTCGCACGCCTGGCATCGCCGGGATCGCCAGTCGTGTCACTGCGGCCTGCATCGCGACCGCCGCGCGCACGGCGCGCTCTGGATCGTCGTGGTGCGTCACCGGGGCGCCGAAGAAGGCGAAGACGCCATCGCCGAGAAGGTCTGCGACGGTGCCGCCGTGTGCCTCCACGGCATCGCTGACGACGGTGAGGTAACGATTGAGGAGGTCCAGCGCTTCCTCAGGCGGGTGCTCGGCGGCAAGTGCGGTGTAGCCGCGCACGTCGGCGAATAGTGTGGAGACGTGACGCCGATCACCGCCCAGTGAGACCGCGAACGGATCACGGAGCACCTCGGCCGCGACGTTCTCGCTGACGTACCGTCCGAGCAGATCCGCGAGCCGATCCTGGAGCGCCTTCGTCCGTAGTAGCGAGCGCACCCGCGCGGACAGCTCGCTCTCATCGAAAGGCTTCGACAAGAAGTCATTGGCGCCGGCCTCCAGGCCGCGCACCTTGTCCTCCGGGCGATTCAGCGCGGTGAGCAGCAGGATCGGCAGGCCTGCGTGCTGGGGTTGGCGGCGCAGCCGCTGACATACCTCGATCCCATCGAGCCGCGGCATCATTACATCCAGGCAGACGAGATCGGGATCATGATTCGCGATTGCATCGAGCGCCGAGGGGCCATCGGTCGCCTCGACCACGTCGTAACCGTGATGCTTCAGCAGCTTGCCAAGGAGGGCGAGGTTCGCCGGCTCGTCGTCGACGGCGAGGATCAGGGGGCGCTCTCGCCTCACGGCAGGTAGCCCTCCACGCTCTTCGCGAACGTTGCGAAGTCGATCGGCTTGCTCATGTAGCCGTCAAATCCTCCCGCGAGCGCGCGCTCACGATCGCCGACCATGGCGTCGGCGGTGAACGCGACGACGCGCAACCCAGCGGTGCGGTGGTCCGCCCGGATCTCGCGCAGCGCCTGCCACCCGTCCATGTCGGGGAGTCCCAGATCCATGAGCACCAGGTCGGGAAGCCGATCCCGCGCCAGGGCGACACCTGCGGCTGCGGTCTCAGTCGTCAGCACCTGGTGTCCGGCGGCGCGGAGAAGCTTCGTCGCCAGTGCGAGGTTCGCAGGCGTGTCCTCGATCAAGAGGATCGTGGCCACTATTGGTGAACCACGGGTGCGGCGCCGTGCTCAGCGAGCACGCGCAGCAGCGGGTCTTTGCGAATCGGCTTGTTGAGGTGTCCGTCCGCGAGTTCCGGCACGTCCGCCGGGTCAATGACCGAGATCACGATGACCGGGATCTCTCTGGTTGCCGGGTCGCTCTTGAGCTCGCGCAGGATGCTATGGCCATCGCGTACAGGCATGAGCACGTCGAGCAGGATGGCGGCAGGTCGCAGGCTGCGGGCCTCGCTGACGGCCGCGCTTGGGCTCGTGGCGGCCACGACGCGATACCCATGACTGGCGAGCATCTTGTGGAGCAGCGGCGCAACCGATGGATCGTCATCGACGCTGAGCACCAGGCTTTCACCGTCGCGGGCTTGGTCCAGCTCGGCGACGTAGGTCGGCGCGCTGCGGCAGTCGAGCGGCAGCCTGAGGTGGAAGATGCTCCCGCGGTTGGGCTCGCTCTCCAGCGTGATCTCGCCTCCCATCACCCGTGCGAGACGACGGCTGATGGCGAGGCCGAGCCCGATGCCATGCGACGCTCCCTCGGCCTCGCGGAACTCCTCGAAGATTGCTTCGTGCTGCTCCGGCGCGATGCCCGGACCGGTGTCGCGCACTGCGACGTGGAACTCTGAGTCACTGGCGCCGCCGGTTTCGACGTCGACCTCCCCCTGCAGCGTAAACTTCAGCGCGTTGCCGAAGAGGTTGACCAGGATCTGGCGCACGCGCTGGCGGTCGAGCACCACCTCGGCGGGGGCGCCCGCATCGCGCCACGCGAAGCGGATCCCCTTCTGCGCGGCCAGCGAGCGGTGCTGGGCCACAACCGCCTCGACGAGCTCGCGCGGGTCGAATGGTTCGACATCGACGGTGAGCTTGCCGGCCTCGATCTTCGACAGATCGAGGATCTCGTTGATCAGCCCCAGCAGGTCCCGGCCGCCGCGCTGGACCCATCCCAGCGACGCCTGTTGCTCATCGTTCAGCGGACCGTCAACGCCCGCCAGGAGGGCGTCGGTGAAACCGAGAATCGCATTCATCGGGGTCCGCAGCTCGTGGCTCACGCTCGCCAGGAATCTCGACTTGGCCTCGCTCGCGCGCGTCAGCGAGGCATTCGTCAGGCTGAGCTGCTCGGCCAGCGTACGCTCATCGTCGAAGAGCTTTGCCAGGCGCTCGCTTGTGCCGTTCAGATCTCGGGCCAGCTTGCCGAATTCATCGCGGTTCGGCACCTGAACGTGCTGCGTGAAGTCCCCGGCCGTGATCGCCGCAAGCGCGCGTTCCATCTTGCGCACAGGCAGGATGAACGCCCACGACAGGACGTATCCGAGCGCCAGCGCGGCGAGCACGCTCGCCGCCGAGAAGGCGAGCACCAGGCCTGTCAGGAGCCCGCGGTCTGCGTCGAACGCCGACTGCGCCTGCGCCTGCTGTTGCTGAGCCGATGCGATGAAGGGAACCAACTGCTTTTCGAGGACATGAGACTGCATGTCGCTCTCGGCGATGTGGAGGCGCCGGGCTTCCTCATAGTCACCGACCCGGTACAGCACGAGCACCCTGGCGCTCGAAGCCGCGAACGTGGCATTGGCGACCCGCAAATCCCCGAAGAAGGCGGCGTCGGCAGAGTCGGCCTGTTCCATGGCACCCAGCACTTCGATGAGTTTTCTCTTGGCGACGGCGATGTCAGCCGTGTAGTCCTGGTGGTCCATGGTGACGTCCTTTGTGAGGAGCGCCATGGCGAGGTAGTGGCTCTGCTCGGTTACCAGGTACAGCATCAGCTGAGCCCGGCTGGCCTTTGCCTGGAACCGATCGAGTTCCGCGACCCGCTCGCTCATCCGCCCGATGACGACGAGGCTGAGGATGCCCATCCCGACCAGCAGCAGGGCGCCGATGAGGAACCCGAAGAGCAGCTTGCGGTGGACGCTGAAGTCGATGCGAGCTACCGCATCGACGACCGGGCGCAGCCACCCCGTGAAGCGCGGCAACCCTGGCTCAACCAGGGTCGTGGCTGGACTATGATTTCGCGACATCGCCGCCCCTTGCGGTTAGCTCAGAAGGTAGCATGCGTTGCAAGAGCCGCAGCGATATGCGGGGCAGGGCCCCAGAAGCACAGTCAGGCCGACACCTCGATGATCATCGTCAGGCCGCCGCCCCCCTGCTCCTCGACGTTGTTGTTGGTAGTGTGGTGGTTGATGTGGCAATGCAGCAGCCATTTGCCGGGTTCCCGAGCGGTCCAGATCACGTCGTAGCGCTCCCCCGGGCCAACGTTGACAGTGTCCTTTGCGATCATCGCCGCTGGCGGCACCGGGGTCCCGTCGGTCGCCACGATCTGGAACGGGCCGCCGTGGATATGCATCGGGTGGATGAAGGCGCTGTTGGAGCCGATGAACCGGAAGCGGATGCGGTCGCCCACCTTCGCGTGGACGACCTCTGTCGACGGGTAGGCCTTGCCGTTGATGGTGAAGAAGTTGGGGAGAGCGCCTTCCATCGGCATGGCGGGGAAGGTGTAGCCGTCGCGCTCGAGCCATTCCTGCAATTGAATCACCACGTCCTGGTCCGCGCGTGGCTCTGTGGTCGGGTCTTTTGGCTCCACGATCAGCGCGCCGTACAGGCCGAGAGCGACCTGGCGGTCCGCATGATCGTGCGAATGGTAGAAGAAGGTCCCCGCCTGGCGGACGGTGAACTCGTAGGTGTACGAGCCCCCGGGTGGGATGGGTGCCTGGGTCACTCCGGCCGGACCGTCGAATTGGTTGGGTACCACTAACCCGTGCCAGTGCACCGTGGTCGATTCGGGGAGGCGGTTCGTGACCGTGATGCGCACCCGATCCCCCTCGGTCACCTGAATGCGTGGACCCGGTACCTGGCGGTTGAAGGCATAGGCCATGACCCGCTCGTAGGGCAGGATGTTCCACTCAATCACCGACGCCTCAAGCTCGAATACCTTGACGCCGCCTTTGAGCTGCGGCTGCAGTGCCTGGTCTCCGCGTGCCTCGGCGGGCGCGCGGTAGCTCACCGCCGCTGGGTCGACGGCGGCCATGTCGCGCATCGCCTCGGAGGGCGTGTCGCGGGTCACGATCATGCCCGGCGGCATGACCGCCCCGCGCACATCGCGGGCTCCGATGCCGAGGTTGGTTGATGACGCGGAGAAGAGTACGGCGGCCGCGAGCGCGAGGACGCTCAGCACCGCCACCGAGACGAGCTGCGGTCGAGTCACCCGAAACGCAAGCTCGCGACGCTTGGCGTCGCGCGATGATGGTCGCTCATCCGACCGTCCCGGCGGGGCCTTGCCGGCGGCGCGCTTTCCGGCGGCGTGCTGCATCTGCGAATGATCCACGGTGCTACCTGGCCTGTGGCGCAGTATTGCTGGTGCTGCCATCCCGGCGTCGTTCCTCGGCCGCCGTGCTATGGCCGCCCTGTCCCAGTCCGCGCACTGTCCCCATCCCATGCTTGAGGCCCTTGTGCACCATCCAGACGTTGACCGGATACGCGGCGATCAAGCCGACGAAGACCGCACCTGACATCGCGCCCCAGAACACCAGGTTGGTCGGTTCCATGGCCCGCATGTCGCGTCCCATCATCAACAGCGTCATCGCGGGGAACATGCCGGCCATCACGAAATTCATGGAGAGCCACTCGGGCAGCGCCGTCTGGCGCAGGGCGTCCAGATACGAGCCGCCCATCATGTCGCGCATGAAAAGCGCCTGGAAGATGAGTAGCCCAAAGGCGAAGCCGGCGACATACTCGACCACGAAGTCGAGGCCCATCGGCAGGCCAAGCAGCCCCGTAATCGTCGCCGCGACGATGATGCCGGTGGCGTCCCCGGCCAAGCAATGGATCGTCGACCCTAGGCCCTGCTTCCACAATGGCGTAATGAAGTCCTCATGCGTCCCAGGAGCCGGCTCCTGGCAGGCCAGCACGTAGAGAGCGAGGCCGACCGGTCCAAGATAAGCCGTCACCAGCAGCCAGCCCCATTTCATTACCTTCAGCTCCGGATTGTTCTTCGCCGCGTCCCAGGCCACGTAGGCGAGACAAACGGCTGTCGCGGCGAACCAGACGATGAGCACGAGATCGATCCAAGCGAACGGACCGAACTGACCGAAGCGAAGGTCCGTCATGGCGTGTCCCTGCCTAGATGCCGATGCTGTGAGACCGCGCCGTCAAGCACTCCACATTTCAACCCGGACGTCTTCTGCCCGCGCCTCCCTGGTTGGTGAGCGCAGAAGAACTCGCGGCCCCGCTACTTCGCCCAGATGACGAAGGTGAAGACCGTATTGCCACGCCCGTCCGACTTGGCAAACAACGACGTTCCAGCGTTCTTCGAGTCCTGGATCTGTCGACCCCAGGCGCGGCCGTCGAGGTTCGCGCTTCCCCGTGTCGTCTGGCCCACGGTAGTGGAGCTGTCGAGGTGCTTGTAGATGGTGACCAGCTCGTCGTAGTCGTGCTTGTTCGGAGCAGTGTTGCTCGGCGGCCCGTCGGGGCTGCTGGTGTAGTCCATGCAGGTGCCGAGGTTGGTGTTGTCGAAGTTGGTGTCCTGGTGGTCCAGGCCGAAGGTGTGCCCAATCTCTTGGCAGATCACCAGCTGGCGCCACGAATCGGTATCGTAGGCCGGCTGGTTAAAGTAGTAGTCGTTGACCTTGACGGTGCCCTGCGTGATGTGCTTGCCGGAGATCCAGATCTGCGCCACGCCCAGCCAGCCGGTGTTGCCGTAGCTGGCGTTGCAGATCTCATCGCGACCGGTCGTCGGCCGGCAGCTGCGGGGCCTCGTCCCGCCGAGCGCGATGCTGGTGTCCAGCACGCTTGACGCAGACCAGTCGGACGACGCCGTGCCGAGGAACCGATCCCACGTGGACGAGACGTTGTCGCCGAGCTTCACGGTAAATGGGTTGCTGGTGCGAGCCCAGTGATAGCCGTTCCACGAATGATTGGCGGCAGCGATCGACGGCAAGCCTGCGACAAGCATCGAGGCCAGACCGATCGAGAGCCACCTCCGAGTGGATACTTTACGCATGAAATAGGTGCCTCCCTGCTGTGCGCGTTCCATCCAGGCGCTCGACAGTATACTCAAGCAGGAAAGCGGCCGATGACTTTGGTCCGGCGTCGCACCTTGGCCGCCGAGCGACCGCGACAGCGTCGACGTTACGTGTCGGGCGGAACCGCAAACGACGGCACGCCGTCTTGGGGAGCGATTCAATTCGCACCAGGTGTCAAAGCGGTGTCTCGCTTCCTCTCGCTTCTCGTTTCCATGGGTCTGGCTGCCGTTGTGGCGGCGCCCGCGCTCGCCGGCGAGCCGCCCGCCACCGAACCCACGGTCAGCGTTACGCCGAATGGGCAATCGGTCGTGATCAGCGGGGCGGCCTTCCATCCCGGCGAGCGGGTGAACGTCCGAGTCGACTACACCGCCGCCGACGGCACGTCGGCCAGCGCCACCCGGGCGTTCGACGCTGATCAGGCTGGGCGCTTCCAAGCCACGGAACCGATTGCCGTCGATGCAGCCGCCGGGCTCAACGTGGAGGCTGTCGGGGACAACGGCAGTCGGGCGGGAGGCGCCACCATCGCCGACGGGCCAGCACAACCGGCCGACCGGCCGGGACAAGCGACGCGCTCCAGCGGGTGGCCGGGGATTATTGCGTTGGTCGCCGCGATGGTCGTGCTCGGAGCTGCAGGCTTTGTGCTCTGGGCACGGCGCGGCCGCGGCCAGGTAGCCGCGCCGAGAGGCTAGCGCGAAACAACCGAGCTGCGTTTCGCTTCGGTAGCGGTTCCCCGAAGGGTGACGCGCCAGCCAATGCAGGTAGTCCGGGTCTGAAGCGGCGAGCTCCTCGATCGAGTATCCAGCGTAATGGCCGAAATCGAGTCGGCGCGGGTCGAACGACGATTTCGGGGCTGGCTCACCGGGGCCAACCGGTACGCGATCCAGATTCTCAATGGGTAGCGAGCCTCGCTCCTGGGATTCGTCCATGACCGGCACTCCCATGCAGCTCCGACCGATCGCCGCCTCGCTTCGATCGTAGCGCAGGCGTTGCTTGGCTCCAACGGATGCGCCGCAGGTCAGGACCGATGCGTCTCCTCGCCGCCGACCAGCGTCAGCCGCGAACGGACCGCGGCGAGTCGCTCGTCGCCCGCCAAGAGCGTGGCGAGATCGACATCGAGCACGGCGAGGTCGGCGACGGCGCCGGGCCGCAGATGACCCTCGTCCGCTCGATGCATCCCCATGGCCGGGGTCAGCGTGTAGGCCGATAGCGCGGCGACCGGGTCGAGCGCCTCGGCCGGCCGCCAATCGTCCGTCTGGTCGGCGTAGCGACGGTGCACCGCGGCAAACATGCCGAGCCACGGATCGGCGGGCTCGATCGGCGCATCCGAGCCGAACGCCAGCCGGGCGCCGGCGCGCAGCAGCGAGCGCCACGGATAGGCGTCGGCCAGGCGATCCGCCCAGCACGCCTCCGCCGCGACACGGTCCGACGGACAGTGCGCGGGCTGCATGCTGGCGGTGACGTCCCAGTGCCGGAAGCGCGGCCGGTCGGCGGGACGGACGAGCTGCGCATGCTCCAGGCGATCGGGGACCGCGTCCGCGCGACGCGCCGGCGCGCGCGCGTAGGCGTCGAGCACCTCGGCCACGGCACGGTCGCCAATGGCGTGGATCGCCAGGCCGATGCCCGCTCGCCGCGCGACGGCAAGCCGGTCATCGAGCTCACGCGGCGTGACCCGCAGAATCCCGGTCCCCTGACCCTCCCCGCAACTGTACGGTGCGAAGAGTGCGGCGGTTCGTGAGCCGAGTGCGCCATCGGCGTAGAGCTTGGCCCATCCCACGCGGCGCAGGTCATCGAGCGGCTGCCCGGTGCGCAGGCCACGCGCGGCGGCGGCCTCGATCGCTGCGGCCGGCAGGTCGACCGTCAGTCGCAGCCGGCCGGCGAGGTCCATTGCGACGAGACTCGCAAACGAGTCACCGAGCTCTGCAAAGTCACCTGTTCCGTTGCTCGCGTCCGCATCACCCGCATCGGTCGCACCGGTGATGCCGAACGCGGCAAGCTCGTCGAGCACCTCGCTGAGCGGGGCCGCCAGCTGCGCACCCCTCAGCTGCTCGGCGATGTCCACCACCGGGGCCATGGCGCGCTCGCGCAGGACGCCGGTCGGCTCACCGTCGGCGTCACGCTCCAGGCGGCCACCCATCGGGTCGGGCGTCGCGCCGGTCAGTCCGGCGAGCTGGCGGGCGGTGGCCGAAGCCCACGCGGAATGGCCGTCGTGGCTGGTCAGCAGCGCCGGTCGGCGCTCCACCGCGGCCTCGAGCAGGGGCAATGCCGACAGGTCGATCCGCTCCTCGCCCCAGCCACTCCCCAGCAGCCAGGCGCCGGGCGAGACTGCGGACGCGGCGAGGTGAATGCGGTCAACGAGCTCGGTGTATGACGCTGCGTTCCCCAAGGAGACCTCGCGTCGCGCGCGTGCCATGCCGACAAGATGCAGGTGAAAATCGTGGAGCCCCGGAATCACCGCCGAGTCACGTGCATCGACCACGCGAGCGCCGGCCGCGGCGTCATCGAGCACCTCGCGGCGTTTGCCGGCGCCGACGACGCGACCATCGGCGATGCCGATTGCCTCGGCGGTCTCGAGGCCATCGGGCCGTGCCGCGACGACGATCTGGCCGAGGATCACCAGGGAGGCAGGTGGGATGCTCATCGGTCCTGTGCAGGCCGCGACCGCGGCGTCTTGGCGAAGGCCGTGGTGCGCCGTCCCACGGCGATGAGCAGCAGTGCTGCCGGCACGACCAACAACCAGTGCGACAGGAAGAGCGAGCCACGCGTGGCCCGGCCCAGCAGCGGCAGGCCACGGGCGCCATCGGCCGCCAGACCAGCCAGGGCGAGCAGGAAGGTTCCGATGCCATAGCCGGCGAACAGCGAGGCCGGCACGGTCCAGTCGGCACCCTGCGGCAGCATCACGCTGACGAGGCCGGCCGCCAGGCTGGCGATGAACAACGGAGGGATGACGAACTCGCCAACGAATGCCAGGAAGTCAAGCTTGCGACTCACGGGCAGATCGCCGGCGATCAGTGCCGGGCCGTGCTCGAGCAGCCGCCGCAGGCTGCCCTCCGCCCAGCGCAGACGCTGCCGCCAGAGCGCGCCAGGTGCTTCGACCGCCTGCTCACCGACCGAAGCCTCCGGCGCCAGCGTGACGCGCTCACCGGCTCGTACCAGGCGCGTCGAGAGCTCGAGGTCCTCGGTCAGCGCCTCCGGGCTCCAGCCGCCGATGCGCTCGAGTACGTCGCGTCGCACGAACATCCCGTTGCCGCGCAGCTCCGCCGTGCCATCGGTCGCCCAACGCCCGCACTGGCTGGCCAGATCCATCAGCTGCTCTTCCGCCTGCGCCGCGGCAAGCCAGCTGTCGCCAGCGTTGTACTCGCGACGCTGCACCTGCAGCGCTGCCGCGTCGGGATCTCTCTGCCAGGCGCGCATGGCGCGCTCGATAAAGTCTGGCGCCACGCGGGCGTCCGCGTCCAGCACGCCGACGACTTCGCCGCGAATGAACGGCGTGGCGAAGGCCAGCACCGCGCCCTTGGTGCGCGGACCCTCGCCGGGATCGCGGCGGACGACCTGCAGCAAGGAGTTCGCGGCGGTCAGCGCGCGCGCCGCCTCGCCGCTGCCGTCCTGCGACCCGTCGTCAACGACCAGGATGTCGAGGCTCGATCGGCCATCGGCCGCATACGACTGCGCGCACAGATCATTGACAAGATTGGCGATGACCGCCGCCTCATCGCGTGCCGGGATGACGACGGTGACGCGCGGCAGACCGACTGCCCTGCCGGTCGAGATGCCCGACCCGGCCCGAGCTGGGGCGTACGCGGCGCGCATCGTCTGCCAGCCGCGCCAGGCGAGGAACCCGACGTAGACCACCGAGACGGCGATCGCCGCCTGGAGCAGGCGCGCTACGATCGTGTGTCCGATCGCCATCCAGGCCAGCAGCGCCGACGCCAGGAGCAGGCCGGCGGCGAGGAGCCTACTCGCCATCGGGTGCCGGCGAGGCGTCAGGCTTTGCCGCAGCGTGCCGTCGACGACGGTGTCCCCCACTGGGACCTGCCGTGTCTCGTGCATGCAGGCCGGCGCGCGCGTTCCGCCGCCACGAGAGGACGCCGGCAGCCAGCGTGCCGAGGCCCAGGATCGCCATCACCACCGGGATCCCGGCGCCGGGGAAGATGAGGTTCAACAGGTCGGCGCCCGCCGGCGCCACGACCACGGGCAGGAACGAGGCGAGGCTGAGCAGCGTGTTGAGGATGCCGAAAATGCGGCCCCGGACGTCGGGCGGCAGGTCCTCCTGCAGCGCCGTCTGCGACGGAATCGCCACGAAGGCGTACTCCACGCCTGCGGTCAGCGCGATCGCCACCACCACGGCGATGAGCGAGACGATCGGGCTGAGCGCCTGAGGTAAATTCGACTCGATCGGGTGGATCGCCGGCGCCAGGAAACCGGTGATGGGCTTGACCACCGCCAGACCGATGAGCGTGACTCCCATTGCCAGCAAGCCGATGTCGATGATCAGCCGCTTGGGCACCTTGCTTGCGTACGCGTTCAGGAAGAGAATGCCGACCACCGCGCCCAAGCCGGCGGGGCCCATGATGAAAAAGAAATCCTTTGGCTGCAGTCGCAGGATCTCGGTGCTGAAACCGGGACCGATGGCGCCCATCACCCCGATGAGCGACGCCGCGATGCCGAGGTAGGTCAGCGACCAGGCGATCTGCCGATTGTGCTGCACGAAGCGCAGACCCTCGCTCAACTGGCTGGCGAGCTCCCGCATCGCACGTCCAGCCTGCACCCCGGCCTCCCCGTGCCGCTCCGGCGGAACGCTCGGCAGGGGCACAATGGCAAGCGCCGCGAGCCCGAACATCCCCGCCACCACAACGTAGACCGCAGTCGGACCGGCCAGGTTGAGGAGCAGCGCTCCGAGGAAGCCGAAGCCGATGGCGAACGTGGCGTTGACCGTCACCACGAAAATCGAGTTGGCGCTCATCAGGTGCCGCCGCTCGACGATGCGCGGCAGCGCGGTGAGCTCCGCCGGCGCGAAAAAGGCGGTCACCGTGGCGATGAACAGGTTGATCGCCAGGATGAGCGGCACATTGCCGCCGACGAGAATGAACGAGATCGTGCCCAAGGCGCGCAGCACGTTGGCGCCGAGCATGATCAGCCGCGCGTCGGTCCGCTCCACGATCACGCCGGCGATCGCCGAGAAAAGGACCGCCGGGATCAGGAAGGTCAGGATCAGGATCGCGTTGGCGGTGTTCGAGCGGGTCGACCCGTAGACGACGGCGATGAGGGCGGCCAGCACCATGTTGCTGCCGAGCTGGCTGAGCACCTGCGCCGACCAGAGCGCCACGAAGCCGCGGTTGCCGAAGACGCTGCCCGCCTCCGGGAGATCCGGCCCGCCGACCTGTGGCGGCAGCTCAAGGTGCGTCATCGGTCAGGCGAGATCCTGCGGCCCGCGCTCCAGGTAGCCGTGGAAGCGCCGCTCGACGTCCAGGCGGTCCATCAGGATGCGGTGTCGGCAGCCCTCGCAGACCAGACCGATGTCGGCGCCGAGTCGCACGACTCCCCAATCGTGGCTGCCGCAGGGATGCTGCTTCCGCAACCGGATCCGGTCGCCGATGCGCAGCTCGACGGCCGCCATCCTCAAGCGCCTTCCTCCCGGCCGGTCACGCCGGTGAAGTTGAAGCGACCGATGCGCACGGCAGGGACCCGCGCGTTGATCCCCGAGTACTCCGCCGCGACGAGCCTAGTCTCCGAGCTGATGGCGTCGATCGCGGAGAATGCCTCGGGGATCGACTGCGTGAAGCGGAAGTTGCGCAGCGGGCGCACGATCCGGCCGTCCTCGATGAGGAACGTCCCATCCTTGGTCATGCCGGTCAGGATTGCCTTCTTGGGATGCACCACGTTGACATAGTGGAAGCGCGTTACCCAGATGCCGCGCTGCGTGTTGGCCAGCATCGTTTCCTTGCTGCTCGAGCCGGGTGCCATGAACAGGTTCCAGGCGATGGGGCCCCAGGTGTTCGGCGACGGCAGGGCATGTCCGGTCGAGGCGGTGCCCGCCCGCCGGGCGGTCGCGGCGTCGTGGACCACGCCGGTCGCCACGCCATCGGTCACCAGGTCGACGCGCTGCTTGGCCACACCCTCGAAGTCCATCGGCGACGGCAGGCCACTGCGATCGTGGCCGTCGTCCCAGATCGTGACGTTGTCACCCATCACGCGCTCGCCGAGCTCCATGAAGGAGCGCCCCTCCTGCAGGGCAAGGGCCGAGAAGCTGGCCAGCGAAAGGTACTCCAGGATCGTCGCGACGGCGTACTCCTCCAGGATGACCTCGTATTCACCGGCCTCGAGCTCACCGGCATCCGTGGAGCGGATCGCCTTGTCGGCCGCCTCATCGCCCAGCGCGGCGGCATCGATGGCGCGCACATCGGTCCCGGTCGACTGCGCATAGCCCGACGCGCCGCGGGCACCCATCATGACCGTCAGCAGCTTGGCCTGGCTGGTGGTGTATTCGCCGCTGATGCCGTTCGAGTTCGCCACCGCCACCGACGAGGTCTCGGTCGAGAAGGCACCACTCACATTGAGCTTTGCGCTCTGCCCGGCCTCGATCACGGTGCGGGCGCCCATGGCCCGCAGCTCTGGATCGGCGGCGGCGGTCGCGCGCACGTAGCCGAGGCTGCTGTCAATCGGGCCGTCGGGCAGCGGCAGCGCCGCCTGCTCGGGGTTCGGCACGGCGTGGCGCCGGATGGCCTCGGCGCGCTCGACCACTTCTTGCAGTCCGACGGGGTCGAGCCGGTTGGTGCTCGCCACGCCGGTGCGGTCCTCGTTGACGAGTCGGATCCGCAGCGTCGCGTCGCGATCCGAGACGTTCTGGTGGATCTGCGAGTTGGCGAAACGGGTGAGCGCCAGATCGCGTGCGGTGTAGAGCGCCTCGGCCTGGCCACCGGGTGCCAGGTCCAGCGCGCGCTGCAGCAGCTCCTGCACGTCGGCGTGGTTGTGGATACCGCTGGCTACCATCGGCCGACCCCCACCTGCACGCCGCGAAAGCGCGCCGGCGCGGCGCCGTGGCCGACGTGGCCTGTCTGGATAGGTTCGCCCTTGCCGCAGTTGGGAATCCCCCACAGCGTGTAGGCCGATGGTCCGCAGATCGCGTCGCAGCCACCCCAGAACTGTGGCGTGATGCCGGTGTAGGTCGGGTTCCTGACCATCTGGGTCAGCCTGCCGTTGTGGATCAGCCAGCCGATCTGGGTGCCGAACTGGAAGTTCAGCCGCCGGTCATCGATGCTCCAGCTCTTGTTGGTGCTGACGAAGATGCCTTCACGGGTATCGGCGATCAGATCGTCCAGCGTGCCGGCATCGCCCGGCCGCAGGTTGATATTGGTCATGCGAATCAGCGGGATGCGATCCCAGCCCGAGGCGCGGCTGCTGCCCATGCTGTTCTGCCGGACGATAGGCGCGGTCTCGCGGCTGGTCAGATAGTTCATGAATCTGCCGGCCGACACGATCGGCACGCTCTGCGCCGGCACGCCCTCGTCGTCCCAGCCGAAGGTGCCCAGCCCTCCGGGGGCGGTGGCATCGGCGTCGATGTTGACCTTTCCGCTGCCGTACTGCAGCTTGCCGAGCTTGTCGAGGGTCAGGAAGCTCGTGCCGGCGAAGCTGGCCTCGTAGCCGAGCACGCGGTCGAGCTCGATGGGGTGGCCGCACGATTCGTGGATCTGCAGGCCCACCTGGCTGGCATCCACGACCAGCGTCATCTCGCCGGACGGGCACTGCGGCGCATCGAGCAGCGCGACCGCCTCCTCGGCGATGCGCTGCGCGTTACCCGCCAGGTCCATGGCGCGCACCGCCTCGAAGCCGCCCGTCACCATCTGTCCGCCGGCCGAGTTGGGATAGCTGCGCGACTGCGACTCGCTGGCGTTCACCGCTGTGGCCTCGATGCCGGCGCCGCACTCCACGATCTCCTGCTCGATCCGGGCGCCCTGGCTCGAGGCGAACGTCTTGCGCTCTCGTCCGGACTCGATGCTCCCCTCGCGAACTGCCAGGCCGGTAACGCGCGCCATGGTGGCATCCGCCTCGAACAGCAGACGCAGCTTCTCGTCGAGAGAGACGCCGAACGGATCCTCCTGGTGCGGCGTGGTGTAGCTGCCGGTCTGCGCGACGGTGGCGTCGAGCACCACCGGCTCGCCACGCGCTAATCCGCTGGCACGCGCCACCGCCACCGCCTGGCGGGTCACGCGCTCGACCTCCTCGGGCTCCATGCGTGCGCTGGCACTGAATCCCCATGCGCCCTCGATCAGGACGCGCACGCCGAATCCATCAGACCGATCGGAAGCCGCGGCCTCCAGCGCGCCGTTCTTGACGGTCAGCGATTCGCTCTCGCGCGCCACGATGCGCATGTCCGCGTAGGTTGCCCCGGCGCGGTGCGCAGCATCCAGCGCTCGGTCGATCAGGTCATGCACCGTGTCACTCTATCGGCCTCGCGACGGTCGGTGTGAGGTTGCGCTGCGTGGCCGGGACGCGGAGCGTCTCGTCGCTGGCCGCGGTGCGCTGCTCGACATCGATGCTCGCGCTGGCGAACTGCTTGAGCTGCGCAACGATGCCGCCGGGCCGCTGCAGCGCGGCCAGCAGGCCGTCTGGACTGCCGATGGCACGCACCGTGAAGCTGTGGCCAACCGGGACGCCGTCGATCTCGATCGAGCGCGCCCCCTGCACCGCCACCGAGCGAGCCGTGATGCGCACCTCGTCGATGGCGACCGCCTCGGCCCCGGCGTTGCGCAGCTCGTTGATCACGTCGTTGACCGCGATCGCGTCGAGCGACCCGTCGATCTTGACGATGATCCCCTGCCCCTCCACCGGCGCAGCGCCGGCGTATGCCGCGATGCGGCGCAGGTCCTCGGTCCCGAGAGTCAGGCTGCTGGCGCCCTGCGAGCTGGCGAGCGAGTAGGAGCGCAGCTGCTCGTTGAGGTCACTCAGGCCGGCGCTCAGCTGACGGTTACGGCTGGCGAGGGTCTCGACCAGGGTCGAGAGCTCCTGCGCCGAGAGCGTGCTCAGCTCGCGGGGGCGCGACTGCGAGTGCAGCTGTCCAACCAGGAGCATGCCGACCAGCAGCGCAACGCCGAAGAGGCTCAGCTGCGCGATCCGGCTGCGCACCTATTCTCCGTCCTGCGGCACGCCCCAGCGGAAGCTGGTGTTGCCGATGTACGCGTTGAGCCGCAGCGAATCAGTGGTGGTGGTCGCGAACTCGAGCCCGAATGTCTCGATCCGATGCGCCGCACGGCCCAGGAAGGCAGGACTGCTCATGAATCTGTCGAGCAGGCCCGTCGAGCCGATCGCCTCGATGCGGAACACCGGCGAGAGGAAGGCGGTGTTGACCAGGACCGACGAGCCCACGCCATAGATCGAGGAGTTGGTGGAGAGCCGCTCGCCGTTGATGCTGATCGCCTCCGCCCCCGACGCCCAGAGTGCGGTGACGATATCGCGCAGGTCGTCGACGAGCACGATGTAGTTCGACGGGTTGTCGCCGGCCGGCACGATCCGCTTCGAGTCGCTGATCTCGATGACCACGCCCGGGCCGCTGACTGCGGTCAGGCCGGCGACCAGGCGCGCGCCGGCAAGCTGCTTGTTGAGCGCGTCGAGCGCGGTCTGCGAGCCAGCCGTCTTCGACTGGAAGGCCTGTACCCGCGTCTCCGCCGCGGCGATCTGCGCTCGCAGCTGCTTCTGCTCGCTCTCGAGCTCGACCACCTGGTGTGCCAATACCTGCTGTGCCGACGTGCTGAACTGCTGGGGAATCAGCGAGCCGTTCCACTGCGCCGCGCCGATGAAGCCGATCACCGCCAGCGCTGCCGCCAGGCTGAGGGCACGCTGTGGCCGGAAGCGCAGGCGCGGCCGCGGCAGGCGAACCCGATCGCCGCGCGTCGCGTCCATCAGCTCGCCCCTCGCCGCGCACGGCGCCGCATGCGCCGCGCGATGAGCACGCCGATGAGCACGCCGACGAGCGCGATCCCGGCCAACGCGACGAGGACGAGCCCACTGCTGAGCTGCCTGGCCGCCGGAATGGGCTCAACGCGCCCCGTGTCGGCCGATGCGTTCGGCTGGGCTTCGGCCGATGCCGCGCCGCCATCGGGCTTGCGGACGTTCGAGGAGAGCAGCGGCGCGGCCTTCACCGGCTGTGGCTCGGTCGCCCCGAAGGAATGGAAATAGTCGGCATACAGCTGCTTCGCGGACTCGCCGGTCGCTGCCTGCAGCGCCGACGCATCGGTCGCTCCGGCGCGATACGCCGCCGCCATGCGTGCCAGCCCTGCCGTTCCGTCCCGGCTGACGATGATCTGGACCATGGTCGCGCCCTCGGCGTACGAGAGCAGCGCCTGGTCGCGGTCGATCGGGAACTGCTGGCTGATAGCGTCGAAGGCGAGCAGGCCCTGCGACGCATCGGAGCGCACCAGCGTCTCCTGCTCGTTCGCATTCTGCTGCTCGGCCCAGGTCGCCAGGCCCTCGTTGAGCCAGCGCGCCGGCTCATGGAAGGGGTTGGCGGTCGCGTCGTGGAAGACGACGTGCGTCACTTCGTGGGTGACCACCGTGTCGAGGTAGGACTGCGGATTGTCCTTCAGGTACATGAAGACGGTGCGCAGCTCCGGATAGGCCGCGGCGCCGGTCCATTCCCGCGCGCCGGAACCCAGCGCGCCGAAGAACTGGTCTTGCGTCTGGTAGACGAAGATGTCGACCGGCCCATCCAGCTGGTGCCCGAGCCATTGCTCCGCCCGGCTCGCCGCTCGCGCGGTCAGATCGCCGAAGTGGCGCGCCTGCTGCTCGGCATTGCCCACCCAGTGCAGGGTGGCATCGCCCACCGTCAGGGTGTGCCAGTCGAGGCCGGCGCGATCGTCGTCGTAGAGCAGCGTCTTGGCCGGGCTGACGATCTCGCCGCTGGTCGTCGTGGCGCGCCACTGGTATTCGACGCGCGTGTTCGGCGTGACGTGCTGCGCGGCCGCGTCCCAGCGATATGACGCCATGTCGCCGACCGCGGTCACCGGCGCCACGAAGGTGGAATCGGCGTCGGCGAAGCGCAGCAGGATCTCGAGCTGCTGCGGCGTTCCGCCTTCCAGGCTCACCTTGAAGAGCATCTCCTTGCCGTAGGTCGCATCGGCCGAGGTCGATCCGAACCCGGAGAAGCCATAGACCGATGGCGGACGGACCATGCTCAGGCAGGCGAGCAGCAGCATGGCCGGCAGCACGCGGCGGATCACGAGTCCCACGAGACCCTCCCGAAGTCGAGCAGGCCGATGGTCAGGTTGCCGAGCCCGCGCAGGCGGTCAGAGCTCAGCCACCAACCGGTGTCGTACGACCAGGGGATGACCGGTGCCTGAGCGTCGACGCGCTGGTCCACCGCGCGATACGCGTCAGCCTGTGCGCTGGCCCCGTCCGCGTCCGCGGCCGCGTCGAGCAGCCGCACGAACTGCGGATCGTTCCAGCGACCGTAGTTGCTCACCGCATCCGGCGCCAGGAGGAGCGAGTAGAGGGCGTGCGGCGAGGCGTAATCGGCGATCCAGTTGATCGTGAAGATGGCCGGCGCGTCGCGCTCGACGTCGCTGAGGTAGTCGTCGAAGCTCATCGTCTCGGTCGCCATCTTGACCCCGAGCTCATGTTCCCAGCTCGCCACCGCGGGCGCCGCGTCCAGCCCGGTGCCGTTGACAACGATGGTCCCCAGCCTCGAGCGATCGGCATAGCCCGCCTCGTCGAGCAGCCGCCGCGCCTCGGCGACGTTGGCCGCGAGGTCGTGCGACAAGCCCTTGGGCTGCAGCGCCGGAGGCACGATGCTCGTGGCGGCCTGCTGCGCCGAGCCGGCGGCGAGCTCGACCAGGCGTGGCCGATCAAGTGCCAGGGCGAAGGCGCGCCGGACACGAACGTCGTTGAACGGCGGCACCGTGGTATCAAAGCCGAAGTATGCGACGTTGAGCGCGGCCGCCTGGTGGAGGTGCTTGCCGAGCTGGCGGTCGTAGGCGATCCAGCCGGCATCGGCCGACGAGATGTCGACCAGATCGAGCTGGTCCTTGCTGAAGGCCTCGACCGGGTCGCCATCGACGGCGGCGACCCAGCGCACCTGGGCGATGGGCGGCGGGCCGGCGACGTACTGCCCGTTGGCGCGCAGCAGCAGGTCGCGGCCGTCGCTGCGGTCGACCACGTACGGCCCGGAGCCGACAAAGGCGGTCGGATGCTGCCAGTCGCGGCTGGCCGTGGCGTTGCGCGGCACGACGAAGGTGGTCGGCGTCGCGGTGATCGAGGGGAAGTAGGCAGCCGGATGGCGCAGCCGGATGACCACGTGCTGCGCATCGGGCGCCTCGATGCCAACCGCCGCTTCCGGGCCGCCAGCCAATCGCTCGGCGGCACCCTTGATGACGGTCAGCACGTCGGGGGCGGTGGCGTGCGTGGCAGGATCGAGCAGGCGCAGCCAGGAGCGCCGCACATCGGAGGCATCGAGCTGGCTGCCATCGGAGAAATGCAGCCCACTGCGGAGCTCGAAGGTGTAGGTCATCCGATCTGTGCTGACCTGCCAGCTGGCTGCCAGCGACGGATAGGGTTCGCCCTTCTCGTCGAGACGCGTCAGCCCGGCGTAGAGCTGCAGCAACAGCTGCACGTCGCTGGCGTCGCCGATGAACGCTGGATCCAACGTGCCGGCCGGTCCGCCCAAGTAGCGCAGCGGCGCCCCGGCGGCCGCCGCTTGGCGGTCGAGGTCCGGCACGCCCGCCAGGACGAGAAGGACGACGGCGAGCAGCGCCGCGAGGCGCTTGGGGAAGTGGCGGCGCACGGCGGCTAGTATACGGGCGCCGTGCAGCCCGTCCATGAACACCGATTCGAGCCGCAGCCGGCCGGCAGCCTGACGCTCCGCCAGTTCGTCGAATCATTGCGGGGCTGGACCCCGGAGATGCGTGGCGTGGCCCAGATCGCGCTCACCCGCAGCGAGGCCGAACGGCAGCGTTATCTGCAGGCCTTCCACGCCCGGCACCACGAACGCGAGCCCCAGGCGATCGACTCGTTCGTGCGCTGGGCCTACTCGGATCCACGGCTCGACCACGTTCCCGCGCTGCTTGCTGAGCTCGAGCGGCCGGACGGCGATTATGAGGGTGCGCTCGTGCACGAGGCCGATGTGCTGGTCCGCATGCGAGCGCAGGGCAAAACCCCGGCGCAGCGCATCCACGACTACCTCGCCCTGCTCGGCATGGAGGGCAGTGAGCCCGTGCGCGCCGCGATCGCCGGCCTGCTGCCGGCGGACACTCCCGACGCGGCCGTGGTGGCCACCGTGCGCCAGATGCGCCGCCGCTGGCTGGAGCTCTACGGCGACGATCCGTTCTTCGCCGAGTAGCCTCCCTCAGGCGCTGCGGATGATTCGTCGCAGGCGCAGCAGCGAGCCGAGGTAGAGGACCGCGCCGATGCCGCCCAGTGCCCCGAGCATCCACGTGTCGCGCACGGTGCCGCGCAGCATCGTCTCCTGCAGCGTCTCGATGCCATGCGTCACCGGCAGCAGATAGCTCAGGTAACGCACCGATGGGATGAACTCCTCAACAGGCAGCACGAAGCCTGAGAAGAAGACCGATGCGAGCAGCACCAGCATGCACAGCTGCACCGCCTGGCGCTCGGAGTCGGCGACCAACGAGATGAGCAGCCCGGCCCCCAGCGAGGCGAAGGTGAGCAGCAGCACGATTCCGGCAAAGGGCAGCACGCCGCCGAGCATCGGCACGCCGAGCAGGCCGACCAGCAATGCCGCCACGATCGCCGAGATGATCAGGCTGAGCACCGCGTAGGCGAAGTACTTGCCGGCGAGCAGCTCGCCCGGGTTGAGCGGCGAGACGCGGAAGAGATCCATCTGCCCGTCCAGCCGCTCGCACACCATGGAGAGCGCGGTGAGGGTCACCGCCAGGTGCTGCAGCACCACGGCGAAGACGGCGGGCCCGAAGAAGTCGAGGAGCTGGGGTTTGCTCGGCGCCACGTTCGTCGTCTGGGCCTTCGTCGGCTCGGCGACCACCTCAGGCGGGATCTTTGGGACCGGGCCCGCCGCGGAGGCAACCCGGAGTCCCTCGCTGGCAGCCCGCCGGATGATCTCGCTGTTCAGCTCGTGCACCAGGGTGTAGACCGCGAAGTTGGCCAGGCCGTCGGCAACAGGATCGACCTCGTTCCACGAAACGTGGAGCACCGATTGCTTGCCGGCCTTGAGCTGCGCCTCGGCGTCGCTTGGCGCGGAGACCACGAAATCGACCTGCTGGTCACGAAGGCGCGACGCTGCGGCGGCCTGGTCATGCCCAACGCGCACCACGTCGAGTCGACCATCGGCGAGTTTGTCGTAGAACGCCGTATCGGTCGGCAGCTTGGAGGTCGCCGCGATGACGATCTCGGTGCGAAAGGGGTCGCGGTAGCCGCGATAGCCGATCCCGAAGACAGCCATGATCGCGAACGGCCCCACGATCAGGCTGGCGATCACGCCGGGCCGACGCACCACCTCGCGCGGCTCCTTGCCGACGAACGAGCTGATGCGCATGAGGCTCTTGAGTGGCGCATTCAGCATCACGCCACCCTTGACCCTTCGGCGGCCGGCGGGGCCGCTTCCCGGGAGGGCTGGACCAGGACGGCGAAGGCATCGTCGAAGCTGGGCTGGTACTTCTCGAGCGCTACCACGGCGATCCCTTCGCGGCGCAGCGCCTCGACGATCAGCGGCCCCGTGGCCCCAGCACCACTGGTGACCACGGTCAGGCGTCGCGGGCCGTCCTGGCGCACCGAGGTCAGCCCCGGCACGCTGCCGAGCATGTCCGGATCGACGGCACGCGCGGTGTCGACGCGCAGCACGTCGCCGCCGAACGCGCTGCGCCGCAGAGTCTCAGGCTCATCGAGAGCCACCAGGCGACCTTCGGCGAGCAGCGCCACGCGATCGCAGTACTCGGCGTCGGCGACGTACTGGGTCGTGACCAGGAGCGTGCGGCCCTCGTCGCGCAGGTCGCGCAGCGAGGACCAGATGGATTGGCGCAGCACCGGATCGATCCCGCCGGTCGGCTGGTCAAGGAAGAGGACCGTTGGGCCGTGCACCAGGGCGCAGGCGAGCTCCAGGCGTCGCTGCAACCCACCCGACAGGTCCCGCGCCAGTCGACGCCTTGCTGGCCATAGGTCGACAATCTCCAGGGCTCGGCGCACCATCGCGCCACGCCGCCACCAGTAGCTGCCGAACAGTGCTGCCACGAAGCTCACGTTCTCGGAAGCGGTCAGATCCTCGTACAGCGAGAAGAGCTGGGGCATGTACGCGATCTGCTCACGCACCCAACGGCTGAAGCTGGTGGGCACCTCGCCGAGGACCCGGATCTGGCCAGCGGTCGGTTCAAGCGTGCCGGTCGCCATGCGCACCGCCGTCGTCTTGCCCGAGCCCGAGGGTCCGATCACGCCAAGGATCCGCCCGACCGGCACGGACAGACTGAGGTCGTTCACGGCGGTCAGCGCGCCGAAGCGCCGCGTCTCGTTGCGCAGGGTGACGGCCGCATCGGCCGCATCGGCCGCATCGGCCGCATCGGCCGCATCATGGTCGCTGGTCACCGAGGGGCATCCATCAGCGGCCGCCGCCCAGCGCAAGCGGCGTGCCGGCATGCGGCGTGCTTTGCTCGAACGAGCATGCGACCAATCTGGAAGGGCGCGATCAGCTTCGGGCTGGTCACCATCCCGGTGAAGCTCTACGCCGCGACCGAGCAGCGGGACATTCGATTCCATCTGCTGCACCGCGAGGATGGCGGCCGGATCGAGATGAAGCGCATCTGCACGCTCGATGGCAAGGAGGTCGCCTGGGACGACCTGGCGCGCGGCTACGAGATCTCGAAGGACGAGTACGTCATCCTCGATCCGGAAGAGATCGATGACAACAAGCCGGAGAGCGCTTCCACGATCGAGATCGGCGACTTTGTCGAGCTCAACGAGATCGACCCGATCTACTTTGAGAAGAGCTACTTCCTGGAGCCGACCGATATCGGTGCCAAGCCGTTCGCCCTTATGAAGCAGGCGCTGGAGGAAACCGGCCGCATCGCCGTCGCGCGCGTCGTGATCCGCACCAGGGAGCGTCTCGCGACGGTGCGCACCTACGATGACGCGCTCGTGCTGGAAACGATGTTCTGGCCCGACGAGATCCGATCCACCGGGATGCTCGACCTGCCCGAGGACAAGGAGAAGAGCGTGCGCCCCAAAGAGCTGCAAATGGCGCAGTCGCTGATCGAGAACCTGTCGAGCAAGTTCGACCCGACCGCCTACCGCGACGAATATCGGGTGGCACTCGAAGAGCTGATCCGGCGCAAGATGAAGGGTGAGCAGCGCGCCATCAGGCGTCGCAAGCCGGCTCCCAAGGCGACCGATCTGATGGAGTCGCTGCGGGCCAGCATCGAGAAGAGCCGGCAGAAGAAGGGTCAGAAGAAAGCCGGGGGGAAGCCGGCGAAGCCCCGCGCGAAGTCGCGCGCGAAGTCGCGCGCGAAGTCCACCAGGAAGGGCGCGAAGGCCGCATAGGAGCTTGCTCTCGATAGGCTCTTCTCCTGCCTGGGCGACGACCGGACGCGCCGGACGCGCCGGACGCGAGAGTGTCAGATGTTCGCGTAATGAGCACCGATCGCCGCCTCAGCGCGGGGTTACCCTTTGGTGCTGACCAGCCGAACATTCGACCGCTCCAGCGCCGATTGCGATGATTGGTGCTCACCAGCCGAACATTGGACGGCGCCAGCGCCGACGGCGCCAGCGCTGCACCCCCGCCGGAATGGCTTACGAACGAACTCCGGCTACCCTGAGCCGCTGCCGTTGTGCCGAGACGTATGCGCGTCCGCGGATACAGCGGCGCGCTGGCGCGCCGCGCGGGCCCGGCCCGTGTCGATTTGCAGCCTGTCCAGCAGCTCCGATAGCTCTACAGCGAGACTTGCATCGTCCCCGGCCCGCACCAGCTCCTGTGCCCTTCGGACACGATCCGACACCCGCTCCGCATGGAGACTCGTGGCGTGGTCTGCCCAGGTCACCAGGCGTTGAGCCCGTTCGCTTCGCTGGCTCACCGCGAGCTCGCCAATCTGTGTAAGGGCCGAATCCAGCGTTACGGCAATTGTGCGCACGGCGAGCCACTCGCGGCGGACGGCCTCGATCGCGCGCTTGGCGATGCTCACCGGAATCCCGGCGGTGTACCATCAAGGCCTCGCTCGCCGGGCAAGCAAGGTTCCGCCACGGCATCGGTCAAGGAAGGCATACCCATCGCCGCTCGAACGCCGCGTGTTGTCGTCGTCGACGACTCCCCGGACTTTCTGGCGCTGATGACCGATCTTATCGGATCACGCGCATCGGTGATCTGTTTCAACTCGCCCGAGACCACGCCCGATGAGCTGATGCTTGCCGCTCCGGATCTGCTGATCATCGATCTCCGACTTGGTACGCCCCACGATGGATGGAACCTGATTCTCGCCGCTCGCGGCGACGAACGGCTGATCGGCGTCCCGCTGGTGGTATGCAGTGCGGACCTGTACGGCGTCCAGAAGCACGAGCAGAAGCTGCTGGCGATGCCGCTGGTCCATGTCCTCTCCAACCCATTCGACCTCGAGACGTTCGAGTCCCTTCTCACGCAGGTCCTGCCACGCAGCGGTCAGGTGGGCAGCGCGGATGAATCACCTCGGCTCAGCGACGCCTGCTGAGGGCTGAGCGCCCTTGGGCGCAGCGTGCCCGCCACCGTATACTTCTCGTCGCCCCGATCTGACGCCTGTGCCTGCGCACGCCGGGCTGATTCGAGAGGAAGAGCCGATTCGCATCCGACGCGCCGCACATCACGCCCGGTCGGCGCTGGTCGTGCTCATCGGCCTGACGTGGCTGATCCTGCCGGGGATGGCATCGGCACACTCTGAGCTCGTCTCGTCGACGCCCGCCGCCAATGCCAGCCTGCCCAAGGCGCCGGAGCAGATCGTCATGACCTTCAGCGAGGCGCTCGACCCGGCCACGGCATCGGTGCAGCTGCTCGATGAGAACCAGGCGCCGGTGGACGGCGTTGGGCCACCGACCGCCGACAGGGCAGGCAGTACTGCCACGGTCAAGCTGCCAACGCTGAAGCCAGGCGTCTACACCGTCAGCTATCGCGTGACCTCGGCCGTGGATGGGCACTCCAGCGCAGGGATCTTCGCCTTCCTGATCGATCCGACCGGCACGCTGCCGGCACCAACTCAGCCCGCGCAGAACAGCTCCCCATCGTCCGATCCGGGCTCCGTTGCCGCCCGCTGGGTCGGGCTCATCGCCGCGCTGTTCCTGTTCGGCACCGCGCTCTTCTGGTTGGTGTCGGGTCGTCCGGCCATGTCCGCGGCCGGCGTCGACGATCTTGGCGGTAGGTCTGTCTGGGCCGCGCTGGCGGCTGCCGGCGCCATGACCTTTGGCGGCCTGGTGATCTACCTGACGCTCGCCGCGCTGCCCTTCTCGCAGGGCGTTGCGGACGCCAGCGGGCATGCCGGGCATGGTGGAGCGGCTGCAGCCTTTCCGCTCGATTTCGCCGCCCCGTTTGGCTCAACGCCATTCGCCATGGCCATGCGCCTGGCGCTGGTCAGCAGCGGCGTAGCGTTCCTGCTTGCCACCGTACGCTACTTCTTTGCCCAGGAAGCGGTTCGCCGCGGCCGGCGCTTCGACGGCTGGACGACCCCGCTCCTGATCCTCGTCGCCGTGGCCGCCTCACTTGCGCTCGCCGGGTCGAGCCTCGCCGGGCACGCATCCTCCATCGGCGGGCCGATCTTCGCGCTCTTTGATTGGCTGCACCTCGTCGCCGTCGGAGCCTGGCTTGGAACGCTGCCCGGCCTGCTGCTGCTGGCGATGTTCGGCCGCCGCGCGAACATCAATCGGCGGGGGCTGGTCGGCGGAGCGCTGCGCCGGCACTCACGCATCGCATTCGTCGCCGCGCCGATCGTGGCGATCACTGGCCTGGCAAATTCGCCGATCGTGCTCGGCCACGCCCGCGAGCTGGTGGCGAGCGACTACGGCAACCTGCTGATCGCCAAGGCGCTCCTCTTCAGCGTGGCGGTGGCCATCGGCTCGGCGAACTACTTCCTGGTCAAGCGCGGCTCGTTCCGTCGGACGCTGACGCTGGTGCTGGGTGAGATCGCTGCCGGCACGCTGGCCGTGGTCGTGGCCGCCACGATGGTCACGGTTCAGCCGGCGGCGAGCCGGGTCCCCGTCCTGTCGGCCTCGACCACCACCAGCGCGCACCTCTACGGAGCCGCGGGGCCTTCGAGCCTGCACGCCACGATTACGCTGCCGGCGCCGGGCGCGCAGCAGTACCAGGTCAGCGTTGCCGACAAGGCGACCGGAGCGCCGCAGAGCAAGGTCCAGAAGCTCATCCTGGTCTTCAAGCCGCCGAGCAGCAGTGAGCTGCCGCCCGAGCGCGTCGATCTGAAGCCACAGACGGTCCCGGGGCTGTGGAGCACCTCGGGCGCCTACACGCCGATCGTCGGCGACTGGTCGCTGGAGGTGATCGTGCGACGCGAGGGCCTGCTCGACGTCTCGACCAGCTTCGACCTGCCCGTGGCGAAGCCCCTGCCTCCGCAGCGCGTCCCGCCGCCGGACACCGGGATCCGCGTTCCCGCACCGCTCGCTGCGCTGTGGCTGGTTCTGCCCGATGGCAGCGGCGGCTGGCTCGTGCTCATCGGCCTGCTGGGCCTGATGGTGCTCCTGGCCATCCCCGAACGGCGCCGGCAGCACGCCGGCCTGGCACGACTACGTTGGGTCTCGGTGCTGCGCGTGGCCGTCACGGTCGTCATCGTGGTCGCCGGCCTAGGTGTCGGTTCGCGCGCCCTGGTCCAGGCCGCCAACCGGCCGAGCGCCGCGCTGACCGCGAATCCCATTCCCTCCAGCCCCGACTCGATCGCGCGCGGCAGCAACGTCTACCTGGCGAACTGCGCCAATTGTCACGGTGTCGAGGGAACTGGCGACGGCCCGACGGGCGCCGGGCTGCTCCCAGCACCTGGCCCCATCGGTCCAGCGATGAGCACCACCGGCGACGGCCAGCTGGCCTACGTCATCACCCAGGGCGTCTCCGGCACGGGCATGCCACCGTTCGCGACCAGCCTGTCTGAGAATGACCGATGGGACCTCGTCAACTACCTGCGCTCGCGCTGGCCGTTGAGCACTCCGTGAGATGAGCTTGGAATCGGTCAGTCTCGCTCTTGCCTTCGTCGCTGGCCTGGTGAGCTTCGCCTCGCCGTGCGTGCTGGCGCTCGTGCCCGTGTATTTCGC
>JBBSHF010000017.1:0-28533 GCA_038253355.1 Candidatus Limnocylindria bacterium
CAGGGCGAATTCAACCGGTCGTCGCAACACCTCGTGATGGAGGTGGTCGGCGATGGGTGTTCGAGAGCGTCAGCGGGCGGTGCGTGCGCTGCGCGGCCAGATGTGGTCGCCGGGTCGACCGTCGACCGCGCGGCGGGAGGATCGGGTCAGGTTCTGGGAGGCCATCGCGCGTGGCGCCTCAACCGACGATGCGGCTGCCGAGGCGGGGGTCTCATCCGCGGTCGGGACGCGCTGGTTCCGTCAGGCTGGCGGCATGCCGTCGATGTCGCTGGCCCCGGTCTCGGGGCGCTATGTGTCGTTCGCCGAGCGCGAGGAGATCGCGATCCTGCACGCCCAGGCGGTCGGGGTGCGCGACATCGCTCGGCGCCTACGTCGTGCGCCGTCGACGATCAGCCGCGAGCTGCGCCGCAACGCCTCGACGCGGACCTATCGCCTCGAGTATCGGGCGTCGACCGCGCAGTGGCACGCCGAGCGCCGCGCCGGCCGTCCGAAGCCGTCCAAGCTGGCGGCCAGCGAGGCCCTGCGCGAATACGTGCAGGATCGTCTGGCCGGCACGATCACCCGCCCCGATGGCGGGCGGGTGCCAGGGCCCGACACTCGCTGGATCGGCCGTCGCCACGGCCGCCGTCAGGATCGACGCTGGGCCACGGCGTGGAGCCCTGAGCAGATCGCCAACCGCCTGCGAATCGACTTCCCCGATGATGGGTCGATGCGGGTCAGCCACGAGGCCATCTATCAGGCGCTGTACGTGCAGGGCCGCGGCGCGCTGCGACGCGAGCTGGTGGCCTGTCTGCGAACCGGCCGCGCCCTGCGCGTGCCGCGGGCACGCAGCCAGCGCCGCGGCAAACAGTTCGTGACTCCCGACGTGTTGATCAGCCAACGCCCGCCCGAGGCCGACGATCGAGCCGTGCCCGGACACTGGGAAGGCGACCTGATCCTGGGTCTCGACAGCTCGGCCATCGGAACCCTGGTCGAGCGCAGCACCCGCTTCACGCTGCTGCTGCACCTGCCGCCCATGGCCGGGCACCGCAGCGGTCCCCGCCTCCACAACGGGCCGGCCACCGCCGGGCACGGCGCCGAGGCCGTCCGCGATGCCATCGCCGCGTCAATCGTCACCCTTCCCGACCAGCTGCGCCGGTCGCTGACCTGGGACCAGGGAGCCGAAATGGCACAGCACGCGCAACTGCGCATCGACACCGGCCTGGAGGTCTACTTCTGCGACCCCCACTCGCCCTGGCAGCGCGGCAGCAACGAGAACACCAACGGCCTGCTGCGCCAGTACTTCCCGAAGGGCACTGACCTCGGCCGCCACTCCCGCGTCGATCTCGACGCCGTTGCCGCCGCCCTGAACCACCGACCTCGCAAGACCCTCGGCTGGAAGACACCCGCCGAAGCCCTGACTGAACACCTACACTCGATCCAACCAGACAGTGTTGCGACGACTCCTTGAACCTGGTCAGTCTCACCGCGCAGCTCGGCAGCGAGCGTCGCGGCGGCCTCGGGTCGACGGCCGACGATGCGGATCTCGGACAGCTCGCGCACGCAGGCGATGGCACGGGCGTGGGCCCGTGCCTGGACACCAGTGCCGATGATCGCCAGGACACCTGCATCGGTCCGCGAAAGGTGGCGGGTGGCAACCGCGGATGCCGCCGCGGTGCGGACCTCGGTTATGCGGGTGCCGTCCATGAGAGCGATCGGCGCGCCCGTCCGCGGGTCGTGCAGTGCGATGGTCGCCAGGTGCGTCGGCAGCCCCAGCTCCGCATTGCCATGAAAGACGCTGACCGCCTTGTAGCCGAGGCCGATGTCGGTCAATTGGGCGGGCATCAGCGCCAGGATGCCGGCGCCATCGATCGTTGGCAGGCTCAGGCGAACCGGTTGGACCGCCTCGCCGCGGGCGAACCTGGCGAGCGCCTGCTCCATGGCCTCGATGCAGTCGCGCCTGGGCAGGAGTCGCGCGACGTCATCGCCGCTCAGGATTCGAATCTTCACCGTGTCAGGGTAGCGAGGCTGCGCTGGTGACGAGGAGCAGCGGTGCGTTCTTACCGGTTCCGTACAGCAAGACATGCTGATCATCCGAGACGAGCTGGAACGAGAGCACGCTGCTCAGATCTACGCCGGCCACCGGCACCCACTCGGCCCCGTTCGTCGACGTCCAGAGCTGCGGCTCCAGGTTCGTCCCAACGAGACCCGCCGCAAAATAGCCGCCCGGCGCACCAACGATAAATGCCTGAGCGCCGAACAGGGCGGGGCTCGGTGCCTGCACCTGCCAACTCTCCCCAGTCGATGAGATCCAGGACGCGACCGGGGCGCGGATGTCGTCTGGGCCAACTTCGACCCGCGGCCCGCCCGAGCCGAGAGTCACCAGACCTTCCGGACCATCCGCCAGGCCGTCGAGAACGACACCCGATCCACCAGGCAGCGGGGAATGCAACGTCCAGTGGCGCCCGTCGACCGAGGTCCAAACCGTCGCCTGATCGGCAATCCGCCCGACCATGAGGAAGCCATGGGAGGTGTGTCGAATGGCGGTAGGTTCGGTGTCGGCGGGCGGGAAGACCTGCTTGTCGGTGACCGTCGTCCAGTGGAGGCCATCGACTGATGTCCACACCGCTTGGCCGCCTTGGTTGAAGCCGATCGCCACGAAGCCTTCGGGGCCGCCCGCAATGTCCCGGAAGGCTATGCCGCCCAAGGCGGACTGCACGGGTGCCTTGGTCCAAATGCGCAGATCGGACGAAACCCAAGCCGCCCCATTCGATTGCGGGCCGTAGGCCACTACGCCGCTCTCGGATCCGAGGGCCACAAAGACGTGGCCGTTGGAGGCGACTGGCCCGGTGATCCCGTTGGCATCGGAGCCTGTGACGCTGCCTATCTCCCTCCAGGTGACGCCATCGGCTGAGGTGAAGACCTGGCTCCGGTCAGGCGTGTTGACCACGAAGTCGATGAAGCCACCGCCGGGCAGCGCCGCGAGACCTCCGCCTGGGCCACCGATCGGGCTAGTCGGGCCCGATGCTGAAGGCGGTATCGCGCGGGTCCACGTCGAAGACTTCTGAGCAGGTTGTGGCGAGTTCGGGGAAGGCCTCACCGTACTAAATGGCGCCGGCTGACCGACAATGACGCTGGCGTCGTGGCATCCTGTGTTGATCCCGCCGCAGCCGGCGATCGCCACGAATCCATTCTCGAAGGCGGTGATCTGGCTCGTGCCGTCGAGCTCTGGCACCCGGACGATGTCGGCGGATTGTTGAAGCAGCCAACCCTGCCTCGACTCGGCGTACCCGGTCGACTCATCTCCGTTGCGAGGGCCGCCAATGGCCACGACAGCTCCGCCGCTGACGGCGACCTCCGTGAAGTTCTTCGTTTCAGGCTGGACGCCGGCAAGCGTCCACGAGATGCCATCGATCGAGCGCCAGATCGCCGCTCCGGTGGCCCCGGGGCTGACGATTTCGCCGCTGACGATGAAGCCGTCGTCCGTGCCGATGACGGCGTTGAGCCCCCCGTCGGCGTTGGAGCCGAGGCTGGTCGCGGACCACGTCGATCCGTCGTGAGAGGCCCAAACTGATGGCTGAGATGAGGTGTTCCCGCTCCGGTGCTCACCGACCGCGACCAGCAGACCATTGCGCGAGGAGATCGCGCCCATCGCCGCTTGACTAAACGATGAGTCGGTCCGGGCGTCGTTCCAGGTCGACCCATCCGCTGATGTCCATGCTGCTGCCCCCCCGGCGGCACTTTGGCCGACGGCCACCCACCCCGAGCCCACATTCGCGAGGCCATTCGCAAAGCCCGGAACTTGGTGTTGGCTTGCAGTCCAGCTCAATCCCCCGTCATTCGACTCCCAGAGGCTGGTGGAGGCTGTCCGACCGGTCGAAGCCATTTTTGAGCCGAGTGAGAGGAGATGGTTCCCGTTGGCCGCAACCGAGCCCAAGCCTGCACCCTTGCCGCCGGGGAAGTCTTGCGAGCCCGGGTCGACCTTCGACCGATTCCACGTCAATCCGTCGTTCGATGTCCAAGCCGCGGGTCCCGACTTGTCGCCACCGACCGCCACGATGTGGCCGTCGGCCACGAGCATGTCGTTGATGAAGGCGGTGGGCTCCGGGAACGGCCGTCGTGACCAGCTGCTCGACGACGGCGTCGGTGAAGGTTGCGGGGCTGCGGGCGGCTTCCCGATGACGATCATGTCGGCCGCGCAATCTGCGGTTGGTCCGCAATTGGCGGTCGCGACGAATCGATCGGGAAGGGCGGCGAGATCCCCGAACCACAGGTCGAGATCCGCTGAGGACTGCTCCTGCTGACCATTCGGAAGGAACCACACGCGCGCCGTCCCGCGCTGAGCCGGAGCGCCCGGATCCCCGGTGATGACAGTGCCGAGCGGACCGGTCGCGATGCTGCCCGCGATCCACGGCGCCGGCATCGGCTCGGATTGCCAGTCGCGGCCGTTGCTCGACCGCCAGACGACGGGGCTCAGATCGGTGCGATAACCCGATGCGATGAAGCCAGCCGAGAGGTCGGCGGCCACGTCGATAACGACGCCTGTCTCGGTGCCGAGGGATGCGGCCGTCCAATGCAGGCCATCGGTCGAGAACCAGGCGGCCGGCTGTTGGGAGGAGGGGTCCGCGGGATCGGTCAGCCGATAGCCGACCGCTGTCAGTCCCTGCGCCGAGCTGGCGATGGCGCTGAACACCGCATGCTCGAAGGTGGGATCGGCGGGTGCCTGCGTCCAGCCCAGTCCGTCCGGCGAGGTCCAGACCTCCGCGGCGGTCGCCCCGAAGCGTTGCCCGACCGCGACGAAGCCCGGGCCACCGGAGGCGATGGCGCCGGTGATCGCCGGCGCGTTCTTTGGACCCACCTGCCAGGTCGCTCCGCCGTCCGGGGAAATCCAGATCGCGCCGCGTACGTCGGCGTCGGGGCCGATCGGTGAATTGGCGACAGAGCCAAGTGAGACCAGCCGACCCTTCGCAGCGGCAACCGGCCCAAGCGACGCGGGCTGCTGAACGCCAGTCGTCTCGACCCGAGCATTGATCCAGGTCTCGCCGCCGTCGTCCGAGTACCAGGCGGCGGCCGCGTTCGTCGCGCCCGTGAGGATGAGGCGACCGTCGACGGCGGTGATGGCGCGCAGGATCGCGCCGGGCTTGAACCGGTGGACCTGCCACGCGAGCGTCGCCGCCGGAGCAGGAGTCGTGGATGTGCTCGGCGATGTCGCCGGGCTGGGGCCCGTCGGGCGCACGCCGGTCAGCAGGCCGGAGCTGACCAGGCCGAAGACGACACCGATGACCACCACCCCGGCGATTGGCGCGAGAAGCAGGCCCCGACGCTGACGTGCGACCGGACGCGAAGGCGCGTCGGGAGCGGGCGCCGACTGCTCGTAGACAGCCAACCGCGAGGCGAGGCGGCGCTCGAAGTCATCCATCGGTCTGGTCCTCGAGCGCGACGCGAAGGTGCTGCTTGGCCCGGAAGATCCAGCTGCCCACGGTGCCGGCGGGCACCCCCAGCATCTCGCCGATCTGGGCGTGGGTATAGCCGTCGACCACGTTCAGCAGCAGCGCCGCGCGGTGCTCGACACGAAGCTCCGCCAGCGCAGCGTGCAGGTCGAGGTCGCGGCCGGTGACCCAGGTTTGCGTCTCGCGCCGGGGGCGCAGCAGCTGGCGCCAGCGGTTGCGGCGTGAACGCTCGTTGAAGGCCAGGCGCAGGCCGATGGTGTGCAGCCAGGCGCGAACATCGGTCCCGTCAAAGCGGTTCCAGGCGCGGAAGGCGCGCAAGTAGGTCTCCTGGGCCAGGTCCAGAGCCGCCTCGTGGTCCCCGATGACCACGGTCAGCCGACGCACGAGCCCGGTGTAATGCGGAGCCACTGCCTGGGCAAAGCCGTCGGCGAGGTGCTCATTGCCCACATGGCTTACCAGCGCAATTCCTCCCATCACGCCCGTACAACAGCTGAGCTCGGCCGATTATTGCAGCCTGGCGGTCTGGCTCAGCCTCCGCTGGGTTTGACCGATGTGGGCGCGGCCGATTCCGGGGCGCTTTGCGCCGGTCGACCGATGAGGATGCGCTGACCGCCTATGGCGACGAATCGGTCCGGGAGCGCGATGACGGCCCCGAGCGTCGACGGCAGCTGTACCATCGGCTTGGTCGCGCCGAGCGGCAGAAACCAGACGCGCGGGGCGAAGGTACCCTCGGTGTCGGTGCCCACCACGCCGGCGATCACGGTACCGAGGGGCCCTGTGGCGATGCTGCCGGCCTGAGAGCCCGGCGTATGGTCTAGCACGTGTGATTGCCAGGTGGTCCCGTCCGCCGACTCCCAGAGCATCGCGGTCGAGGTTGAGCTGCTATTGCCGCTGAAGGTCATGCCCACCGCCAGCAGCCGATCGCCCGCGATCGCGACGTCGGTCACGTTGCCCTGCTCCGCACTCTTTTCGAGGATCGAACGCCAGCGGAGGCCGTCGGTCGAGGTCCAGACCCCCGGGCGCGGTCGGCGGCCTTCGCGCGTGCCGCCGGCGATGACCCGGTTGCCATCGGTTGCGAGGGACATCTGGCTGCCGCGGAACTGTGGCAAGCCCTGAGGCTGGGTCGGCTGCCAGGCGTGGCCGTCCGGGGAGGCCCATCCCACGAGGGTCCCGCGAGCGTAGTCCGCGCCCAGGGCGATGAAGCCGGATGGCGTGTCCGCGATGTCGAACACCACCCCGCTCTTGCCCACGCCGTTCGCCGCGGTATCGACCTGCGTCCACGTCTCGCCGTGGTTATCGGAGACCCAGCCGCGCCACATCGGCTGGAATTCCGTCTGCTCGTCCTGCTTCGCCGGGCGCCACTCCCCGATCGCGACGACGGTCGCACCGCGTGCAGCGACGAGGCGCAGATCCGCGATGGTGTCCTTCCCGGGCGGTGTTTGCGGAATGGTCGTGCTTTCCCAGCTCTCCCCGCCATCATCCGAGAACCACGCGGTTGGCTGTTCCGCCTTCGACCCGATCGCGATGATCCGATCGCCATCGACGGCGAGATCCGTCAGAAACGCGTCCTTGTCGAATGGCACCGACGCCCACGCGAGCGCGGTCACGACCGGCCCGGAGGGTGACGCCTCAGGGGCCGCGCCGGACGAGGGCTTGCCCAGGATTCTCGCGCCGAACAGGCCCACCACGCTCCCGGACACCACCACGGCCGCAACGGGCAGCCATGTGACAGCCCTGCGTCGCGGCCTGGGCTCCGACGAGGGTGGCGGCGCCGGTGCCGCGTGCTCGAGCACCGCGAGCTGCCCGCGAAGGTCCGCTGCGGCCTCTCGCAGCGTCGCCCTGGCCGATGAGATCCACGCGGCCACGGTGCCGTTCGCTTCGCCGAGACCGGTCGCGATCTCGCCCGCGCTCCGGCCGTCGAGGATGTGAAGCAGGAGCGAAGCGCGTTCCCTGGGACCCAGGGAGGCGAGGGCCGACCAGAGCCCGACCTGTTCGAGCGGCACCCAGGACGCATCGGTCCCGCGAGGGCGGTGCCGACCAGCCTTGAAGGCCAGCTGCAGCCCGACCTGGTTCAGCCAGGCGCCGGTGTCATCGACTTCGGGCTGACCCCGACGTCGCGAAGCGCGCCGATAGGCCGCGTCGGCGACGTCCTGCGCCGCGTGGCTGTCGTGCAACACCAGGGTCAGGCGCTGCACGAGCCGCGAATACTCGCGATCAAGCTTGGACCGGCTGGCTCCCTCCATCATGCTGCCATGGTTGCACGACGCCACGCGGCGAACCGCTAATCCTCGCCGAACGGGTTGGGACGTTTCGGCCTGGTGGGAAGTCGCAGCAGATCGTCATCCTGTCGCCTGGGAAGCGGGAGCGGCCAGGCGCCGTCATCATCATCGGCGGGTGCGGTGTGGCTCAGAAGGTCGCTCCAGTCGGCACCCTCACCGTCGCCGGTGAGCTCCCGCCGATAGACCGGGAAGCGCTCGTCGCCGGCAGCCAGCTCGAATCCGCTTTGCGCGTAGATCGCCGCCGGGCCAGGTGAGGGTATCCAGCCATTGGGTGCGCTATCGGGGTAAGACTCCACGGCGATGATGCCGCGCCGATCCAGCTCGTCGCACACGGCACCGAGCAGCGACCCACCTGTTGCTGCGCGGTCCGTGACGCCGGGCAAGACCTGCAGGCAGGTGATGACCCACGGAGCCGGCGAGCTGGGGAGTGCGGGGTATCGGTCGCGGATGACCCGCGCCCGGGGATAGGCGCTGATGGGGCCGAATTGGGCATATCCGACCGCGACCCCCTCAAGGTAGGCGAGCATCGCGTAGGAGCCCGCCAGCCGAGCTCCGGCCAGCAGGCGCGAGCGCTTCAGATCGTGCGCCGCGGTTGCGCCGGTTGCGCCCGTTTCGCGTCGCTCGCGGTGGCCGTCCAGGCGCTCCCAGTAGTCGCAGGTCTGGCAGCGGGCGCCGGGCGCGGCCGGATCCGGAATGTCGCCGAAGTTGTCGGCGTCGACCAGCACGAAGCGGAGGTCGCTCACCGATGCAGCCCTGGCCCAGGCGCTTGACCGATTCTCTGCAGAATGTGCGCAGGCAGGCGACCCCGCACCTGCCCCCTCTCATTCTCCAAAGACTTTGCGCGGACTTCGATGCCGGCGCTCATTCCCAGAAGACTCACGGCCTGCGGGGGGACGTGCCCGCGCTGGCGCACATCCTCACGAGAATAGAAGGCGCTGTCAGGCGCATCCTCATGAGAATAGAAGGCGCTGCCCGGCACGGGCAGTGGTATCACGCGGAATCCGCCACGGTGAGCAGCGCTCCGCACGCCACCAGGTCCCGAACGCTGCCAATGTCCGGCGCCGGCGGTCGGTCCGCGTCGAGATGCGGAACCGCGCCACGCACCGCGTGGTGCGCCGCGGCCACGCCGGGCCCAGGCCGCAGCGGCAACCGGAAGTCGAGGCCCTGCGCCGCGCACAGGGCCTCGATGGCCAGTACGGTCGTGGCGCGATCGAGCACCTCGCGCAGGTGCAGCGCGGAGGTGGCACCCATCGACACGTGGTCCTCCTGGTTGGCGCTGGTTGGCACCGTGTCGATCGACGAGGGATGCGCCAGGGTCTGGAGCTCGTTCACCAGCGCGGCGGCGGTGTACTGCGCGATCATCAGCCCGCTCTGCAGGCCGGGGTGCTCCGAGAGAAACGCCGGCAGGCCGGAGAGGTGCGCGTCGACCAGCCGCGCGGTGCGGCGCTCGGAGATTCCGGCCAGCTCGGCCAGCGCGATCGCCGCGTAGTCGAGCGTCATGGCCAACGGCTCACCATGGAAGTTGCCGCCCGAGATCACCTCGCCCGACGGGAAGACGAGCGGGTTGTCGGTGGCCGAGTTGATCTCGACCACCAGGACCCGCGACAGCTCGCCCAGCGCATCACGCACCGCGCCATGCACCTGCGGGATGCAGCGCAGCGAGTAGGCATCCTGCAGCCGATGCGTGCTCGCCGCATGCGACGCCGCGATCTGCGATCCCGCCAGCAAGGCGCGCAGGTGCTCGCCGACCGCGACCTGTCCGGGGTGCGGCCGCGCCTCGAGCAGCGCGGCGGCGAACGCCGCGGCGGTCCCCTCCATCGCCTCGAGGCTCATGGCGCCCACGACATCGGCGACTCGCGCCAGCGCCAGCCCATCGGTCAGGACCAGTGTGCCGATGCCGGCCATCAGCTGCGTGCCGTTCAGCAGCGCCAGGCCCTCCTTGGCCTGCAGCTCCATGGGTTCAAGTCCGGCGGTGGCCAGGGCGCGCGCACCCGGGATGGCACCCCCGTCAATGCTGGCCTCACCTTCACCGATGACGACGAGCGCCAGGTGGGCGAGCGGCGCGAGGTCGCCACTGGCACCCACGCTGCCGCGCGACGGAATGACCGGATGGACGCCGGCGTTGAGCATCGCGCACAGCAGATCGGTGAGCTCGGGGCGTACCCCGGAAAAGCCGATGGCCAACGTGTTGGCACGCAGCACGAGCATGGCCCGCACCACCTCCGCTGGCAGCGGCTCGCCCACGCCGGCGGCGTGGCTGCGCACCAGGTTGCGCTGCAGCTCGGCGCTCTGCGACGGCTCGATGCGCACGTTGGCGAGGTCGCCGAAACCGGTCGTCACGCCGTAGGCAGTGGCGCCCTCGGTGACCAGTCGCTGCACCACGGCCCGCGAGGCGGCCATGCGCCCTCGGGCATCGTCGCCGAGCCCCACGTGACGGCCGCGACGCGCGACCTCGACCACGTCGGTGATGGTCAGGTCGTGACCGGTGAGCTGCAGCGGCGCGAGGTCGCTCGTGGCGTGGCTCCTTTTTTCTGCGCGGGACTTCCGTCCGGTTGGGAACGCGAGGACGGAACCTATACTACGAACGTGCGACGACTCCCGGACCCCATGAGCCGACTCCAGGTCAGCGCCCAGGCCAAGGACAGGCTCGGCGGTGCGGTGCCAAGCCCGGCCGCCGCCTTCCTGCTGACCATGATCGCGCTGCCCAGCCTGTTCTGGCTGGTGACGCTGAAGCGCACGACCGATCACACGCGGCCCGAGGAGTGGCTGATGAGCTCGGTGATGCCGGCCTTCCATGCCTGGGTGCACACCCACGTGCTGCCGCTCGACATGCTGTTCCTGGGCATCAGCGCCCTGGGCTCCGGCTGGTTCGTGGCGCTCGGCTTTGCCGCGCTGGGCCTGCTGGCGCTGGCCAAGGGGCGCCGCGACCTGGCGATCATCCTGGCCGCCGGCACGCTCGCCTTCCCCATGGAGTGGGCGCTCAAGTACTTCACCTCCTCGAACGTCATCAACCCCGGCCAGCTCATCGGGGCGATCTTCAACGTCAACGGCATCGGGCTCGATCACATCGCCGACTTCCCGGCCGGCCACGCGCTGCGCGCCACCGTCTTCTATGGGCTTGCCGCCTTCTGCGTGGCGCGCCTGGCGCCGCACAGGAAGCAGGGCATGGTGGCCTACCTCGTGGCTCTGGTCCTGATCGGCGCCATCAGCCTGACCCGCATCTACCTGCTGGCCCACTTCCCGATGGACGTGCTCGGTGGCTGGATCGCGGGCGGCGCGCTGCTCTCGGTGATCGTGTCAGTGCACGTTCTGCGCGTCGACGAGCGGATTCGCGCCGAGGAGCCGGCGATCACCCCGGCCGAGTCAACGGCCCCGCGGCGCGTTGCCGTGCCACTGCGGCCCCCTTCCGCTGAGAGCGCTCCCGCCGCCGGCCCGCCGGCGACCACCCCGGCGCGGCTGAACGCCTCGACAGCCGAACGTCCGACCCTCGAAACCTGAGGCGATGCTCGACTTCATCGATCACACGCTCATTCCGTTCTTCCTGCAGCTGTATGACGTGGTCGGCTATGCCGGGGTGGGGGTGGCGGTCGCTCTGGAGACGTTTGTGCCCATCGTGCCGTCCGAGGTGATCGTGCCGATGGCCGGCTGGAAGATCGCCCAATCCTTGGGGAATGCCTCGGTGCTGGAGCCGTTGACTCAGGCGCCGTGGAGTTTCCTGGTTGCGCTGCTGGTCACCACGCTCGGGGCGGTGGTGGGCTCGCTGGCCGGCTACCTGATCGGCGCCTGGGGCGGACGCCCCCTCCTGGACCGATACGGCGGCTATGTCCACATCAAGCCCGCAGACCTCGACCGCGCCGATGCCTGGTTTGCGCGATATGGCGCCTGGGCGGTCTTCTTCGGCCGTCTCGTGCCGCTGGTCCGCGCGCTGATCAACTACCCGGCGGGCGTGGCGCGCATGCCGCTCGGTCGTTTCCTGCTGTTCAGCGCCCTGGGCTCGCTCCCCTGGAACGCCGTACTGCTGCTGGGCGGTCTGCTGCTCGGTGAAAACTACCGCCGCCTGTACGATGCGGTCAGGCCATTCGAGTACGTGATCTACGCACTGGTCGCCATCGCGGCGGTCTACATCGTCTACCGATGGCTGCGCGGTTCGCGCACGGGCCGCCGCGCTTCCGCGGCCGAAGCGGAGTAGACGGGTAGTCGAATAGCGACACCCGTCATTCGGTGAAGTTGACCGGGCAAGCGGCGCGTGTCAGGCTTCGCCGCAATTGAACGAATGATCATCGTCTTCGGGGCGGGGTGAAAGTCCCCACCGGCGGTCGGCGCGAGGTCTCGCCAGTCGAGGCTCGAGCGTCAGCCCGCGAACCCCATCGGTCTTCGAGGCTCATGGGGCCGACCTGACCCGCAGCGGCTGCGGTAGACAGGGCCGACGGTCACAGTCCGGAAGGGAGAAGACGACCGAGGCGCTCTTGCTGCGTTCGGCCGATGCGGCCGATGGGTGGCGAGCCCGCCTGCGGCGACGCCCCGTGCGCGATGCGAAAAGCACGGAGCAGGACGTGGCGACCACCTTCGATCGAAGCGACCCGGCGACACCTGGCCTTGCCGTGCGCATCGAGGGGCTTGGCGTCACCTTTCCGGGCGGCACGCAGGCTATCAGCGACTTCACCCTGGGCGTGGAGCCGGGGAGCTTCACCGCGATCATCGGTCCGAACGGATGCGGCAAGAGCACGCTGCTGCGCGTGCTCGCGGGGCTGCTGCCGCCGACCAAGGGACGCGTGCGTCTTGGTGACGCGGGCATGGAACCGCACGCCGGCGACGGACGCGTCGGCCTCGCCTTCCAGCAGCCGCGCCTTGTTCCGTGGCTCTCGACGCTCGACAACGTGGTCCTGCCGCTCAGCCTCGACAGGGTCGCTGCCGCCGAACGCGGCGCACGGGGGCGTGAGGCGTTGGAGCGGGTCGGGCTGAGCGGGTCGGCCGAGCGCCGCCCGCGCGAGCTCTCCGGCGGCATGCAGCAGCGAGCCGCGCTGGCCCGCGCCCTGATCAGCGACCCGCCGCTGCTCCTGCTGGACGAGCCATTTTCGGCGCTCGATGCGCTGACCCGCGAGGGCTTCGACCTCGAGCTGCAGCGCCTGTGGCTCGACCGGCCGCGTACCGTGATCCTGGTCACGCATTCGGTGGGCGAGGCGATTGCCCTCGCCGATCGGATCGTGACCATGACCGCGCGACCCGGTCGCGTCGCGCGCCTGGTCGCGGTCGACCTGCCGCGGCCGCGACGCATCGAGCTGCTCGGGGAGCGACGGGGAGCGGAGATCGAAGCCGAGGTGCGGCGCGCGCTGGCCGAGGTGCATCCGCCGGAGCTGTCGCCGTGGGTGGCATCGTGAGTCGCATCGGCGCCGCGCTGCTCAGCTTTGCCGTCTTCGGGGCGTTTTGGAAGCTGGTGACCGTGGTCGGCGGATACCCGGACTACATCCTGCCAGCGCCGGAGGTCGTGGCCGAGCGCGGGCTGCGGGCCATCGTCAGCGGTATCCTGTGGCAGCACACCGCGGTCACCCTCGTCGAGATCGTGCTCGGCTTCGCCGTTGGCGCCGTGGCGGCCATCGCGACCGGCGTGGCGCTCGGCAAGAGCCTGCTCATCGAGCGGGTGCTGTCGCCGTACATCGTGGCGGCGCAGGCGGTGCCAATCCTGGCCCTCGCTCCGCTGCTCGACATCTGGTTCGGCGGCGGCCTCCTGGCGCGTGTCCTGATCTGTGCGCTGATCGTCTTTTTTCCGATCGCCATCGCGACCATGGTCGGCATCCGCTCGACTGATCCTCTGCTTGCCGAGATGCTGCGCAGCCTGGGCGCCACGCCGCGGCAGCTGACCACCCGGCTCGAGATCCCATCGGCGCTGCCGGTCATTTTTGGCGGCCTGCGCGTGGGGGTCACGCTGGCGGTCATCGGTGCCGTCGTCGCTGAATGGGCAGGCGCCAGCAGCGGCCTGGGAGTCCTCATCAACATCGCCAACCAGGGGCTCTTCGACACTCCGCTGATGTTCGTCGCGCTCACCACGCTCGCGGTCATCGGCCTCGCCTTCTACGGCCTGGTCGTGCTCGTCGAGCGCCGCCTCATCACCCACTGAAAAGGAAGACCGATGTCTGCGCGCCGCATCATTCTCGCGATCATCGCCGTGGTCGTGATTGCTGCCCTGATCGTGTTTCTTCTTCCACCGCCGTTTCGCAGCCGGCCGGTGGAGCTTCCATCGGCGTCGGATCGGCTGACGAAGGTGACGTTGCTCCTCGGCTTTCGGCCGGACGTCCAGTTCGCGCCGTTTTACCTCGCCCAGCAGAAGGGCTACTACGCCGATGCAGGCCTGGACGTCAGCATCGAGTTCAAGCAGTCGCCCGATGTCATCCGCCTGGTGGCCGACGGCCAGGCGCAGTTCGGTGTGGCCGATGCGACCGATGTCATGATCAGCCGCACCTCGGGGATCCCGGTGAAATACGTCTCGACGCTGTACCAGCGCTTCCCGGTGGCGATCATCGGGCGGGCGGGCGCGGTGCCGACCGATCCGGCGGGCTTGAAGGGCAAGAAGATCGGGACGCCGGGCAAGTTCGGCTCGTCATGGGCCGCGCTGCTGGCGCTGCTGCGCGTCGGCGGCCTGACCGCCGACGACGTGACGATCCGTGAGTACCCCCAGTTCAACCAGGCCGATGGACTGGCAAACGGCGACGTCGACCTGATCACCGGCTTCCGCAACAACGAGCCGCTGCGCCTGAAGGGGCGTGGGATCGCGGTGGACCAGCTGACCATCGACCAGATCGCGCCGCTGCCCGGGCCGGGGATCATCACCGGCGATACGACGCTCAGCGCCGACGCCGGCCTGGTGCAGCGATTCGTGCAGGCCACGGCGCGCGCCCAGGCAGCGGTGATCGCCGATCCGCAGGCAGGCGTGAGTGCCGCCGAGGGCTCGGTGCCGACGGTCAGGGAGGATCCGGCCACCGCGCTCAGCGTGCTGCGTGCGACCGCCGAGCTATGGAATGGTGAGAGCGGCTTCGGCAACGGCCGGATCGACCTCGATCGCTGGCGCAGCGGCTACCAGACCATGCGCACGCTCGGCTTTATCGACGGCTCGGTGCCGGTCGAGGCGATGATCGCGCCGGACATCGCGGCGGCTGCGCCATCAGACGGCTGACGCTCAATCGCGTGGCGGCTGACGCTCAATCGCGCGCGGCGGCTGGCTCGCGGTCCGAGGCGCCGATGCTGAAGCGCGCCAGCGCCTCGGAGCGCTCGGCTGCGGCGTTTTCCGCGGCGGCGACGGTCTGCTCGAGCAGGCACATGGTCGTCACCGGGCCGACTCCGCCGGGTACCGGCGTGATGGCGCTGACCACCGGGCGGACCGCCTCGAAGTCGACGTCGCCCACGATCCCGGCCGCGGTGACGTTGATACCGCAGTCGATCACCACCGCCGAGCGGTTGACCATCTCCGAGCGAATGAGGCGCGGCGACCCGGCCGCGACGACCAGGATCTCGGCCCGCCGGGTCTCGCGGGCGAGATTGCGGGTGCGCCGATGGGTGAGCATCACGCTGGCATGGGCGCTCAGCAGGAGCTCGCCAGTCGGACGGCCGACCACAGACGAGCGGCCGACGACCACCGCGCGACGGCCGGCGATGGGGATCTCGTGATGGCGCAGCAGCATCATCACCGCCAGCGCGGTCGCCGGAACGAACAGGGCGTCGCCGCGCGCCTGGCGACCGGCGTTGAGAGGCGTCGCGCCGTCCACGTCCTTGGCAGGGTCGATCAGCTCGACGACGGCGGAGAGCTCCAGGTGACCGGGAATCGGCTGGGCGATGACGATACCCGCCACGCTCGGGTCGCGGTTCAGCGCGCCGATGCGTGCCGCCAGGTCGGACAGCGAGACACCCTCCGGCGGCTCGACGAGGAGCGGCTCGACCCCAATGCTGTGCGCCGCCCGGCCAACGCTTGCCGCGTAGACCGCGGAGGCACCGCGCTGGTCGAAGCGCAGGATCGCGAGGCGTGGGGCGATGCCGCCGGGTGCGCCAGCAGCCGCGAGCGCTGTCACGCGCTCGGAAAGGTCGCGCCACATGTGCGACGCGACGCTGCGACCGTCGAGCAGGCGCGCAGTCATGCTGTTCTCGTCACGCCTCCCGCTCGATCTGCAGGTCGACGGCGGTGAGCACCTCGTCGAGGACCTGTTGCGCCGCGCCGTCGAGTTGCGCGATCTCGGCGGCAGCCTCGCGGCGCAATGGTTCGTCGGCCGGCAGGTAGGGCAGGTTGATGCGCACGTTGAGGACCGCGCCGCGGACGGCGGCGGCGGCGAGCAGCCCTGCCACGCCCGCATCGCTGACCGCGTTGTGATTGCCGATCGGCGCAATGCGCACCGCAAGATCGAGCACCTCGCGTGCGGCGCGCGCCGTTGACAGAGGGATGCGCGCGGCTTCGAGCATCGCGGCGCGCAGCCGCGTGGCCCGATCCGTGCGCTCGGCGTCGCTCTCCTTCGGCAGGCGCCGCGCGCGAACGACCGCGTCATACGCGGCGGCGTCGGCTTCGGCGAGGTCGAGCAGCTCAACGCGCAGCTCGGCAGCGCGGTCGCGCACCGCTACCATGGCGTCGCCGTGCTCGGCGTAGGCTGGCGGGCCCAGCGTTAGCTCCGCGACCATGCCAACCAGCGCGGCGGCCAGCGCACCGCTGAAGGCGGCAGCGCTTCCGCCTCCGGGCACCGGCTCACGGCTGGCAAGCTGCGAGGTCAGTTCGCGGAGATCCAGTGAGCCCAGTTTGGCGGTATCGGTCATGGCCGGCAGATTGTACGGGCCATCTGCGTCGATGCACCCCGCGCATCACGCCGCGCCAAACACCGCCCGCTGGCCTGGCCCGAGGCACCCCGCGCATCACGCCGCGCCAAACACCGCCCGCTGGCATGGCGCGATGCCCCCCGCGCATCACGCCGCGCCAAACACCGCCCGCTGGCCCGTCGCGATGCACCCCGCGCATCACGCGGCCGCACGCGTCAGGGCAGCGCAGCCACAGGGTTCAGGCGGCTCGGTCGATGGCGTCCACGAACCAGCGACGACGTCGGCCGTCGAAGACGAGCGAGGCCTGTCCACCGTCATCGGTCTGGAGCAGGTAGGTGACCCGTGGGCCGCGTTCGGCGGGGTAGGCTGCCCGCTCATCGCGCACAGCTGCCAGCGCTACCACGCCCATCTTCTGGCCCGCCCAGCGAATGCGCTGCGGACGGTCGGCGAGTCGATCCCAGCGGACGCGAGCTTCGACCGGGGTGATCTTGGTCAATGCCATGGCTCCTCCTGGAGCATCTCCTGGCCTGAGGCGGGCACCTAGAACAGGCGTTCTATTGATAGGTGCGAATCATACCGAACGGGTGTTCTACTCGTCAAGCCCTGTCGGCTTCTCGCCGAAGTCGAAGCGGCGGCGCGGCTTCTCGGTCAGCAGTCGGGCGCGGGTGATGGCGCCCTCGCCGAAACGCTCGCGCACCGCGTCGAGCGATTGGGCCACCCGCTCGCTGCGCGGCTGACCGTCGAACAGGGTGAGCTGCTGTGCGTCGGTCAGGTTGATGGCGGTCAGGCCGATGAGTCGCACCCCGCGGCCGCCGACCAGCGTCCGGCGCAGCAGCGCCACCCCGGCGGCGTACAGCGGCTCGCTCTCGCGGACCTGGTGCGGGAGAGGCGCCTGGCGGGTCAGCGTCTCGAAGCCTTCGTAGCGCAGCTTGAGCTGCACCGCAGCGGCGGCCAGGTCGTGATGCCGCAGACGGCTGGCGACCGATTCGGCAAGGTCGAGCAGGGTCGCCTCGAGCTGTGAGCGCACCTGTGTATCGCGGTCGAAGGTGTGCTCGTGACCGATGCTCTTGGGTGCCTGAAACGGCACCACCGAGGCGTGATCGATGCCGCGCGCCCGCTCCGCCAGCTCCGCGCCGTGCTGCCCGAAGCGGCGCCGCAGCGTGGCGTCCGAAAGCGCGGCGAGCTGCCCGATGGTCGTCACCCCGTACTCTGCGAGCGCCTGGCGCGCCTGCGGGCCGACGCCCCACAACCGCCCCACGGGAAGGTCCGCCAGGAAGGCAGCTTCCTCGCCGGGCGGCACCACCACCAGCGCATCGGGCTTGCGCAGGTCGGAGGCGACCTTGGCGCACAGCTTGTTGGTGGCGACGCCCACGCTGACCACCAGCCCAACCTCGTCGCGCACCCGGTCCTTGATGCGCTGCGCCATGGTCTCGCCGTCACCCAGGGCCGTGACGCTGCCGGTCACGTCGAGAAAGGCCTCGTCGAGCGAGATCGGCTCGAGCAGCGGGGTGAGGCTGGTGAAGATGGCCATCACCTGGCGCGACAGCTCGCGATAGCGATCCGGCCGACCCGGCAGGAAGACTCCCTGCGGGCAGAGCCGGGCAGCGGTGCGCAATGGCAGCGCCGAATGGACGCCGAAGCGCCGTGCCTCGTAGGAAGCGGCGCTCACCACGCCACGCTCGTTCGGCCCGCCGCCCACGATCACCGGCCGGCCGCGCAGCGACGGGTCGTCAAGGACTTCAACCGATGCGTAGAACGCGTCGAGATCAGCGTGCAGGATCGTGCGCGTCACGGCCCTCTCCCCGCCCATTCACACGAGAATGTGCACGGACGCTGGCATGGGCAGATGCGGTTTCCGCCAGCTCCCGTGAATCGGAATTGTCGCGGAGGTGTTTCCGTGTGGGACGAGACCGCGCCTGTGAATGAGAATCGTCGCAAAGCCCTGGCCATGGCTACTCACACTCTCACGTGAATGTGTTGCCGGGGATGGTCTGGTGCCAGGGCCCGGAGCAGCCGATCGGCCTCCGTTTCGAGGCTCGCGCAGACTCGCCGTGTTGGCGCGCGGAACGGGCTGAGGGTCACGCTCGCCGTTTGGTCGCTGATGTCCATCTCCCAGGTGCCCGCGACCATGCCGTCGACCAGGAAGGTGGGAAGCACGTCAGCGTTCTTGGTGTAGACGGCCGCACGCTGTTCCTCGGCGATCACCCGATCACGATGCGCCGGCGCGTGCGACAGGAGCAGGCTGTCCCATCGAGCGAGCAGGCCGGAGGGTGCGTCGGCGTCGGCGCCGGGTCGCGGTGCGTCGGCGAGGTCGAACAGCTCGCGGCCGTCCTCGTCAACGAAATGCGTCACGCGCTCGTCGAGCTCGGTGAGCGCCTTCTTCCAGCGCGCCGGCGAGCCGCGGCGACCCGCATAGGCCATCAGATCATCGACGCCGGCCGGGCCGAACGCCGCGAGATAGCGCTCGGTCACGTGCCGCAGCGCCGAGGCTTCGTCGAGGGCATCGGGCGGGGCACCGAGCCAATCGTCGGCGAGTGCATAGCGTGATCGGCCGTAGCCCTCGCCGTCGAACGGGACGTGGACGAGCGGCATGCTGGCGGCGATGTGGCGCCAGAACATCCGATTCGGTTGGCCGACCAGCTCGGGCAGCTCGGCAGCCATGATGGCGTCCATGTCACGGATGCGAAGCGGCCGTTCGTGGAGCGCCGCGCGCACCGCGGCATGTGCCGAGGTGAGGCGCCTGCCGAGCGGTGAGACGATGGCATCGGCCTTGAAGAAGGACCGGAACTGGGCGCGGCGCAGGGGTGGGCCAGGGCCGACATCGGCCAGAAGTCGGTAGCGGCCACGACGTGCACAGTGATCCGCATGAGTGCCGTGCGCACGACGCATCGGTCGCTGATGGCCTGCGGCAGGCCGGTGATCGCGCGATCCCCGGCTCGTGTCCACCGCGCGACGGGCGGCCACTCCGGATGCTGTGCCTGGAGCGAGCCTGCGCGAGCGACGGCATCGGCGATCGAGCCGGAAGGAATGGGAGCCAGCAGGCCTTGGCGGGCGAGCGTCGCGCGGTTGAGCTCGCGTCGGGATAACCGCGCTGCCGCCACTGCTGCTGAACGCCGATGCGCGCTAGAGCTTGCGGATGACGCCGACGACCTTGCCCTGGACCTGCACGTCGGTGGCGTAGATCGGCCCCATGCTGGCGTTCGCCGGCTGGAGACGGATGCGGTCCTTCTCGCGGAAGAAGCGCTTCAGGGTGACGCCGTTGTCCTCCAGCAGCGCGACCACGATGTCGCCATCGTGGGCGGTGGCCTGCGGCTGCACGACGACATAGTCGCCGTCGTCGATGAGCGCGTCGATCATGCTCTTGCCGCGGACGCGAAGAACATACGAGCCGTCGCGAGCCTGCATCGAGCGCGGCACCTCCAGGGTCTCCGCGGCGTCGGCATACGCCTCGATGGGCTGGCCGGCGGCGATCTCGCCGAGCACCGGAAGGGTCAGCGGGTTCTGCTCGAGCGGCATGCGGAATGGCGTGACGCGACGCTCGGCGACGCGACGTCGCGCCGGTTCGCTGCGCCCGATGAGGCGCAGCGCGCGCGAGGAATGTGAGCCGCGCTCCAGCAGCCCGTCGCGCTCCAGTGCGAGCAGGTGATGATGCACGGCGGAGGTCGACGCGAGCCCGACGGCGTCAGCGATCTCGCGCACGGACGGTGGATAGCCTCGCTGCGCGACGGTGCGGGCGATCGTCTCCAGGATCTTCTGTTTGCGCTCGACGTCGTGCCTTGTCACGGTCGCGTCCCTCTGCGGCTGAGACGACCCTAGCAGAACACCTGTTCTAATGTCAAACCGATGACCACGGGCCGCTCTGCTATCATCGGCGCCCATCGTTTTCCGTCCTCTGGAGTAGAGATCCTTTGAACCTGCCCGGCCGATGGCGCTACCTGCGCCTGGCCCGCCTCGTCTGGAAGCTGCCCACCTACGCGCGCATGGTGTGGGGCATCGCGCGCGACCCGCGAACGCCACTGCCGCTCAAGGGCCTGCTGGCCGCGGCGCTGGCCTATGTTGTCGTGCCGATTGACCTCATCCCGGACGCGATCCCGATCATCGGTCAGGCGGACGACCTCACCGTCCTGCTGCTGGCGCTCGACCTGTTCATCCAGAACGCCCCGCCGGATGTTCGCGAGGAGCACGCCTCCCGGGCGCGCAACGGCACGGCGGACCTCGACCGCGACCTCGCCAGTCTGCGCGGCCTGCTGGGCAGCCGCTACGACCAGATCAGGGACAACCTGCCCGACCTCCTGGAGCGATATGGCCACATGCGCGATCCGCAGGCGCTCAAGGGCCTCCTGGGCCGATGGCGTCAGCGACGTGCGCGAGCGGGCATCGGGTCGGGCGACGAGATCAATGAAAAGGAGACGCGGGCATGAAGGTGATCCTCAAGCGCGACGTGAAGGGTATCGGCCGCGAGGGCGACATGAAGGACGTCAAGGATGGCTACGCGCGCAATTTCCTGCTGCCGACCGGCGCCGCGGCTATCGCCGACAAGGGCAGCGTGGCCAACTGGGAGCGTCATCGCGACCAGCGCGAAGAGCGTGAGCGCGCGGTGCGCAGCGATGCCGAATCGACGGCCGCCCGGCTGCGCGAGATGAAGATCGAGATCGCGGTCAAGGCCGGCGAGAAGGGCCGTCTCTTCGGGGCCGTCACCAACCGAGAAGTGGCCCAGGCCATGGCTGCGCAGGGCGTGGAGATCGACCGCCACGACATCCATCTGCGCGAGCCCATCAAGTCGCTCGGCGATCATCGAGCGGACGTGCGGCTGATCGCCGGCGTCGACGCGGTCGTCCTGGTGACGGTTGTGGCGCAAGAGTAGACCGATGCTGACCGATGTGGCCGCGCGCCGACACGTGGCGACGTGGCTGGGAGGCACTTGACAGCGAGCTGGTGCTGACCTTGTACGCCGATGCTGCGCTGCTCTCGACCGAGCCGTTCCGCGCGCCGTACCGGGGACGCGACGGCGTCCGGCGGTACGTCAGCCAGGTCTTCGGCGAAGAGGAGTCACCCCGCGTCTGGGTGGCGTCGCCGATCGTCGATGGCGAGCGGGCGGCGATCTCGTGGTGGGCATCGATGCGCGAGGAAGGCGCCGACGTCACCTTCGCCGGCACCTCAAACCTGCGCTTCGATGCCGACGGCCTGGTGCTCGAGCAGTGGGACACCTGGAACACGCTCGCCGAGCGCCGTGACCCACCGGTGGACTCGGGGCCGTTTGTGCAGGGCTGAGCCGGCGCTGCGTCGTCACAGGTGGGGAGCGCCCGCGGCGCTCACCCGCCGCTCAATTGTCGGTTTGATCAGCCCTGGCCCACTCCAGCGGCACCGCCGTTTGCTCCGCCGTGCTCAGCAGGCGTAGACCGCGCCGGTCGCGACAGCAGAGCTGTCACACGCGCGAACAAATCTGTTCGTGCTCGGCCAGGGGTGATTTCGGCATCGCATCCACAGCGGCAGATGGGTAATCCCCGGTCGGAGCCGTTCTGTCCACAACGTCTGCGGATAACCGGCAACCGGCGCGTGACAATGGTCTGGCTGACACAGACCAGGAGGGAATTCCGATCGCGACCACCATGGCTCCGGGAAACGGATACGGGGTGCCGCCTGGCGACGCTTCGCTCCAGAAGCTCTCGCCGCAGGCGCTCGAGGCCGAGCAGAGCGTCCTCGGCTCGATTCTGATCGATGCCGATGCCATCCTCAGGGTCGGCGACTTCCTGCGACCCGTCGACTTCTATCGGAAGCAGCACGGTGACATCTTCGAAGCCATGCTGGCTCTGCACGCGCAGCGCGAGCCAATTGACCTTGTCACGCTAGGCGATGAGCTGGAGCGGCGCGGTCGCCTGGAGCCGATTGGCGGGCCCGCCTACCTGGCCACCCTGATGAACGCCGTGCCCACGGCGGTCCATGTCGAGCACTATGGGCGGATCGTCGAGCGCAAGGCGGTCCTGCGCAACCTGATCGGTGCCGCAGGCAGGATCGCGGCGGTCGGTTACGAGGAGGCCAATGACGCAGAGGTCGCCATCGATCGGGCAGAGGCGATCCTGTTCGAGATCAGCGAGCACCGCACGGTCGGCGGCTTCGAATCGCTGGCCACGCTGCTCGGGCAGGCGTATGACCGGCTCGAGTACCTGCACGAGCACCGCGGACAGATCCTGGGCATTCCCAGCGGGCTCTCGCAGCTCGATGCGCTGCTCGGCGGCTTCCAGCCATCGGACCTGATCGTCCTGGCAGCCCGTCCATCGGTCGGAAAGACGAGCCTGGCGCTGAACATCGCGCAGCACGCCGCCGTGCGCGAAGGAAAGAGGGTCGGGGTCTTCAGCCTGGAGATGAGCAAGGAGCAGCTGGCGCTGCGGCTGCTCTCCGCCGAGTCGGGGATCAACCCGCGGCCGCTGCAGACCGGCTTTGTGGACGAGACGGACTGGTCGAAGATCGCACAGGTCATGAACCAGATGCACGCGGCGCCCATGTGGATCGACGACTCGCCGGCTCTCTCCGTCATGGAGCTGCGCACCAAGGCGCGAAGGCTGGAAGCTGAGCAGCACGGGCTCGACCTGATCATCGTCGACTACCTGCAGCTGATGCAGGCCTCCACGCCTTCGCGCGATGGCAACCGGGTGCAGGAAGTCAGCGAGATCAGCCGCGGCATGAAGCAGCTCGCCCGCGAGCTGAAGGTGCCGGTGCTGGCGCTCTCACAGCTGTCGCGTGGCGTCGAACAGCGTGGCAGCGCCGAGCCACGCCTCTCCGACCTTCGTGAGTCGGGTTGCCTTACCGCGGACACGCGCGTGCTTCGCGCTGATACAGGTGCGGAGGTGGAGCTCGGTGAGCTCCTGGCGCGCGGCGAGCGGAACATCCCGGTCTGGTCGGTCGACGATCGGTTGCGTCTCGTGCCACGAACGATGACCCACGTCTTCCCGAGCGGGACAAAGGCCGTCTATCGCCTGCGACTCGCATCAGGCAGGGAGGTCAAGGCCAGCGCCAATCACCCCTTCCTGACGCTCAATGGCTGGAAGTCGCTCGATGAGTTGGAGCCAGGAACCAGACTCGCTGTGCCACGGCGCGTCGGCCAGCCCTCAGAGACAAGACAGTGGGCCAACGCCGAGATCATTCTCTTGGCTCACATGATCGGCGACGGCTGCGTGGTTGCTCGGCAGCCACTGCATTACACCAGCGGCGATCCGGCCAACCTTGACGCCGTCGAAGGCGCAGCCCGCTATTTCGGCGTGACCCCGCGCCGCGTTCGGCAGAGGAACTGGTGGCATTCGTATCTGCCGGCGCCTCAGCATGTTGCGCGAGGACGCCGAAACCCCATCGTCGCCTGGCTCGACGGCTTGGGCATCTACGGCAAGCGGACGCATGACAAGTTCCTGCCCGCTGGTGTCTTCTCGCTTCCTGAGGAGCAGATCGCGCTCTTCCTGCGGCATCTCTGGGCGACCGATGGGTCGGTGACGCTCGGTCGCGCCGTCCCTGTTCGCCTCTACTACGGATCCACGAGCGGGCGTCTCGCCCGGGACGTGCAGTCACTGCTTCTGCGACTCGATATTCGTTCACGGCTCAAGATGGTTCCTGCGAACGGGCACCGCCAGGGCTACACCGTGGATGTCTCTGGCGTCGCGGATCAGGTTCGGTTCCTCGATCTCGTCGGCGTCCACGGTGCGCGGGGCGAACAGGCAGCACTCGCTCGCCGCCGCCTCGAAGGTATCCGTTCGAATCCGAACGTCGACACGATTCCGCTCGACGTGTGGCGGCAGGTACGCGTCGCCATGAGCGGGCGTGACATGATCGAGCGCGAGTTGCAGGCTGCGGTCGGGACGAGCTATTGCGGTAGCACCTTCTATCGGCACTCCCCGAGCCGGCCACGCCTGCAACGGCTGGCTATGGTTGTGGAGAACCCCGGGCTGGAGGAGCTCGCAACGAGCGATCTATTCTGGGATCGCGTCGACGGGATCGAGCCACTTGGGGAACGCCCGGTGTACGACGCGACCGTTCTCGATACCCAGAACTTCATTGCCGACGGGATCGTTGCCCACAACAGCATCGAGCAGGATGCCGACGTTGTGATCTTCCTGTATCGGGCGGAGGACCAGAATCCCGATGCCGAGGTCGAGCTGGTGAAGGCCAAGATCGCCAAGCACCGCAACGGTCCGATCGGCGAGGTTCCGCTCCAGTTCCGCAAGGCGAACACGCGCTTCTACACCGTGGCTGCGCGCGAGGGGGTTCCGGCCTATTGACTGATCTCGACCGGGCAAGCACTGAATCGGTCAGATCGCGCACATCGAGGTGGGGGCGCGTGTACACTCGGCCGCTGTAACGACCAGCACCGTCCAAACAAGGGCTGGGCGTGCGTCACAGGAGGCAGGGTAGGGTGTACGCCGACAAGACCATCCGCTGTCGAGACTGCGGGATGGACTTCGTCTTCTCCGCCGGTGAGCAGCAGTTCTATGCGGAGAAGGGCCTGGTCAACGAGCCGCAGCGCTGCCAGAGCTGCCGTGCGGTGGCCAAGCAGAATCGGGAGCTGGGGATCAGCAACGGAGCAGGCGGCGGCCAGCGCGAGATGCACGCGGCGGTCTGCGCGGAATGCGGCGGCCAGGCGCTCGTGCCGTTCCTGCCGCGCAATGACCGCCCGGTCTACTGCAGCAGCTGCTTCGACAAGGTGCGCGAGCGGGCGTAATCGCCTCTCAGCGCACCCGAGGTCCGCCGCTCCATGTCCGTCATCGCAGTCGTCGGCGCCCAGTGGGGCGATGAGGGCAAGGGACGCGTCGTCGACTACCTGGCGCACGACGCGGATCTGGTGATCCGCTACGCGGGCGGCAACAACGCCGGCCATACAGTGATGAACCCGCAGGGCCACTTCAAGCTGCACCTGATCCCATCGGGCATCTTCTACCCGGCGACGCGCAACCTGCTCGGGAACGGGGTGGTGATCAACCCCCCGGCGCTGGTCGCCGAGCTCGAGGCGCTGGGCACGGCCGAGATCGGTTGCGAGAACCTGTTCATCTCCGACCGCGCCCACCTGGTGATGCCCTACCACGTGCTGATCGACCAGCTCGAGGAGCGCGAGCGGGGCTCCGCCAGGCTGGGCACCACCTCGCGCGGCATCGGTCCCGCGTATGTCGACAAGGTGGCCCGACGTGGCATCCGCATGGTCGACCTCATGGAGGCCGATCTCTTCGCCGCGCGCCTGTCGACCGCCCTGGCGCGTGTCCGGCGCCTGGTGACCGGGTATTTTGGCGCTGGCGCTGACGACGCCATGGCCGATGCCATCGCGGCCGCGACCGATGAAGCCGTCATCACCGATGTCTACCTGGCGGCCGGTGAGCGGCTGCGCCGTCATGTCGTCAACGGCCAGGAGATGGTCGACGCCGCGCTGCGCGACGGTGAGCGCATCCTGCTGGAGGGGCAGCTGGGCACGATGCGCGACATCGATTGGGGCGTCTATCCGTACGTGACCTCATCTTCGCCGATTCCAGGCGGCGCGTCGCTCGGGGCGGGCCTGCCGGCAGTGTCGATCGATCGCGTGCTCGGTGTTGCCAAGGCGTACACCACCGCGGTCGGGGCCGGCCCGCTGCCCACCGAGCTGACCGATGCCAGCGGGGAGCGGCTCCGCGAGCGCGGCATGGAGTACGGCGCCTCAACCGGTCGGCCGCGGCGCTGCGGCTGGTACGACGCGGTGACGGTGCGTTACAGCGTCTCGCTAGCCGGCTACTCGTCGATTGCGCTGACCAAGCTCGACGTGCTCGACGACCTGGCCGCCATACCGGTGTGCGTCGGTTACCGCGACCCGCTGGGCGGCGGTGAGCTGCGGACCATTCCTGCGTCGGATGTCCTCTACGCTCGCCTGCAGCCGATCTACGAGGAGCTTGCCGGCTGGCAGGCCGATACGACCGCCTGCCGCGCCTGGTCCGACCTGCCTGGATCGGCACGCGCCTACGTCGAACGGCTGGAGACGCTGGCCGGCGTGCCGATCAGCCATGTCAGCGTCGGCCCCGAACGCGCCCAGATGATCGTGCGATGAACAGCGACCAGGCTTCCGCGACGCCCCTGCGCTGGCTGCTCGTGCCGCTCGCCATCGTGGTGTGGCTGGCGCGTGATGTCCTGGTGCCGTTCGTGCTGGCAGGCGCGATCGCGTATGCGTTCGAGCCGGCGATCGACGCCGCGGTGCGTCGCACTGCCTTGTCGCGCCGGCTGATCGTGGTCGTCGGCTACGTGGCGGCGCTGGCGCTCATCGGCATCGGCCTGTTCGTGCTCGGGGGAACTGTCGCCGCGGAGTTCCAGACGCTGGGGCAGCAGGGACCGAATGCGGTGGCGTTCGCCCTGCACCAGGTCCTCGGCAGCGACACGCTGGCGATCGGCACGACCCGCATCTCGGTCAGCGACATGGCCCAACAGGTGCAGGTCGCCCTTTCCGGCGTCCTGCGGACCCCGAGCGATGCACTGCACCTTGCCGGCGCGGTCGCCGACGTCACGCTCCAGGCGGTGCTGACCCTGATCGTGACCTTCTACCTGCTGCTCGATTGGCCGCAGGTGGGCAGGCTGATCCTGCGCTTCGTGCCCGAGCATCGGCGGCCGCGGACACTGGCCATCACTGATCGCGTCCATGTCGTCCTCGGAAAGTGGCTGCGTGGACAGCTGCTGCTGATCGCGCTGGTGGCGCTGGTCGTGTACATCGTCCTGGGACCGATTCTGCACCTGCCGTATGCGCTGGCGATCGGGATCGCCAGCGGCGTACTCGAGATCATCCCGTTGATCGGTCCGCTGATCGCCGGAGCGCTCGCGGCGGTCGTGGCGTTGACGCATGGTGGGCCGGGGCTGGCGTTGACCATCGTCATTTTCTACATCGTGCTTCGCCAGGTGGAGGACCAGCTGGTGATGCCGATCGTCATCGGCCGAGCCGTGCACCTGCACCCGGTGGTGACGATCCTGGCGGTGCTGGTTGGCCTCAGCGCGTGGGGGATCCTGGGCGGCCTGCTGGCCGTTCCCGTTGCCGCGGCGCTGAACGTGCTGTTGAACGAGATCTATCCCGCGCCGCCCGCGCCGCGAGCTTCCGACGAGACGCCGGACGCTATCGCCCAGCCGGGGCCGGCAGCAGGGCCTGAAGATCCGCAGGGAGAGCGCGCATGAAGATCGGGGTGATCGTGCCCCAGGGATGGACCGGTGAGTACGACGGCTGGGAGCCGCGGCGAGCGTGGGCACGCACCGTGGCGGTGGCGCAGCAGGCCGAGCGGCTCGGCTTCGAGTCGATCTGGCTCTTCGACCACTTCCATACCGTGCCGAAGCCGACCGACGAGCTGACCTTCGAATCGTTCACCGCCCTGTCGGCGTTGGCCATGGCAACCAAGCGGGTGCGCATCGGCCAGGTGGTGATCTGCACCGGATTCCGCAATCCGGCGCTGGTCGCCAAGATGGCGAGCACCATGGACACAATCTCAGGCGGCCGCATGGAGCTGGGGATCGGCGCCGGCTGGAAGCGCGAGGAGTGGCAGGCCTACGGCTACGACTTCCCGTCCATCGGTTCGCGGCTCGGCAGGCTGCATGACTCGCTCGAGATCATCGGCCGCATGCTCGAGCACGGGCGCACGACGCGCGCGACGTACGAGGGCGAGTACGCCAGCGTGCGCGAGGCGATCAACCAGCCCAAGCCGATCCAGGAGACCGGCATGCCGATCATGGTCGGCGGCAACGGGCCAGAAGTGACCTGGCGGCTCGCCGCGCGCTACGCAGATGAGCTGAACCTCGACGGCATGTCGCCCGATGAGCTGCGCGACGCGCTGCCGGTGATCCGCGCGCGCTGCGAGGAGATCGAGCGCGATCCGGCGACGTTGAGTGTCTCGGTGCACGCCTGGTGGGGCGAGCCGCGTTGGGCGCGGACGGGCCAGGGCCGGGTGGAGCTGCTGCAGCAGTTTGCCGAGCTGGGGGTCAGCCGGCTGATCGGGCTGATCCAAGCGACCGCCGAGGGTGACGAGGCGCTCGAGCTGTTGGCGGAGGATGCCGCGAAGGCCGGCGTC
>JBBSHF010000018.1:0-27383 GCA_038253355.1 Candidatus Limnocylindria bacterium
ACTGGGGATCGGGTAGTGGCCACAACGGTGGCGTTTGGCGGGGGAGCAACCAACGGCCAGGTTGGGCCCGGCGAGGGCGTCCGTGCGGCCCGTTCTTGCCTGCGGGTTGCGCCCCGGGCAACCCGCGGCCAGCGGGCCTCGTCTTCTTGGCCGATGGTTGCGGCCAGCGCAAGTCGCCCGCGTTCCGTTCGAGCGGAGGCATCGGTCCATGCCTGAAGCTCCGCTGGCCGAGCTCGGCTACAAGCGTCACATCAAGACCGACCTGCTGCCCACGATCTGGTGCCCAGGCTGCGGTATCGGCACGATCATGATGCAGCTCGCCATGGTGCTCGACGAGCTGGGACTCGACGAGACGAACACCATCATCGTCACCGGCATTGGCTGCACCGGGCGGATGGGTTCGTACCTGAACTTCGAGAGCGTCTACACCCTTCACGGGCGCACCCTGCCGATCGCCGAGGCGATCAAGACGGTGCGTCCCGAGATGCACGTCATCGTGGTTGCGGGCGACGGCGACACGGCGAGCATCGGCGGCAACCACCTCATCCACTCGATCCGCCGCAACGCATCGGTCACCGTGCTGTGCAACAACAACGAAATCTATGGCCTGACCGGCGGCCAGACGGGACCCACCACGCCCACCGGCACCAAGACCCTGTCGAGCCCCGCCGGCAACCCGAACACGCCAATCAACCTGCAGGCCATCGTGCGATCGTCGCCGCATGCGCTGTACGCCAAGACGACGGTTTACCACCAGCTCCACATGCGCAATGCCATGCGCGAGGCGATCGAGCACGACGGCTTCAGCCTCGTTGACATCACCAGCCAGTGCATCGAGAACAACGGCCGCCGCATCGGCTTCGCCAGCGCCAACGAGATGCTCAACTTCTATCGCAAGACCTACAAGCGAGCCCCCAAGGAAGCCGATCACCTCGAGCCGTTCCAGCTGGGCGTCCTGCATCCGTTGCAGACCGATGCCACCGCCGCGAGCAACGGCAACGGGCGTTCCCCTGAGCTGCCGCCGCAGCCGGCTGCGCCGTTGACCTCTGCCACCGATTCGCCGGGCGTGGCCGGCGCCACCGAGCCGCCGAGCCAAGCAGCGAGTGGCGCCCCGAGCGACGACGACAAGGCGCGGCGACGCGCCGAGTCACAACGCAAGGCGGCGCTGATGTCGAAGCTGCCCTCCGACCTGAAGCTGCGCGTGGCAAAGCGGGAGATGAGTCTCGACGCGGCGTTGCGAGAAGCGGGCGCGGACCCGGAGGCATCGGTCCAGTAATGGCGACCTCGATTGCGTTCGACGGGGTGGGTGGCCAGGGCGTTCGCGTCATCGCGGGCGTGATGGGCGCGCTGCTGGCCAGGATGGGGAAGCAGGTCACGATCCTGTTCGACTACGACTCGTCGGTCCGCGGCTCGATGTCCGATGCGTTCGTGATCTTTGACGACGCGCCGATCGCCAATCCGGTGGTCGAGGAGGCGGACATCATGCTCAAGCTTGCCGACAAGGGACACCTGCGCATCCGCGGCCGCAAGGTGGTGACCGATCTCGGCCTGGGCGGCGACGGGCAGGAGCAGATTCCCTTCGCGTCGCTCGGCTCGCAGCATTTCGGCAAGGAGCTGTTCGGCAACATGATCGCGTTGGGCCGGCTGCTGCGCCTGGCCGGCATCGAGTTCAACGAGACAGCCATCCGCGACTCCCTGCCCGCCCGCTTCACCGATGAGAACGTGGCCGCCATTCGCTTCGGTTACGAGCTCGACGACGACGAGATCGCACGCCTGGTCGCGGCCGCTCCGCCGAGCCGCTTCGAGATGAACGACGCTGCCCTCGCGCCCGGCGACGAGCGGGCGATCGCCGCCGGCTTCGGCGTGGCCGCGGGAGAGCCACTCGACTCGTAGATCAGGTCAGGTCGAGCGCGTAGCCGAGCAGTGGAACGGTTCCGCCTTTTCCATCGAGCGACCGCTCGTGCCGAAAGCCCAGGCTCTCGTAGATCCGATGCGCCGCGGCCATCGACCCTCTCGTCTTGAGCAGGACGCGTCGCTTCCCGGCGGCACGCGCTCGTTCGATGCATGCCTTGACGAGGGCTCGGCCGACACCCATGCCCTGCGCCTCGGGAACAGTCGCCAGCATGCGGATATGTGCGTCGTGCGAGTCATCGCTCTCGGCCAGCGGTCCGGGACCCGGGACGTAGGTCACGCTCCCGAGCAGCGAACCGTCGTCGTCGACCGCGACAAGAACGTCGGCGACGGCAGCGCGGGCCGCCACGTCGCGCAGCCGAGGCTCATACCCCGCGGCTGCCAACGCGTCCGGAAGCTGGCGGTACGCACGAACGATGAGGTCGCCCGCAGCGGCGAACTCCGCGGGCCGTACGAGCCGGATCTTCATTTCAGGCGCTCGGAAGGTCGAGCTCCGCCAGCGCGGCGTCGAGGGCGGACGCCTCCGCATCGGTCAATCGACGCAACGGCGCCCGCATGTCCGGGCAAACCGTGATTCCGCGACGCCCGAGCACGTGCTTGACCGATGCGATGAATTGGCCGCTTGCCTCCAGCGCGTCGCGCACTGAGCGCAGGCACGCCGCGCCGGCGGCATCGGGCGCGTCGACGACGGCGCGGACGACGTCCGGGAATGCGGCGGCCATGCCGGAGACAGCGCCGACCGCCCCCGCCGCGAGTGCCGCCGGAATGAGCGGTTCGGAACCGACGAAGACCGGGAGCCCAAGCTCAAGGTACGGCTCAACTTGTTCGAACGGCGACTCGCTCACCTTCAGGCCGGCGAAATTGTCGACCTCCTGGCGGATGCGCTGCACGACCTCGACCGGCAGCGGATAACCCGAACGCGGCGCGAAGGCATAGCCGTAGAAGGGTAGCGGTGCGCAGGCACGGGCGGCAGCCACCATGTGAGCCGTCAGCGCGTCTGCGTCGAGGACGAAGTAGGGCGGCGGAATGACGGCGACCGCATCGGCGCCGATCTTTCGTGCGTGGGTCGCCAGCGCCACCGTGTCGGCGGTGGTCTGGGCGCCGGCGTGCACGATCAGGCGGCCACTGACGGCGCCGCGGAAGGCCTCCACCGCGCGGCGCCGCTCGTCAAGCGTCAGCAGCACGCCCTCCCCGGTCGTGCCGCATGCGAAGACGCCGTTCGCGCCATGCGACTCGAGAAAGGCGACGTACGGATCAATGGCCCCTTCATCCAGTCGTGACCCGCCGTCGCGCAGTGGCGTGATGGCGGCGACGATCAGCTCAGGCATCGGTCAGGCCGAACGCCGGCGAGGTCCTGCGATCTCACCGGTCGCCTCCTCGAGGCTCGTGCGCAGCAGCACGGTCGCCCAGGTCCGATACGGACGCCATGCTTCGGCGCGTCTCTCGATGGCCTCCACGCTCGACGGCTCGGACAGGTCGTACACGCGCTGCACCGAGGCGGCCGGCGTGAAGCTTTCCAGGAAGCGGGTGCTGGCGGCGAGGGAGAAAGGTCCCCGGGCAGTCAGCGTGATCTGGCTCATGGCGCACAGTGTGACATCGGCCGGGACGTGAGCAGGCCCGCATCTACGCTGTCGACGCCTGTGGCGCGATCGGAGCGCGCCACGGCATCGGTGTAGACTCAGATGCGTACCGTCGCAGGCCAAACCACGAGGAATCGCCAGACGCTATGACCTACGTCATCACCGAACCGTGCATCGGCGTCAAGGACGCGAGTTGCGTCGACGTCTGCCCGGTCGACTGCATCCACGCCACCGACGACGACGCGATGTTCTTCATCGATCCGGATGAATGCATCGACTGTGGCGCGTGCGAGCCGGAATGCCCGGTGACCGCCATCTTCGCCGAGGACGCGGTGCCCGATAACCAGGTCCAGTACATCCAGATCAACGCCGACTACTTCGCGAACAAGTAGCGTGGCCGTTCGACTGATCGCGCTGTACAACCAGCCACAGGACCCGACCGCCTTCGATGCCCATTACCACGACGTTCACACGCCCATCGTGCGACGCTACCCAGGCCTCCGCGAACTGCGCCTGACCTCGCCGATCTCGATGGGCCCGCGCCACCCGCGGTTCCACCTGATGGCCGAGATGTTCTTCGACTCGCGGGCCGATCTGGATGCCGCCGTGGCGTCCGATGCCGGTGCAGAGAGCGGCCGCGACCTCGCCACCTTCGCCCAGGCCGGCGTGGTGCTCTTCATCGCCGAAGATGGCGTGACCGATGCCTGAGCTCGATGCGCCGCGACCGTCCTCGCCCGACGATCTCGGCTTCGAGCGGATCCGCTACGCCAAGTCGCCCGAGACGGCCGTGGCGACCGTCACCATCAACCGTCCCGCAGTCCTCAACTGCTTCGACTTCCTGACGCTGCGCGAGATGGCGCGCGCCTTCGAGGATGCCTCGTGGGACGACACTGTGGCCGTGGTGGTCGTGACGGGCGCCGGGGAGCGCGCGTTCTGCACCGGCGCCGATCTCGACGAGCAGGCACGCATGGGCGCGGTCAGCGGTCAGTACTGGCGCTGGATGGGCGCGTTCATCGAGATGCACGATCGCCTGCGGGGGATCGGCAAGCCGACCATCGCCCGCATCAACGGCGTGGCCGTCGGCGGTGGCCAGGAGCTGCAGCTCGCCTGCGACCTGTCGGTCATGGTCGACGACGCCTATATCCGTCATGTCGGCCCGGAGCACGGCTCGGTGCCGGCCGGCGGCGCGACGCAGTGGCTGCCACTGGTCGTGGGGGATCGGCGTGCACGCGAGATCGTGATGCTGTGCGAGAAGATCTCGCCTGCCCAGGCGCTCGAGTGGGGACTGGTGTCTCGTGTCGTGCCGCGCGGCGAGCTGGACGATTGCGTCGCCGACCTCGCCGGAAAGTTCCGCTCGAAGCTGCCCGAGGCGCTGCGCTACACCAAGGCACAGCTCAACTGGTGGCGCGACCTCGTCTGGTCACAGACGATCACCCATGCCCGCGACTGGCTGGCGGTGCACTCGACGGCCGACGAGACGAAGGAGGCGGTCGCAGCCTTCCACGAGAAGCGCCCGCCGCGCTACGACGAGCTGCGCTGGATGCAGGCCTTCCCGCGCACCTGCGAACGCTGCGGTGCCTCAGGGCTGCCCGCGGCGCATGGCTTCTGCGGCGTATGCGGCGCACCGCTGCCTGCCGCGTGGGAGGGAGCGAAGTGACTGCCGTGACCGCCGTGACCGCCCTGAATCGGCCAAATGTTTGTCTGGTGAGCACCAAGCACCGATTCGACCCCACCGGCACCCCTGAACCTGTGGAAATTTATGCCGCGGGCCACCGATTCAACATCCCGTGCTCACTGCACCAACGTTTGACAATTTGGGCCGGAACGGTCACCCGATGACCGACGAGCAGCTCGTCCTCGTTGAGCGCCAGGCCGAGGAGCGCACCGCCCTCGTCCGCATCAACCGGCCGAAGCAGCTCAACGCGCTCAACGGCCCGACCATGGACGCCCTGTGCGACGCGCTCGAAGCGCTGGACGCAGACGACGGAACGCGCGCGATCGTGGTCACCGGCAACGAGCGGGCATTTGCGGCGGGCGCCGACGTCGGCGAGATGGCGAACGCCAGCCCAATGGAGATGCTCAAGCGCAACCGCATCGGTCAATGGGATCGCGTACGACGCATCAGCAAGCCGGTGATCGCCGCGGTCAACGGCTGGTGCCTGGGTGGCGGCTGCGAGCTGGCCATGACGCTCGACCTGATCATCGCGGGAGAGACAGCCAGGTTCGGGCAGCCGGAGATCAGCATCGGGGTCATCCCGGGCGCGGGCGGCACCCAGCGACTCACAAGAGCCATCGGCAAATCCAAGGCGATGCACATGATCCTGACCGGCGAGCCGATCACCGCCCGCGAAGCGGAGGCGGCCGGCCTGGTCGCACAGGTCACCACCGACGAGCTGTGCGTGGAGGATGCGCTGGCGATGGCGGCGAAGATCGCGCAGAAGTCGCCGGTCGCGCTGCGCCTCGCCAAGGAGGCCGTCAACTTCGCCTACGAGGCCTCCCTGACCGACGCGCTGGCGCACGAACGCCGCCTCTTCTATCTCCTGTTCGCGAGCGAGGACCAGAAGGAGGGCATGTCGGCCTTCCTGGAGAAGCGGACGCCCGACTTCACTGGCCGATGAACCTGGGCAACCCCGATCGCGCGGTCGGTGGTCTGTCCGTCAGGACGCCACCCGGCGTCGAGCTGCGACCGCTCGGCCGCGACGACTTTGGGCTGGCGTTGTCGCTCGTTCGCGAGCTGTACGAGCTTCCCGAGACCGATGCGCAGGCGCACCGAGGACGGTACGACGCCCTGCTCCGGTCGGTGGATGCCGCGCCGTTCCTGGCCCTTGCGGATGGGGAGCCGGTGGGCATCGTCATCTTCCGCTTCCGTCGCCGCCTGGGCTTCGCCCGGTTCCAGGGCTGGCTGAGCGACCTGTACGTGCGGCCCGCCTTCCGCGAGAAGAGGATCGGTCGCGCGCTGGTGCAGGCCTGCGTCGAGGAGTGGCGCCTGCGCCAGGGCATCTCGATGATGCTCGAGACCGGCGCCGCCAATGTCGCGGCGCGCGGCCTGTACGAGTCGCTTGGCTTCGTGGAGTCGGGGAAGCACTTCCAGCTGCGGCCGGTCGTCGTCCGCGGAGTGCCTGCGCCGGCTGACGTCGAGCTGCGGCTCATGGTGATCGACGATTTCGAGCCGGTCACCCGTCTGCTGGGCGAGCTCGGCGTGCCGGTGCCGTCCGAAGAGCGCATGGATGCGGTGCGTCGGACGTTCGTCGATCACCTGCGAGGAGCGGGGAACGCCTCGCGCGTCGCGGTGCTTGACGGGTCGGTGGTCGGCGTCTGCACGTTCGAGCTGCGCGAGCCGTTCTTCACCCTGTCGCCCCAGGCCTGGATACCTGAGCTCGTGGTCACCGATCAGGCTCGCGGCCAGGGGATCGGGGCCGCACTGCTGGATTGCGTGCTCGCCGAAGCCGCGATGGCCGGCGCCTACGCGTGCGTCCTGGAGTCCGGGCCGCAACGGGCCGCGGCGCAGCATCTCTACACCGCCGCAGGCTTCGCCGATGTGGGCAGCTTCTACGTGCTCGCCGCATGACCGGTCCCACGACCGTTCCCACGACGAGTGGCTCGCCAACCTGCGGGTCGTCGTCGAGACGCTGGCTGAACAGGGACGCGCGGCCATCGCGCTGTAGCCCAGCTCGACTTCGCATATGTCGGTGTGGGTCGCGGTAACGCCCTCAGATGACCGATGCGGCCGCCCAGGCGGCCGTCGTCGAGCGTGAATTCGGGTGAGGTCGGCCTCAGCAGGCGACTCCGAGCTGGATAGCGCGACCACCACCGACATGTGCACCGTCGAAGGCTGATGGAGCCGCGCGCCTAGAATCGGTGAATGCCCCCGGACCACGAGCGCGGGATTACGCGCGAGCAGCTGCTCGTGACTGCCGGCGTGATGGCCGGCATCGCGGTCGCCGCGCTCGACTCGACCGTTGTCGGCACGGCGATGCCGACGATCATCGGTCAGCTGGGAGGGATCTCCGAGTACGGCTGGGTCTTCGCCGCCTATCTGCTGACCGCCACGACCACGGTCCCGGTCTTCTCCACCCTGGCCGATGTCCATGGCCGCAAGCCGATCTTCATGATCGGTCTCGCGCTTTTCGTCGGTGGCTCAATGCTGTGCGGCGTTGCCCAGTCGATGCTGCAGCTGATCATCTTTCGCGCCATCCAGGGGCTGGGCGCGGGAGCTGTGCAGCCGATCGCCTTCACCATCGTGGGTGACATCTTTCAGCCGCGGCAGCGGGCGCGCATGCAGGGCTTCTTCAGCAGCGTGTGGGGCGTGTCGGCGATCATCGGCCCGGCGCTGGGCGGGCTGATCACGGGCACCGTCGGCTGGCGCTGGGTCTTTTACATCAACGTACCGGTCGGGCTGGTTGCCGCGCTGCTGATCGGGCTGGTGCTGCACGAGCACGTCGAGCATCGGGAGCACCGCCTCGACTGGCTGGGTGCCCTGACCCTGACCGGCGGTATCGCGCTGCTGCTGCTGGGTGTCTCGGAGGGGAGTCGCGTGGGCTTCGCTGCGCCGATGGCCATTGGCCTGCTGGTTGCTGCCGTCGTCCTGCTGCTTGCTTTTGCCCGCAACGAGGTGAGCGCCAACGAGCCGTTGATCGATATCGCTCTCATGAGACGACCGATCGTCGCCGCCGGTCTCGGCATAGGCACTTTGGCCGGCGTGATCATGTTCGGGCTGACCGCCTACCTGCCGCCGGTGATCCAGGGCGTCCACGGTGGATCGCCGCTCGAGGCAGGCCTGGGTGTGGGCGCCATGTCGATCGGTTGGCCCATCGGATCGATCATCGCCGGCCGCGCCATGCTCAGGTTCGGCTCACGGCCGGTGGTGCTCGTCGGCGCCGGGCTGTTGGTGGCCGGCACGGCGCTCCTGACCCAGGCTGCACCGATACAGCCGCTCTGGTATTCGGCGCTGGCTGCGGCGGTCACCGGCTTGGGCATGGGCCTCACGACGACACCGCTGCTCGTCTCGATCCAGACCGTCGTGTCGTGGCGCCAGCGAGGGCAGGCGACCGGCCTGGTGCAGTTCAGCCGAACGATCGGCGGTGCGGTCGGGACCGGGCTGATGGGCGCCATCCTCGCTTCCGCCGTCGGGTCGCGGGCCAGCTCCATCCTCGACCCGGTGGCGCGCGGGTCCATCCCAGCTGCCGAGCTGGCCACCGTCCGCGACGCGCTGGCCGGTGGCCTCGGCTGGATCTTCATCATCCTGTTGGTCACCGCCGCGGCTGCGTGGTTGCTGGCCATCCGATACATGCCGGCCGTGCACATCGAGGACCGCGAGCACGCCTCTGACACGGCCCTGGGTGCCCCTGCCGCTATTCGTAACACCGGGAGCTATAAATAAGGTCGCGCGGCTCACGGCTGCGGGTAGAATCGGCCCGTGCCCGCAGCCGCCCAGACAACGCCGGCGTACGAGACCATCCGCCACGAAACGACGGACAGCGTCGCGACGATCACGCTCAACCGGCCGGACAGCCTGAACGCGCTGAACGCCACCATGCGGCATGAGCTCCTCACCGCCCTCAAGGCTGCCGCCAAGGACGACGCGACGCGAGCCGTGGTCATCACCGGTGAGGGACGCGGTTTCTGCTCCGGGGCCGACCTGCGTGGCGGCTCAAACGAGCGCGAGTTTCGTCGGGTCCTGACGACGGAGTACAACCCGCTGATCACCGCCATCCGCGGGCTGTCCAAGCCGGTGATCGCCGCGGTGAACGGCGTGGCCGCCGGTGCGGGCGCCAGCATCGCCTTCGCCTGCGACCTCATCGTGGCCGCCGAGGAGGCACGCTTCCTCATGGCCTTCGTCAAGATCGGTCTGGTACCTGACTCCGGCGCGACAAGGACGCTCGTCAGGGCGCTCGGCCGGCACTCTGCCACGGAGATGATCTTCACCGGCGAGCCGCTGACAGCAAAGGGCGCCGCGGACGCTGGGCTCGTGGTGGCGGTGGTTCCCGCAACGGAGCTCCAGCAGGCGGCGAACGAGCTGGCACAACGCCTCGCCCACGGCCCGACCAAGGCGCTCGGCTACGCCAAGCAGCTGATCAACGCCGCCGAGGACGACGTGCTCGCCAGCAGCATCGCAAAGGAGGCGGATTTCCAGGAGCTCGCCGGCCGCACCGCGGACCATGCTGAGGGTGTGAAGGCGTTCAGCGAGAAGCGCGAGCCGCGGTTCGAAGGCAAATGACCGCGATCAGCCGCATCGGCGTCCTGGGCGCGGGCACCATGGGCGCCGGGATCGCGCAGGTCGCCGCGGAATCGGGCCTCGAGGTGCTGGTCCACGATCCAATTGAGGGTGCCTTCGAGCGGGCGCGCACCCTGATTGCCGGCTTCCTGGCGCGCAAGGTCCAGAAGGAGCAGCTCACCGACGCCGAGGCACGGGCCGCCCTCGGCCGCCTGCACCGCACCGGTGACCTCGAGGAGATCGCCGCTGCGGATCTCGTGATCGAGGCGATCCCCGAGGACCTCGAGCTGAAGCGCCAGGCCTTCCGCCGCCTCGACGCGGCGGCGCCCGAGCAGACCATCCTGGCCACGAACACCTCGTCGCTGCCCGTCGCGCGCATCGCGGCCGAGACGCAGCATCCGGGGCGCGTCGTGGGCATGCACTTCTTCAACCCGGTGCCGCTCATGCAGCTCGTCGAGGTGGTCGCCGCGCCCGCCACCGACCACGAGATCGTCCAACGAACCACGGCCGCAGCTCAGCGGCTGGGCAAGACGCCGGTCGTCACCGCCGATACCCCTGGCTTCATCGTCAACCGTGTCGCACGCCCCTTTTACCTCGAGGCGCTGCGCATCGTCGGCGAGGGCCTGGCCAGCGTGGAGCAGGTGGATGGCGCCATGCGCGGCATCGGGTTCCGGATGGGTCCGTTCGAGCTCGTGGACGCCATTGGTCTCGACGTCAACTTCGCGGTCAGCCAGAGCGTGCACGAGCAGTTCTTCTACGACCCGCGCTACCGCCCGCATCCCCTGCAGCGCATGCTCGTCGACGCCGGACGGCTGGGTCGCAAGTCGTCGGGTGGCTTTTACGGCTATCAGGCCGATGGCTCACGGGGCCCCGCGTGGCCCGGCATCACGCACCGGCCGGACGGACCGAGCATGGAGCCACTCACCGGTGAGGCGGTGCAGGCCCGCATCCTGGCCACGATCGTCAACGAGGCCGCGTCCGCCGTGGCCGAGGGCGTCGCCTTGCCCGAATCCGTCGACACGGCCATGCGCCTCGGGACGAACTACCCGTCGGGTCCGCTGGAATGGGGCGAGCGGATCGGGTTGGCGCACGTCGTGGGCACCCTCGACGCGCTGCACTCAGCTGTCCCCGACGGGCGATATCGCGTCGTGCCGCTGCTGCGCTCCCTCGCGGAGCGCGGCGGGTCCTTCTTTGAGCCGGGGGAGTGATCAAGGAGCTGCCCGGGCGGTATCGGGCCGTGGTCTTCGACCTGGATGGGCTGCTGCTCGACACCGAGACGCTGTGGCTGCGATCCGAGGCAGAGCTGTTCCGGCGCCACGGGCAGGAATTCACGCGTCAGGATCAGCTGGCGGTGATGGGCACCGGCGTCGATTTCAGCGGCCGTTACTACGCCGAGCGGCTGGGCGTGCCGTTGGAGCGCGGTACGGTGCTCATCGAGGAGATGCACGAGCTGATGCTCGCCGAGGTTTCGCGTGAAGTGCTGGCGCGACCCGGTGCCGCCGAGCTGGTCGAGCGGCTGCGCGGACAGGTGCCACTTGGTCTTGCCTCAAACTCGGCGCGTTACCTGGTGGACGCAGCTTTGGCCACGGCGCGCCTGTCGGACGCCTTCGACGTGATTGTCACGCCCGCGGACGTGGCTGAGCCGAAGCCGGCGCCCGATCTCTACCTGGAAGCCTGCCTGCGACTTGGCGTCGTGCCCTCGGACGCGCTCGCCCTGGAGGATTCCGCGCCGGGCATCGCGGCGGCGAAGGCGGCGGGGCTGACCTGCATCGCGGTCCCGCAGTTTGCCGAGACCGATGTCTCCGCGGCCGACCGCGTGATCGACTCGCTCGAGGAGCTGCTGGCCGAGCGGTAGGACGCCGACACGGCTCGCAGGGTGCCGCATGGTCATTCGTAACCAAATCAGTCACGAATGGGAACGGGCGGTCCCGGTCTCGTGTCAGCGGAGGTTCAGCGCCTCGAGCGACGGCAGCGACTCGTCGATGAATTGCGGCAGGCCGGTCCCGTCGCAATCAATCAGGGTCTCCATGCGGAGGTGGCTGAGGGAGAGGCCGCACCCTGATACGCTTTCTCCATGTGTAGAAGCATCAAGACGCTGCGCACCGGTGCCGAGCCGGCGTCTGACGAAGAGATCGCGGCCGCCGCCCTGCAGTACGTGCGCAAGGTCAGCGGCTACCGGCAGCCCAGTCGCGCCAACACCGGGGCGTTCAACGACGCCGTGGTCGAGGTCGCCGCGGCCTCACGCCGCCTGCTCGAGGCGGTGGCCGCCACGCATCCGGCTCACCGGTCGGCCTGAACGTCTGACCGCAATGCATCTGGTGTCGGCAAACGCCGGAGGAAGCCGTCGGGAAAACGCTGAAAGGCCTCGAGAGGACCCGAATCGGCCCTTCCATCGCTGATTGCCGACAGCCGGCGCAAGTAACGGCCAGGAGACTGGCCTTCTCCGTCATTTGCCTACAGCCGTTGCAAACCGGGAACCTGGAGGCGACGGCGCGGTCCCGCTCGCGCCCTGCTAGCATCGGTACCATGCCACAGCGCGATCCGGCACGCACGCCCGTCGTCATCGACGGCCTGCGCACGCCCTTCGGGCGATACGGTGGCGCTCTCGCCGCCGTCCGTCCCGACGACATGGCGGCGCACGTCATCCGCGCGCTGATCGATCGGACCGGCCTGGACGGGGAGCAGATCGACGACGTGATCCTGGGCGCCGCCAACCAGGCGGGCGAGGACAACCGCAACGGCGCGCGCATGGCCCTGCTCCTGGCCGGCCTGCCGGTGAGCGTCCCGGGGCAGACGGTCAATCGCCTGTGCGGCTCCGGCCTGCAGGCGGTGGTGAGCGCGGCCCATGCGACCACCTTCGGCGATGGCTCCGTCTTCGTGGCGGGCGGCGCCGAGTCCATGTCGCGCGCGCCATTCGTGATGGCCAAGCCATCGGCCGCCTTTCCGCGTGGCGAGCAGACGATGTACGACACGACCCTGGGCTGGCGGTTCACCAACCCCCGCCTCGCCGATGCGCACTACCCGTACTCGATGGGCGAGACGGCCGAGAACGTCGTTGACCGATGCGGCGTTTCGCGCGAAGACCAGGATGCCTTCGCCTATCAGTCGCAGCAGCGCTGGGCAGCCGCCCATGCCGCCGGTCGCTTTGCGGATGAGATCGTTCCCATTGACGTTCCCGCGGGTCGCCGTGGAGAGACGACGACCTTCGACCGCGACGAGCATCCGCGACCGGAGGCAACGCTGGAGGACCTGGCGAAGCTGAAGCCCGCGTTCAAGGCCGATGCCTCGGGGTCGGTCACGGCAGGCAACTCCTCCGGAATCAACGACGGGGCTGCCGCCTTGCTCGTCACTTCCGAGGCTCGCGCTCGCGAGCTGGGCCTGCGCCCGATGGCGCGGCTGGTGGCCTCCGCCGTGGCCGGGGTCGACCCGGCGACCATGGGCCTGGGACCGATTCCGGCCTCGCGGCTGGCCTTGGCGCGTGCCGGCTTGACCGTCGACGACATGGACCTCGTCGAGCTCAACGAGGCGTTCGCCGCGCAGGCGCTGCCGGTCATGCGCGAGCTGGGCCTGGACCCGCAGAAGACGAACGTCAACGGGGGAGCCATCGCCATCGGTCACCCGTTGGGAGCGTCCGGCGCACGCCTGGCGACGACGCTGCTGCACGAGATGCGTCGGCGCGGCGCGCGGTACGGGCTGGCGACGATGTGCATCGGGGTGGGACAGGGAATCGCGGCGGTCTTCGAGGCGGTCGAGTAGTCGGATGCGCGCGACTTGTCAGATGTCGGTGCAATTCGCGCTAAATCGGTCGGGCGGTAGCGCAGGCGTCCTTCTGAGCGTGCGTTTCGGCTGCGAATGGCGCATCCAGCCCGCTGGACTCGCTTAGCGCGGCTGAGACCGACACATGCACGGTCGGAGCGCGTCCGCTAGCCGCCAGTTTCTTGCCCGGGGTGCCAAGCGTACGTGGCCGCGCTCCTGGATCCGACGGTCGTGCCCTTGCTTGCATCGGCCGCGATGTGGATGGCCAACGGTCTGCCTTTCCTCATTGCCAGAGGGTTGAAGATCCTCTACAACGGCCCTCATTCCGGCTCAGCTGGCCACTGAGTTGGATGGTCCTCGGCCCCAGCCGGATAGTGTGCTACCATGTTGCACATGGAGAGGATCAGCGTGACACAGCTGCGACGGAATGGGCGAACGTACATCGACCGTGTTAAGGCGGGCGAGTCAGTGGAACTGACCATGCGAGGACCGGTGCTGGCCCGACTCGTTCCCGTCGAGCCGATTCCAGTGCAGCCGCGCCCAGAATCTGCTGGAAGGGAAGCGGATGGATAGGATTGGCGTTCGGGAGCTGCGTCAGAATGCGAGTAAGTACCTTGAACGCGTGAAAGCCGGCGAATCGCTCGAAATCACGCAACATGGCGAGCCTGTCGCTCAGATGATCCCCGCACGGCGGCTCACGACGCTCGAGCGACTGCGAGCCGAGGGCAAGGTTCGTCCTGCGACCGGTGACCTCTTGCGGCTGGCACGGCCTCTGCCGCCCAAGCCGGGTCAGCCCACAATCTCCCGGATGCTCGATGAGCTTCGAGAAGAACGTTTTCGGTGAGTTCGGCCGGCGTGTATCTCGACTCTTCTGCGTTTCTCAAGCTCATTCTGGACGAGCCAGAATCAACGGTGCTGATGCGCTGGCTCGAGAGTTGGCCGGAACGTACCTCGAGCAGGCTGCTCTGGTTGGAAGTGGTCCGAGCGGTACGCCGATATCGTCCTGATGGCTTCGAAAACCTCAGAAGACTCCTCTCGGCTATTGAACTCGTCTCCGTGGACGACGATATCCTCGAGACGGCGGCTCTTCTCCAGCCATTAACGCTGCGGTCCTTGGACGCCATCCACCTCGCCACCGCGATGACCTTGGGCGACACCCTTGGGATGCTCGTCACCTATGACCGGCGGATGATCGATGCCGCGCAGACGCTCGGCCTTCCGGTGGCCTCTCCGGCGTGAGCCCGACCCAAGCCCTCACCCTCAGACGGCTGATCCGGCGAGCGCCCACGACGCCCAGCGTTCCACTCCGACGATCATGGCTGCGCCAAAGGGCGTCGACCAGGTCGCGTACTGCGGGTACTTGGCCTGAAGCAGCCGGATGGTCAGGTCTCGATCCGGCCCTTCCTCGATGACGCGCGCCGTGCCGTCGGCGCGGACCCACCACAGCCGGTTCCAGTCCTCGTCGTACTCGTCGACGAGCAGCGACACGGCCGGATTCGCCGCGATGTTGCGCAGGCGCAGCAGGTCCGGTCCGCGCTTGGGCTTGGGGTCGGCGATCGAGCACAGACGGTCACCCTCGACCGCGAAGACGATGGGCACGATGTGCGGCCGACCATCGGTCCGGACGGTGGCCAGGCGCGCGACGCGGGCCGCGGCGAAGCGCCGGCGTGCCTCCTGATCCGACAGGCGCATCGGTCTTCAGGAAAGCCTGAGGCGGGGGAGCACCTTGTCGCCGAAGGTCGAGATGAAGGCGGGCTGGTCGCGCCCGACGTTGTGCAGGTAGATCTCGTCGAAGCCCATGTCGACGAACTTCTGGATCTGCGCGGTGTGCTCGTCGAGGTCGGCGCTGATGAGCATGCGGTTGGCGAAGTTCTCGAGGTGGACGAGCTGCGCCATGTTGGCGAAGTCCTCGGGGTTCTTGATGTCCTGCTTGGGGAACGGCATGCCGCCGGTCGGCCACTCCCTGAGCGCCTGCTCTTCCGCCTCCGCCTGCGTCGGCGCCCAGCTGACGTGCACCTGCAGCTGTGTGCGCATGGCCGATGCGTCCTTGCCGGCCTCGCGTGCACCCTCGCGGAACTTGTCCCACAGCATGTCGATCTTCTCGTCGGCCGCGCCGACGGTGATGATCCCATCCGCGTACTTGCCGGTGCGCTTGGCGTTTACCGGGCCCGCAGTGGCGACGTACACCGGCACCGGCTGCTCCGGCCGGGTGTACAGCTTGGCCGATTCGAGCGTGAAGTACGTCCCGGCGTGCTTGACGACCTTGCCGCTGAACAGCTTGTTGATGATCTCGATGGCCTCGAACAGCATGGCGCTGCGCACGCCGACCTCCGGCCAATGCGGCCCCACGACGTGCTCGTTGAGCGCCTCGCCGGCGCCCAGCCCCAGCCAGAAGCGCCCGGGATACATGGCGCCCAGCGTCGCGGCGGCATGGGCGATCACGGCGGGGTGGTAGCGGAAACCCGGACAGGTCACGGCGGTGCCGAAGGGGAGCGACGTGCGCTGGCCGAGGGCACCCATGAAGCTCCAGGCGAAGGCGGCGTTGCCCTGCTGCGGCGTCCACGGCTGGAAGTGCTCGCTGACCTGGAAGCCGGCATCGAAGCCGGCGCTCTGCGCCTGGGCGCACCAGTCGAGCAGGTCGGTCGGGTGGAACTGCTCGAGCATCGCCGCGTATCCGATCTTGGTCATGGCGCTAGGGTAGCGATGGGCCGCTGCCGCTGCCGAGGGTGCCTGGCCGGTCAGTCGCCGAGCACTCGAACAGGACGTGCGTGAGTGATCGGTCGGCGGCACGCAGGCGGAAGCGCAGCGCGCTCTCTGCGACGAAGGCATCGAATGCGCGCGGTTCGTGCTCCGAGATGTGGAATTCGTCGAAGTAGATGAAGGTGCCGGGCCGGATCCACTCGCGCACGGAGCGAAGGACGAAGATCGTCGAGGAATAGAGGTCTGCGTCCATGCTGATGATCAGCGCATCGTGGTCTGGCGGGCGGTAAGCAGGCAGCGTCTGTTCGAACCAGCCGGTGAAGAAGCTGACACGTGGATCGTTGATCTGCGGCGCCTGGCCGTGTGTTGCGAAGGTTCCCTTACGTGCGCTGTGGGTGAAGGGCTCGGGCAGGCCTTCGAAGCTGTCGAAGCCGTGCAGCACTGCGTCGCGCGGCAGCAGGCCCGCCCAGATCCGCATCGAGTCGCCGCGCCACACGCCGAATTCCAGGTAGAGCACCTTGCGATGCGCGAGCTCCGCGGCCGCCAGGGCGAAGAGCTGTTCCCGGCGGTCGACCCTGATTGGCACGCTGTAGCCACGCGACCGCATCCAGCGGCCGATCTCGACGTAGCGGAGCCCGCCCCTGAGGAATAGAACGAAGCGCTGCGGGGCCACCGCACCGAGGCGGGTGAGCAGCTCGCGCGTGGTTTCTTTCAGTCTCATCCGCGCTCAGGGCTCTGCTTCAGGCGGGTCGACCCGTCGATTCATTATGGATGTCCGCCCACCGGCCTCGTGAGCCTGGTGGGCTGGGGCAAGGCGTCTCCGCTGCAGCTCTGCCCCAGACGTGGCAGGCTTAGCCGCATGACGGCGTTGGCTCACTCGCTCCCGATGGCACCGGACGGCGTGCTCGTCGACGGCCACGGCCGCACGCTGCGCTCGCTACGCATCAGCGTCACGGATGCCTGCCAGTTCCGCTGCCTGTACTGCATGCCCAGCGAGGAGATGACCTTCCTGCCGGCAAAGCAGCTGCTCAGCGTGGACGAGATCGAGCGCATCGCGCGGCTGTTCGTTGGCCTGGGCATCAGCAACGTCCGCCTGACCGGCGGTGAGCCGCTGGTCAGGCGCGATCTCCCCGAGATCGTCCGCCGCCTGGCCGCAATGCGGCCAGAAGGCCTCGACGACCTCTCGCTGACGACCAACGGCTTCCTGCTGGAGCGCATGGCCAAGCCGCTCGCCGATGCGGGCCTCAAGCGCCTCAACGTCAGTCTCGACTCGCTGATTCGCGAGCGCTTTCGCGACATCACCCGTCGCGATGCCCTCGCGCAGGTGCTCGCCGGACTACATGCGGCCGCCCAACAGCCAACGCTCAGACCGATCAAGGTCAACGCCGTCGCCCTGCGTGGCTCAACCGAGAGCGAAATGCGTGGATTCGCGGAGCTGGCGCGCGAGAACGGCTACGTCGTGCGCTTCATCGAGTTCATGCCGCTCGACGGCGGCGACGCTTGGTCGCCAGATGCCGTGCTCACCGGCGCCGAGCTGAGGGCGGCCCTCGAAGCAAGCGTCCCGAGGGCCTGGCTGCCGCTTCAGCCGCTGCAGCCGGAGGATGCAGCCCAGACGAGCCGGGTGTATCGGTTTGCCGATGGCGTGGGCGAGATCGGCTTCATCAATCCGGTCAGCGAGCCCTTCTGCGATGCGTGCGACCGGCTGCGCCTTACCGCCGATGGGACCATCCGCACGTGCCTCTTCAGCATCACCGAGACGGACCTGCGTGGACCGATGCGCTCGGGTGCCTCCGACGACGAGCTCGCCGAGATCGTCCGGGACGCGGCGTGGAACAAGGAGCTCAAGCACCATATCGGCGATCCCGGGTTCGTCGCCCCGGCCCGCAACATGAGCCAGATCGGCGGCTAGCCTGCGGCCTTTCCGGAGAGCAGCCGCTGAACGCTCCGGGCGGTCCGCCCAGCTGAGGTCGCAGCCCCCGGGACCGCCGTAAAGCGCCGTCGGCGCGCGATCAGTGCTTGTTGTTGCCGTGACCGAAGCCATGCCCGCCCGGCCACGTTCCGGCCTGCAATGCCGCGTCGAGCCGATCCAGGATGGACTTCTCGCGCTCGGCGCTCAGCTTGGCGGCGGTGACGGCCTTGTCCAGGTCAGCCTTGGCCGCATCGTGCACGGCCTTGCTGACCGTGGCGTAGTCCACGCCCTGCGTCTTGGCCACGTCCTGCAACGAGCTGCCCTTGCGCAGCGCGTCGCGCAGTGCGGCGGGCTCCATCTTCAGGGCTGTTGCGGCAGCGCCACCCAGATCCAGGCGGAAGCCGTTCTTGAGGATTCCGGAGTGCATCCGGTGGAAGCGAGCTGCCAGCAACGTGCAGCCATGGCCATTGGCGTCGGCGATGCGCTTCTTCATCGCATCGGCCATTGCCGCGCTCAGATCGCCGTTGGCAACCGCGGCGTCAATCGTCGAGTCCGCCGCCGACTTCGCCGCAGGCTCCAGCGCCGAGACGGCCACGCCCAGGTTCTTGGCCAGCGCCGCGTAGAAGGTCTGGCAATACTGCGCACCGCTGGCATCGGGCGACGGCGCGGACGAGGCGGCAGGCGACTCGGCGGCGACATTGCGGATCAGCGTTCCGCCGACCAGCGCCGCGACGAGCAGTGCGCCAGCGGCACCCATGAGCTTGGCGGTTTTCATCGGTCTACCTCGTACAATCAGACAGGTTGAGCTGGTCCAGCATGGGGGAGCCACGTGAAGATCTGGTCAAGATCCCGCGCAACGGTCTTGACATCTCCTGAATGCCGCTGCGCCTAGGATGCGCCATGGCCCACATCCTGGTGGTCGAGGACGAGCCGCAGCTGCGCGCCCTGCTGCGCCTGTACCTGGAACGCGATGGCCATCGGGTGACCGATGTCGGCGACGGCGTCTCCGCCCTTGCCGCCTTCGAGACCGATGGTGCTGACCTGGTCGTCCTGGACCTGATGCTGCCTGCCATGCAGGGCGAAACAGTCCTCGACGAGCTGCGCAGCCACGATGACGTTCCAATCCTGATCACGTCCGCCAAGAGGACCGATGCCGAACGGATCGCAGGGCTGCGCGCGGGAGCTGACGACTACCTCGCCAAGCCATTCAATCCGCACGAGCTGACCGCGCGGGTCGCGGCGATTCTGCGTCGCAGCAGCCAGCCCTCGCTGGTTGAGCCGATCCTTTCGTTCGAGGATGGGCGGCTGGTGGTCGATCCCTCGTCGCGCCGCTACACGCTGCGCTCCGGCGACACTGGCCGCCTCACGCCGGGGGAGTGCGCGCTGCTGCTGGCCCTGTCGCGCCGGCGCGGTGCGGTGCTGTCGCGAGAGCAGCTCCTGGAGGCCGCAGCGCGCCGTCCCGAGGATGTCTACGAGCGCGTGGTCGACGTCCACGTCGCGAATCTGCGCCGCAAGCTGGGCGACGATGCCGGCCAGCCGTGGCTCATCGAGACGATACCGTCGAGCGGGTATCGGCTCGTCGCCAGGCTCGACCCGGCGTGAGCCCGCTGCGCGGGCAGCCGCTCGCCATTCGGCTGGCGCTCATCCTGGCCCTGGCGACGATCGCGGTGCTTGCCGTCGCCGGCCTGGTGGTAAACCAGGTGGTGAGCCGCTCGTTTGAGGAGCAGGTCAGCACGCAGCAGCAGCAGCGGCTGTCAGATGCCGCTGCCCTGATCGGGGAGCTGCGCGGCAATGGCGCAAGGTCGGCGCTGACGCGGCTCGCTGCTGCGAGCGGTGGACGGGTGACGCTGCTGGACGCTGCCGGAGCGGTGATCGCCCAGGCGGGTCGCCTACCTCGCGGCGCCGCAACGGAGCGCCTGCAGCAGCCGCTGCCGGATGGCGGTCCGGGGGCGACGCTGGCGCTGGAGCTGCCCGCTCGCGGCCAGGACCGTGCCTTCCTGCGGGCCTTCAACCTGGCGCTGCTGCTCACGGGCGTCATCTCCCTGCTGGTGCTGATGCTCGTTGCCGGACTGCTTTCTGGTCGGCTGACCGGGCCGCTGCGCGACGTGGCCGCCGCCGCCCGCCGCTTGGGGAGCGGTGACCTGCGCGCGCGCGCATCCGGTGGCGGCGATCAAGAGTCGCAGGAGCTGGCCGTGGCCTTCAACAGCATGGCCGATCGGCTGGAACGCTCCGAAGTCCTGCGGCGCAGGGCAGCCAGCGACATGGCTCATGACCTCGCGACGCCCGCGACGGTGCTCGAGTCGCAGCTGCAGGCCATGACCGATGGCGTGGTTCCGGCCGACCCTCCGCAGCTCGAGGCGGCGCGTGCCTCGGCGAGCGCGCTGAGCGGCGTGATCCGGCAGCTGGGGGACCTGATCGAGGCCGAGTCGTCGGTACTGCAGCGGCGCCCGGAGCGCATTCTGCTTGGCGTTCTGGTCGGTGAGGCGCAGCAGGCGCTCGACCACCTCTTTCGGGATGGCGGCGTGGTACTGCACCCACAGGTGCCGCCCGATCTGGCGGTCGAGGCCGACCCGGCTCATCTGGCGCGGGCAGTACGCAACGTGCTGGCCAATGCCGTCCAGCACACGTCGAGCGGCGGCGCGGTGCGCCTGACCGCGGAGTCATCCGCTGGCGAGGTGCAGCTGCGCATCACCGACTCCGGCCCGGGCATCTCCACGCAGGATCTGCCGCATGTCTTCGAGCGCTTCTATCGCGCCGATCCGTCGCGCGCCGGTGGACGGGCCGGGAGCGGAATCGGTCTGACGATCGCGCGTGAGCTGCTGGCGGCCAACGGCGGTCGGATCGAAGTCGAGCAGACGGGTTCGGAGGGGACGACGTTCGTGATCTCGTTGCCTGCTGCGCAAGCGGGAAAATGGCGCGTCGAACCGTATCGCGAGGAACGCTAGTCCTCGTGGTCCCAGGAGCGCTTCCGCGGCAACGCCTCCCATTCGGAGCGCAGTACGGCCATCAGGATAACGTCGTGATGCGCGCCACGGTGCCAGCGAGCCCGCCGCAGCAGCGCCTCGCGCACGAAGCCGGACTTCTCGTAGGAGCGAATCGCGCGCGGGTTGTAGTCGAACACGTGGAGGTAGATGCGCTCGAGGCGCAGCTCACCAAAGCCGAGGTCGAGGAGCGCGTTGACCGCATCGGTGCCCAGTCCGCGGCCCCAGGAGCCGCGGAACATGAAAATCGAGACCTCCGCGTCGCCGGTCACCCGGTCGATCGCCCGCAGGCCGCACCCACCGATGCCTTCCCGTGACCCCAGCGCGCAGATGACGAACTGGAAGCTGCTGTCGCCCAGCTGGGCGAGCATCTTGTCGAACCAGCGCTCCTGCGACTCACGACCGAACGGAGACTTGAAGCCGGCGAAGTGCGCCATCTCCTGGTCGTCCATCGGAGCCTCGAGTACGTCGGCCTTTTCGATCGGGCGCAGCCAGACGTGCTCGCCGCGCAGCATGGGCATCGGTCTGGTCTCGGTCACGACCGCATGATACCGATGCTCCCGCGTACCATTCGCCAATGACCGAAGTCTCGATGCTGATCAACGGCGAGTCCCGTCCCGGCGCCGATGGACGCACGTTCGCCACCTACGATCCCGCCCGTGGAACCGCGTTGGCCGATGTCGCCCGAGCGACGACCGATGACGTCGACGCCGCGGTGCGCTCCTCGCGCGCAGCCCTCGAGGGGGCGTGGGCGAAGACCTCGCCCGCCAAGCGCTCCCGGATGCTCGGCCGCCTGGCGCAGCTGATCGAGGGCGAGGCCGATGCGCTCGCCGACCTCGAGTCGCGCAACAACGGCAAGCCGAAGTGGCAGTCGCTGGCCGAGATCCGCCAGGCGGTCAGCGACCTGGACCTGTTCGCCGGGGCTGCGCAGCACCTGTACGGCCGCTCGTTTGTGGTCAACCCGTCAGTGCTGTCCTACACCCTGCGCGAGCCGGTGGGCGTGTGCGCCGCGATCATTCCCTGGAACTACCCGTTCATGATGGCCACCTGGAAGCTGGCACCCGCCCTGGCCGCCGGCTGCACCGTGGTCCTGAAGCCGGCATCGGCCACGCCGCTGACCGCGCTGCAGCTGGGGCGCCTGGCATTGGAGGCGGGGATCCCGCCCGGCGTCTTCAACGTGATCACCGGCCCCGGCGCCGAGGTGGGGGAGGCGCTCGCCTCGCACTCGGGGATCGACAAGATCGCATTCACCGGCGAGACGGAAACGGGGCGGCGCATCGCCGCGATTGCGGCGGCCGGCCTGAAGCGCGTCTCGCTGGAGCTTGGCGGAAAGTCGCCGAACCTCGTCTTCGCCGACGCCGATCTCGACGCTGCCGTCCTCGGCTCGCTGTGGGCGATCTATTACTCCGCCGGGCAGTCGTGCGAGGCACGCTCGCGGATCCTGGTGCAGGACTCGGTGCACGACGGGTTCGTGAGCGCGTTCGTCGACAAGGCGGCCGCGCTGCGCATCGGCGATCCGCTGGCCGACGACACGCAGATCGGCTCGATGATCTCGCGCGCCCATGCCGACAAGGTGCTCGGCATGGTGTCGGCGGCCGTCGACGATGGCGCGCAACTGGTGACCGGAGGCGGCCTCGACAGCGAGCTGGGTGATGGCCTGGACGCCGGTGCGTACGTCCGTCCGACGGTGCTCGACGGCGTGGCCAACGACAGCCGCATCGGCCAGGACGAGGTGTTCGGGCCGGTGGTCACCGTCACCACCTTCAGCGACGAGGCCGAGGCGGTCCGCCTGGCCAACGACGTGCGGTTCGGCCTGGCGGCGACCGTCTGGACTGGCGACGCGGCCCGTGGCCTGCGCGTCGCCGGACGCGTGCGCGCCGGCACGGTCGGCATCAACCAGCCGTTCGCGGCGTTCCCCGGCGTGCCGTTCGGCGGCTTCAAGGACTCCGGCTACGGTCGCGAGATGAGCGTCGACGCGCTCGACCTGTACACCGAGACGAAGGCGGTGCTGGTCAGCACCGCCGCCAAGCCGCTCAACCCGTTCGGCGCCTGATCGTCATGGGCAGCCAGCTGCTGCGGGAGTTTCCTGACTCGTTCGAGACCGAGCGGCTGCTGATCCGTGCACCGCGTCCGGAGGACGCTCCCGAAGTCCATGCAGCCATCGTCGAGTCAAGCGCAGAGCTTCGTGCGTGGATGCCGTGGGCCGAACGCGAGCAGGACCTCGATGCGGTCCGCGAGGACCAGATCAACGCGCACGCCAGGTTCATCCTGCGCGAGGACCTGCGGCTGCACCTCCACCTCCGTGACGCGCCGGAGCGGCTGATCGGCTCGAGCGGGCTGCATCGGATCGACTGGAGCGTGCCGCGCTTCGAGATCGGCTACTGGTTGCGGACCGGCTTCGCTGGGCGCGGGTTTGCCACGGAGGCGGTCCGTGGGATTGCCGCGTTCGCGTTTCGTGAGCTGGGCGCGGAGCGGATCGAGATCTGGTGCGACGCGCGTAACGAGCGCAGCGCTGCCGTCGCGCGACGGGCCGGCTTCCGGCAGGAGGCGACGCTGCGCCACAACCGCCGCGACACGGCCGGCAACCTCCGCGACTCGCTGGGCTTCGGGATGATCCGGGCGGAGTGGGAGGGCTCGTGAGCCTCGGTTGCACGCGACCACCGCACGCCGTACCGTGCAAGGCAGAATGACCGAGTCGCTGGCGGCGTGGTACGGACGCTTCCCGGAGGGCTGGTGGGGCTACCACTGGACGCCGCCGCGCCCGATGTCGGCCGTCGAGATCATCGGTTCCGGCAGCCTCGACGCCCGGCTGATGGCAACGTTGTGGGCGGTCGTGAGTCGGCGGAAGAGCGTGATGCTCGCCTCGGAAGCACCGATGGCCGGCAAGACGACCACGCTGTCGGCGCTCGTCGATTTCCTGCCGCCGAGCACCACCGGCGTCTTCCTGCGCGGCTGGGGCCAGGACGACAGCTGGGTCGACGAGATCGGTCCGGATGCCGCCTACATGCTCATCAACGAGATGAGCGATCACCTGCCGATCTACGTCTGGGGCCGCAACGCGCGTGGCGCGCTGATTCTTGCCGGCAAGGGCTACGGCCTGGGTGCCACCATGCACGCCGACTCACTCGATGAGGCCCTCGACTGCCTGCGGTCCGACCTGGGTGCGACCGATGCGGACCTCTCCGGCCTGACCACCTACCTCCAGTTCAGCGCGTATCGCACGCCTGCCGGGATGTATCGGCGCTGCGAGGAGGCCTGGCACCTGCGGCTCAACAAGGCGGGCGAGCTTGCGCCCGTGCAGCTGGCCGCGATGGAGGGCGACCGCTCACCGATCCTGACCGGCGCGCAGCGTTTTCCGGCACCGCCCACCCTGGCGACGGATGGAGGACGGGGGCATCGCTCATTCGTGCACGATCAGGAGGCGTACGCCGTGCTGGCGACCAGCCTTGGCCTGCCAGCCGATGCACTCGAGGACGAGCTGCTGCATCGGTCTGACTTTCTGGCTGACCTGGGAAACCGGGGCATCTGCGATCCTGTCTCGGTCGCCTACGCGCTGGCCCAGTATCCGTCCGAAGGAGCCCCTCCATGACCCATCCGAGCATCGCCACCCTCGCCGAGCTGCGCGAGTCGGGCTACCGGCCGCGGTCCGTCAAGGAGGAGATGCGCGCCAACCTGGTCGAGCGCCTGCGCGAGGAGAAGCCACTGCTGCCGGGTATCCTGGGCTACGAAGATACCGTCCTGCCGCAGATCGAGAACGCCATCCTGGCCGGGCAGGACATCATCCTGCTGGGCGAGCGCGGGCAGGCCAAGAGCCGGATTGCGCGGTCGCTGGTCGGCCTGCTCGACGAGTGGATCCCGTTCGTCGCCGGCGCCGAGCTGCACGACGACCCGTTCGCGCCCGTCTCGCCGTTCTCACGCTCGCTGGTGGCGGAGCGCGGAGACGACACGCCGGTCGAGTGGCTGCGCCGCGACGAGCGCTACGGGGAGAAGCTCGCCACGCCGGACATCAGCATCGCCGACCTCATCGGCGAGGTGGACCCGGTCAAGGTGGCCGAGGGCCGCTACCTGTCCGACGAGCTGACGATCCACTACGGGCTGCTGCCGCGAACGCATCGGGGCATCTTTGTGCTGAACGAGCTGCCGGACCTCGCCGAGCGCATCCAGGTCGGCCTGCTCAACGTCATGGAGGAGCGCGACGTCCAGATCCGCGGTTACCGGGTGCGCCTGGACCTGGACCTGTTCGTGGTCGCATCGGCCAATCCAGAGGACTACACCAGCCGCGGCCGAATCATCACCCCGCTCAAAGACCGATTCGGCGCGCAGATCCGAACCCACTACCCGGAGGAGGCGGAAACCGAGATCGCCATCATGGAGGCGGAGCACCTGCGTTTCAGCGATGCAGTTTCGGAGGCGTTGCCGGTGCACGTGCCGACGTTCATGAAGGAGATCGTGGCCGAACTGTCGCAGCTCGCGCGACGCTCATCCGAGGTCTCGCAGCGCTCCGGCGTCTCGGTGCGCGTCACGATAGCCAATCACGAGACGCTATTGGCCGCGGCGCTGAAGCGCGCGGTGCGCCTGGACGAGTCGACCGCTGCGCCTCGTATCAGCGACCTGCCCTCGGTGGTGGCCTCGACCGCCGGCAAGATCGAGCTCGAGACGCTTGGCGACGAGTCGCGCGAGGACCGCGTGGTGGACAAGCTGGTGCAGCGCGCCGTGGTCAACGTCTTCAACCGCCATTTCGCCCTTTCCGAGCTGCTGCCTTTGCTCGAGCGCTTCGAGGCTGGCAACGAGGCCGAGGTGGGCGAGCACGTTCCAAGCGCGGCCCATGAGCTCCTGGTGGAGCAGATCCCCGAGCTGCGCCGCGCGGTGGGTCGGCTGGACGTGGGCGAATCTCAGGCCGGGCTGGCCTCGGGCGTCGAGTTCGTCCTCGAGGGGCTGCATCTCAATCGGCGACTGAACAAGGAACGTCGCGGAGGCGGCGTCCGCTACGCACGCTGAACGCGCTTGCGGGGGCACAATTCGTAACAGAAGTGGTTACGAATAGGAAGAGTGCCACCTTCTCCACTGTCGTGCAGGCGCTCGCCCTCATTGCGAGGGTGCCAGAGGGGATCATCAGCTCCGAGCGCATTGTCGATGAGATGGCCCTGAACGCCGTCGTCATGCGCCGTCTCCTGGCGCCGATGCGCGCCGCTGGCTACGTCGAGGCGCGCCGCGGTGTCGGTGGCGGGTGGGCGATCGCGCGCGATCCGAAGCTGCTGCGCCTGGGCGACGTGTACCGAGCGCTCGCGCTCGCGGACAGGCCGGCCGCCGGCGCGCTCGGTGAGATCATGGCACGTGCGGAGACCGCCTTCCTCGCAGAGCTCGACCGGTCGGCCCTCGCGGACGTGATGACCCGCTGACGCGGCGACGGGTGGCATGCCCGCCATTCGTAACAGATTCCGTTACAAATTCATGCGCCTGCCCCGCCTGCGGCCCCACGACGACCGGTATAGAATCCAAAGTGTAGTTCGTTGCTGAGGCAACCACCTAGTATCCGAGCGGTTGCATGAGGACAGTTCTGGAGGCGAGAGACATGGGATTCGACGTGGGACTGCTCATCCTTCGCGTCGTCGTCGGGTTGATCTTCGCGGCGCACGGTGCGCAGAAGGCATTCGGCTGGTGGAACGGACCGGGCTACTCGGGCTGGCATGGCGCCATGGACAGGATGGGACTGCGCCCGGCCCCGCTGTGGGCCTTCATCTCGATGGTCGCCGAGCTCGGCGGCGGGATCGCGCTGGCGCTCGGCTTCCTCACGCCGTTCGCCGCGGCCGCGCTGGTGGCGCAGGGCGTGGTGATCATCCTGCGAGCCCACTGGGCGGCGGGATTCTGGAACGCCAACCACGGCTTCGAGTTCCCGCTGTCGCTGCTCGGCGGCACCACCGCGATCCTGTTCGCCGGACCGGGCGCCTGGGCGCTGGACGCCGTTCTTCCAACAGACCTCGCCTACGAACCGATCGTCCGCTGGGGAGCTGCGATCGTCGCGGTCGTTGTCGCGCTGGTGGTAGTGGCGCTGCCGAAGCCGGCAGCTCAGGGGTCCTGACCGCCGCGTAGACGCGACGGCATCGGTCTGGCAGTGTAGTCAAGACCAATGTCGCTGTACCGATACTCCCGCTGGGACGGCAGCCAGAACCTGCCGCCGTTCGACGCCGATGACGTGCTCGAGGCACTCGGCGAGGACGTGCTGGCCGAAGGCGATATCCGCCGGGCGCTGCAGCGCCTGATGCAGCGCGGGATGCGCGGCACGCGCGGAGGGGACGTGCCAGGCCTGCGCGAGATCGTGGAGCGGCTGCGCG
>JBBSHF010000019.1:0-27184 GCA_038253355.1 Candidatus Limnocylindria bacterium
GACGATCTCGGTCAGGTCGACCGTGCCGCTGGTGGCATAGATCGGCCCGCGATAGCCGGCCTTGACCAGGGCCGGGATGCGACCGCAGTGGTCGAGGTGGGCGTGGGTCAGCAGCAGCGCGTCGATTTCGTTGGCCGCGTACTCGAACGGGATGCGATTGCGGGCGATCTCCTCGGGCGAGCCCTGGAACATGCCGCAGTCGATGAGGATCTTGCGCTGCCCAACGGTGAGCAGGAACTGCGAGCCGGTCACCGTGCCAACCGCGCCCAGGAACTGGATCTCGATCGCCATGCTGTCTCCTCGCTACGCTGTGTTAGAACCCTCGTTGATGCATCGGGTGCATCAAACCACGCCAGAGCCGAGCCAGCGGTGCTCTCCGATGCAGGGGATGCATCAACCAGCACCGCAGCAGCCCGATTCGTACGATTTGATGCGGTGGATGCATCACGCCCCACACCGCCCCTATCATCGGCGCATGGCCTTTCCGATCGAACCGCCCATCGAACCGATGCTCGCCAAGTCGCAACCGGCGATCCCCGACGGCGACGGCTGGACGTACGAGCCCAAATGGGATGGCTTCCGGGCCCTCGTCTTCCGCGACGGCGATGAGCTGTACCTGCAATCGCGTGACCTGAAGCCACTGGACCGATATTTCCCGGAGCTCATCGAGCCACTGCGCGCCGTGGCGCGCCCCGAGTCGCGCTTCGTGCTTGATGGCGAGATCGTGATCGCGCGCGACGGGGGCCTCGACTTCGAGTCGCTGCTGCTGCGCATCCATCCGGCGGCGTCCCGGGTGCGCATGCTGGCGGCGGAGACGCCGGCCTCGTTCGTGGCCTTCGACCTCCTGGCCGATGGCGACGACGACCTGCGCGCGGCGCCGCTGGCCAAGCGACGGGCACGGCTCGAGCTCGTCCTGGCCGAGGCGCCGGAATCGGTACTGCTCACGCCGGCCACCGATTCGGCCGAGACGGCGCAGCGCTGGTTCGAGACCTTCGAGGGCGCGGGGCTCGACGGCGTGGTGGCCAAGCGCGCCGACCTGCAGTATCAGCCCGGCCAGCGGGCGATGATCAAGATCAAGCACCTGCGCACCGCCGATTGCGTCGTCGCCGGGTTCCGCTGGCACAAGAATGGGCCCGGAACGATGATCGGCTCGCTGCTGCTGGGACTGTGGAACGCGCAGGGTCAGCTGCAGCACGTGGGCGTCACCTCGTCGTTCACCAACGAGAAGCGCCGCGAGCTGGTCGGGTTCCTGGAGCCGTACCGCAACGATGCTTTGACCGGGCACCCGTGGGCCGATTGGGCGTCGGCTTCGGCGGAGGCCGAGGCGTCAGGACAGCGGCTGCCGGGTGCGACCTCACGCTGGAACCGCGGCAAGGATCTCTCCTGGCAGCCGCTGCGCCCCGAGCTGGTGTGCGAGGTGGCCTTCGATCACCTGCAGGGCGACCGGTTCCGGCACGCGAGCACCTTCAAGCGCTGGCGGCCCGACCGCTCTCCGCAGTCGTGCCGCTACGACCAGCTCGACGAAACGCCGCCGGCGCTGCTCTCCGACCTGTTCGGCGGCTGACGCGCGGTTCGCGATGGGCGCGCAGGAGAGCATGAAGGCGCGGATGCTGCGCGGCGATGACTATGTTGCCGACGACCCCCAGCTCGTCGCCGAGCGGCTGCGCTGCCAGCTCCTGCTCGAGGCGTTCAACGCGACGTCCGCCGTGGAGGCCGACCGGCGTGCAGGGCTGCTGCGCGAGCTGTTCGGCACGATCGGGGAGGAGACCCGTGTCGAGGCGCCGTTCCGCTGTGACTACGGCTATAACATCCGCATCGGTGCGCGAAGCTTTGTGAACTATGGCGCGATCTTCCTGGACGCGGCGCTGATCGAGATCGGGGATGACGTGCAGATCGCCACCAACGTCCAGCTGCTGACCTCGACGCATCCCCTCGACGCGACGGCGCGGCGCGAGCGGTGGGAGTCCGCTAAGCCGATCACGGTTGGCGACGGAGCGTGGCTGGGCGGCGGGGCGATCGTCCTGCCGGGGATCACGGTGGGCGCGGACGCGGTCGTGGGGGCCGGCGCGGTGGTGACGCGCGACGTGACGCCGCGGACGGTGGTGGTGGGCAATCCGGCACGCGTCATCCGGGAGCTGGGGTAGCGTTGTCGGCCGAGCTCCGGCACGCGGCAGCGGCAGCGCGGCGGTGCCGATCCGGCGCCCGGCGGCGCGGCGGCGGCGCCCGGCGGCGCGGCGGCGGCGATCCAGCGCTCGACCTGTCAGATGTCGCTGAGAGTCGCCGTTAGCGCAGTTTCCCGGATGGTTTGAGACAGCGGCTGCTAAGACTGTCTCAAACCTCTCAGCCGATCTCACCAAGGCGCCAAGGTCTGGAGTCGCGCGCCGGTGGCGATCTGCGGGGCAACAGGATCCTGTCCGTGCCCCACGCCGGTTCGGCGGCACCGTAGCCAGGTGCTGGCTGTAACGGCCAAGCAGGCGCCCCAGACGGCGGTGTGGGTGGCCGATGCGCGCATCCCCTGGCGATTCGGCCAACCAGACGTCGCAAGCGGTCCTTGCTTGGTCGTTACAGCCGCCGGCTGGCTACGTGACGGTTCCCCGGGAAGTTCGCTGTCTCAAATCTCTGACGGAACCTCACTGGACGCGTCGGAACGGGCTGAAGCCGCCTGTCGCCGCGCGGTGAGCGTGGATCCGCCGCAGCGCTCGCGCTGGACCTATGTAATCGGACCAGCACCGACCCCTTGCACTTCGACGGTTCGGGTCCTGCGCTTTGAGCGGCAGCCGGCGCTCGACCTGTCAGATGTCGCTGATGGTCGCGCTAAGCGGGTCGGAGAGAGCTGAAGCCGCCTGTTTCCGCGCGCGGTGAGCGTGGATCCGCCGCACCTGTCGCGCTGGACCTGTTTAGCGCTGCTGGCACCGACATTTGCACCCTCGGCGGCTGCCACGGCCGGCGCATCGGTCGCTAGACTTTGCAACACCCGAACCGACACGAACGAGCGACCCGACCCGAACCGACACGAACGAGCGACCCGACCCGAACCGACCCGAAGCGAGGAGATCAGCCCGTGCCCGCAGCCCCCAGCGTTGACCCGAACGACGCCGTCAACCAGCTTGCCGACCGATTCTGGGAAGGCGTCCTGCAACGGGATCCGGTGCAGGCCACGATCCTGGGCGACGATCGGTACGACGATCGGCTGGCGGATATCGGTCCGGAAGGGCGCGAGGCCGATGCGGCCGCCTACCGCGAGGTCCTTGCCGGGCTCGACGGAATTGCCGGCGAGACGCTGGCGCCGGAGCAGGTGATCACCCGCGACATGCTGCTGATCGTGGCCCGCAACAACCTGGAGGCGCTCGACCGCAAGCTCTACCAGCTGGCGGTCGACCACATCTTCGGGATTCAGACACTGCCGCCGATGATCGCGCAATACCAGCGCGTCGACACGCCCGAGCGCGTTGGCAAGCTGCTGACCCGCTATGCCGCCTACCCGGCGCTCATCGAGCAGACCATGGAGATCCTGCGCGAGGGCCTGCGCGACGGCCGCACCTCGGCAGCGGTGCCGGTGCGACGCGCGGTCGAGCAGATCGAGCGGATGCTGGCGACGCCCGCCGCGGAGTCGCCATCGGTGACGCTCGCGCAGGTGACTGATGACGCCGCCCGCGAGCAGCTACGCGCCGCGACCGAGGAGAAGCTCTACCCCGCGCTGCAGCGCCTGCGCGACTTCCTGGCCGACGAGTACGAGGCCCACGCTCGGCCGGAGCCGGGGATCAGCACCACGCCCGGCGGTGCGGATGCCTATCGACTGGCGATCCGCATGCAGACCACCGTGGCCGCCACCCCCGAGGAGGTGCACGCCTTCGGGATTGCCGACCTCGAGAAGATCGAGGCGGAGAAGGACGAGATCGCGCATCGGCTGGGGCATGCCGACCGGTTCGCCCTGGCCGCCGCACTGGCGGATGATCCGGCCAACCATACCGATGAACCGGCTCGCATCATCGAGCTCGCCGCCGAGCAGACGGCACGCGCCTACGCCACCGCGCCGCGCTATTTCGGCCGCCTGCCCAAGGCTGATTGCGTGGTGATGGCGGTGGAGGCCTACCGCGAGCAGGAGTCGCCGCCCGCGTTCTACATGCCGCCCGCGATCGACGGCTCGCGCCCTGGCCAGTACTACCTCAACACGTACCAGCCGCACGAACGGCAGCTGCACAAGATCGCGGCGATCACCTTCCACGAGTCGACGCCGGGGCACCACTTCCAGATCGGGATCGAGCAGGAGCTCGAAGGACTGCCGCGCTTCCGCACCCTCGGCTCGCGGATGGTCGGCGCTGCGTTCTCCGAGGGATGGGGCCTGTACACCGAGCGGCTCGCCGACGAGATGGGGCTCTACGACTCGGACGAGGAGCGGCTGGGCATGCTCGAGGCCCAGTCGTTCCGTGCGGCGCGGCTGGTCGTCGACTCCGGCCTGCACGCCTTCGGCTGGAGCCGCGACCGGGCGATCACCGTCATGCACGAGCGCGGCTCGCTGCCGTTGGTCGACGCCGCCATCGAGGTGGACCGTTACACCATCTGGCCCGGCCAGGCACTGGCCTACAAGATCGGCCAGCGCGAGATCGAGCGGGCACGCGACGAGGTCGCGCGGCTGATGGGTGACCGATTCGACCTGCGCGCCTTCCACGACGAGGTGCTCGCCCACGGATCGCTGCCGCTGGCCACCCTGCGCCGCGAGCTTCCGGGCTGGGTCGAGTCGGCCGTCACGGCGCAGGGTTGATTCAGCTGACCACTATCGGCCGATGAAGGCGCCCGAAGCGATTACGCTGCAGGGCCGCTTCGTTCGGCTCGAGCCGCTGCGCGAGCAGCACCGGGCTGACCTCGAGGCTGCCGCGGCGCAGGATCTGGCCACGTTCGCCTACATGGGGGCGTCGCTGCCGCTGCTCGGCTGGGACGCATGGCTGCGCGAAGCGCTCGACGGGCATTACGTCGCCTGGGCGACCGTCGACGTTGCCACCAATGCGGCGGTCGGCTCCACGCGTTTCGGCGACATTTCGCTGGCCGATGACCGCCTGGAGATCGGCTGGACCTGGATCGCGCCGTCGCATCAGCGCACGGCAATCAACACCGAGGCGAAGCTGCTGCAGCTGACCTACGCCTTCGAGATCCTGGGCGCGGATCGAGTCGCCCTCAAGACCGATGCGCGCAACGAGCGCTCGCAGCGCGCCATCGAGCGGCTGGGCGCGGTGCGCGAAGGGGTGCTGCGCCACCACATCCGCATGCCCGACGGCTTCAAGCGCGACACGGTCTACTACTCGATCCTTGCCGACGAGTGGCCACGCGTCCATGCGCGGCTGGAGGAGCTGCTCACCTGGGGCTGACGGACGCCCAGGGGTCGTAGTCGGGGTCGGGTGGCTCTGCGTCGGGCCGATCCGCGACGGGCACGTGACGCAGGTTGACGCGCACCCGCCACCACATCGTCGAGCGGCCGCGCATGGCGTCGACCAGCACGTCGTCAACGGCGAGGTGCGCACAGGCCTGCGGATGGCGCTCGCGCCATCGGTCGAGGCCGGCAAGGGCATCCTCCTTGGCGGCCGCCTGCGAGATGACGAGCAACGGCTGTGATGAGCGGCGGCGCCCGGTGGGGCTGACCGTCCCGTCGGCGCGACGCGCCGGAGGCGACGGCATGGCCGGTGGCACCGATCCGGCGCGGCCGCGCGGCGCCGACGGGTTCGGCGGCGGACCGTCCGGCGGGCGGCGCCGCTTCGAGGGTTGCACCCGTGGCGGCTCGCCCTCCTGCTTGGCGTAGTGCGGCGGCCACGGCGCGTCGCCCTGCCCATCAGCTTCCTGGCGTGCAGAAAGCTCCAGCAGCGGCTCGAGCGAATAGGCGACGTCGTCGATTTCGGCCCACGGATCGCCGATGCGCGAGAAGCGTTTGGGCATCGAGGCGACCGTGAAGTCGCTCAGCTCGGCGTCCGTCAGCTCCGACCAGTCGAGCGGCGCGGAGACCCAGGCGGCGGGCACCGGGCGCACGGAGTAGGCCGAGGCGACAGTGCGATCCTTGGCGTTCTGGTTGTAGTCGATGAAGACCCCGTGCCGCTCCTCCTTCCACCACTTGGAGGTCGCCAGCTCAGGGGCTCGACGCTCCACCTCGCGGGCGAGCGCCAGCGCGGCACGTCGCACCTCGCCGAAGCCCCACTCCGGGCGGATGCGGACGTACACGTGGATGCCGCGCGAGCCCGATGTCTTCGGCCAGCCGACGCAGCCGTGGTCGCTGAGCACCTGGCGCACGACCAGCGCCACCTCGCGGATATCGGCCCACGCCACGCCCGGACCGGGATCGAGGTCGACGCGCAGCTCGTCAGGGTGCTCGAGGTCGTGGGCGCGCACGGCATGCGGATTGAGGTCGAGGCAGCCGAGGTTGACCACCCAGACCAGCGCCGCGGCGTTGGAGACGACCACCTCATCGGCCGTGCGACCCGATGGGAAGGCGAGCTCCACGGTGGAGATGAAGGGCGGCACCGACGCCGGCGCGCGCTTCTGGAAGAAGAACTCGCCGGCGGCGCCGTTGGGAAAGCGCTTGAGCGCCATCGGTCTGTCGCGAACGCCCCGCAGAGCGCCGTCGGAGACCGCCAGGTAGTAGCGCACCAGGTCAAGCTTGGTGACGCCCGCATCGGGAAAGAAGAGCTTGGCAGGGTTGCTGACGGTCACCTCGTGCCCGTCGATCTGGAGCGTCTCCTTCTCGGTCGGCATGCGGACAGGGTAGCCTGCCGCAGAAGAGGGCACGAGCCTTGCGAGGAGCCAGCCAACATATGATCGACCGCGCTCGGGCGCTGCTGGCCAGCCTTGACCGATGGAGCGACCACCATCGGATCACTCGCGTCGCCAAACGCGCAGTCACAGGCTTCATGCGCCACGACGGGCTGCAGTACGCCGGCAGCATGGCCTATTTCGGGATCCTGTCGATCTTTCAGCTGCTGGTGCTCGGCGTCGTCAGCTTCAGCTTTTTCCTGGGGTCCGGCGGGGCGCGCGACTTCGTGCTGAACCAGATCCGCCTCAACACGCCCATCGATGCCGACGCCATCGGCAGGGTGATCGACAACGTCATTCAGTCGAGAGGCGGCATCAGCATCATTGGCGTGGTCCTGCTGGTGTGGAGCGCGCTGGGCGTCTTCTCCGCGTTGAGCCGTGGCGTCTCGCGTGCCTTCGCTGCCACGCAGCCGCGGCCGTTCGTGCAGGACAAGCTGCTGGGACTGGCGCTGATGGCCCTGAGCGGCGTCATGGCGCTGATCGCCGTGCTGGTCGGGATCGTGTCAGGGATCGTGCAGGGGATGACCGGCGACGTGATCGCCGCCGTGCCGGGCGGATCAGCGGCCGTCTCGTTGGTCGGTTGGCTGCTGCCATTGCTGCTCGTCTTCGTCGCGCTGCTGGTGCTCTACCGCTTCGTTCCGAATCGGCCCGGCGTGCGGGTGGCCGACGTCTGGCCCGGCGCCCTGGTGGCCGCGCTCCTGTGGAGCGTGCTGCGCTTCGGATTCACCTATTACGTGACCCGCATTGCCCGCTACGACTCAGCGTTCGGGCCGCTGTCGACCGGCATTTCGCTGCTGGTGTTCCTGTATTTCGCCAGCGTCGTGCTGCTGCTCGGCGCCGAGGTTGCGCGCGCCAGCCTGATCGATATCGAGGACCAACGTGACGTCGCGGCGTGACTGAGGAGTAGTACGGTGTAGTACATTCGTGCGCATCACGCCGCCGGCTGCGGCGCGTAGCATCGCTTCGAGCACTCGTACAGGGCACCGAGCATCTTGCACTTCATCAAGAAACGCGACCTATGAGACGACGATCTCGTCTGGCCGTCACCCTGGTAGCCCTGGTGGCAGTCGGATCGATCTTCGTCGGAACCTACCGCGACCCAGCCCTGGCCGCGGACCCTCTCAGTCAGGCAAAGCAGCAGCAGCAGCAGCTGCAGCTGACCCTCAGCCAGCAGCGCTCACAGCTCGATCGACTCAAGGCGGCATCGGCCACCCTCTCTGACGAGCTGGATGCCGCCAAGGCCGCGCTCGCCGATGTGACCGCCGAGTATGAACACGTCAGGGACCTGCTCGGCCAGGTGCGCGACCAGGTGGCCCAGGTCAGCGCCCAGCTCGCCAATCTGCGCGCCCGCATCAAGACGCTCGATCAGCAGCTCGCCCAGGTCGCCGCCGAGATCGTGCAGCAGACCAACGAGCTGCAGACCCGCGAAGCGCTGCTGCAGGATCACCTGCGCGCCGCGTACGAGCAGAGCCAGACCTCGCTGCTCGAGGTTTTGCTCTCCTCGAGCTCGCTCGACCAGGCCTCGACCCAGGTCAGCTACATGCTCAACATGTCCGAGCAGGACACGGCGCTGGCCGAGACGATCCGGGCGCTGCGCCAGCAGCTCAAGACGAAGCAGCGGACCCTCGCCGAGGGACGCGCGCAGCTGGCCGTGGCGCGCAGGGCGGCTGAGAGTCAGGCCGCCCTGCTGGCCAGGCGCCAGGCGCAGCTCGCCGAAATGACCACCCGCCTGGCACAGCTGCAGGCTGCCGCCGATGTGCAGCGGCATCAGCAGGAAGCGGCGCTGAACGCGGCGCTCGCGGCCAAGGGAAATGTCCAGGACCAGATTGCGGCGAGCGAGCGGGCAGCCCAGGCCCAGGCCGCGCTGGTGGCCAGGTTGCAACACGAAGCCGCGGCCCGGGCAGCCGCGGTGGCGGCAGCGCAGCGGCTGGCGGCGCAGGAAGCGGCGCGGCGCCACGCCGAGGACGCGAATCGGGTTTCAGCTCGCGGCTTCCGCTGGCCAGAGGCTGGACCACGGATCACCCAGGAGTGGGGTCCGACTGACTTCGTGATGGAGCCGCCGTACACCTACAACGGGACCTCCTATCCCCATTTCCATACCGGGCTCGACATGGCGTCCGGGTGTGGCTCGCCCATCCTGGCGGCCGGCACCGGCGTGGTCGCCGCTTCGGGGCAGCCGCTCTGGCCGTGGGACAGCGGCTACGGCGTGATGATCGACCACGGCGGCGGGATCATGACCCAGTACTGGCATCTGCTGCCGCAGGTGATCGTCCATCCGGGCCAGCTGGTGACCATCGGTCAACTGGTCGGCTACGAGGGAGCGACCGGCAATGCGACGGGCTGCCATCTGCACTTCGCCGTGAACGACAACGGCGTCTGGCAGAACCCCCGCAGCTACCTTCCCTAGCGGCGTCCGGCGGTGGCGAGCTCACCCGAGCGGACCGCCGGCAGGTACAGGCGGTCGACGTACTCCATCAGCATGCGCGCGCTGCTGAACTGCCAGATGGCGGCCTCGACCGATGCGCGCATCGTCTGCAGCCATCGCCGAGGCACCCCGACGGGGTCGCGCTCGAAGAAGCTCGGCACGATCTCGTCCTCGAGCAGCCGATACAGCTCCAGCGAGTCGGCGTGATCCTGCGCGCCTTCGTCGTCGACTGCTTCGCGCCCGCCGATCGCCCAGCCGTTGCGCCCGTTGTAGCCCTCGTCCCACCAGCCGTCCAGGATGCTCACGCTGGGGATGCCGTTGATGGCGGCCTTCATGCCCGATGTGCCGCTCGCCTCGAGTGGGCGCCGCGGGTTGTTGAGCCAGGTGTCGACGCCCGCCACCAGGAAGCGAGCGATGCGCATGTCGTAGTCCTCGATCATGAAGACGCGGCCGCGCAGTCGATCGGAACGGGACAGCTCGAAGATGTGCTGGATGACTTGCTGGCCGGGCCGATCGGCAGGATGCGCTTTGCCGGCCAGCACCACCTGCACCGGTCGGTCCGCGCTGTCGAGGAGTGCCGCCAGGCGCTCCTCGTCGCGGAAGAGCAGGTCGGCGCGCTTGTAGGTTGCGAAGCGCCGTGCGAAACCTATCGTCAGCGCCTCGGGATCGAAGGCGGCCTGCACCTGGCGCAGCGTGTCGGGGGACTCACCGTGTCGTGCGAACTGGCGGCTCAGCCGGCCACGCGCGAAACGGACCAGCTCGCGCTTCTGCTGCCGATGCGCCGCCCACAGGTCCTCATCGGTCACCTGGACCAGGCGGGAGAATGGCTCGGGGCCGGCGAGGTCGCCGCCCAGCGAGGTGCCGACGGCCGCCTCGAAGACGCCGCGCGCCTTGCCGCCCAGCCAGGTCGCCACGTGGACGCCGTTGGTGATCGCCATGATCGGGTGGCCGGCGAGCGGCTCCCAGGTCTCGGTGGCGGTCTGTGCGTGGAGTCGGCTGACGGCGTTCGCGTCGACGGCGTGGCGCAGCACGAAGGCCGTCATGTCGAACGGCGCATCCGGGTCATCGGTGCGGCCGCGGCCGAGCTCGAGCAGATCCTCGGCGGCCATGCCCGTGTCCTTCAGCCAGGGCGCCAGGTTGCGGGTGATCAGGCCGCGCTCGAAAGACTCGTTGCCGGCTGGCACCGGTGTATGGATGGTGAAGACCGCGTTGCGACCCACCTCGCGCAGCGCATCGCGCGGTGGCGTCCCGGCGGAGATCGGCTGGCAGGCTCGCTCGAGCAGCAGGAACGCCGAGTGGCCCTCATTGAGATGCCAGGCGCTGGGCTCGATGCCCAGCTCGGCCAGGGCGCGCACGCCGCCCATGCCCAGCACGATCTCCTGGGCGAGGCGCATCTCGCGGCCGCGGACGTAGAGGATGTGCGTGATCGGGCGATCCGCGGCGTCGTTCGAGGGCGTATCCGTGTCGAGCAGCAGGAGCGGGACACGTCCCACCTGCGCCACCCAGACGGCGGCATGGACCACGCGGCCGGGGAACTCGACGCTCACCTCGAGTGGTGAGCCGTTTCGAGCACGAGCGCGCCGCAGGGGAAGCAGCCGGGGATCAAGGTCAGGCTGGGCATGCTCCTGGTGGCCGTCGGCATCGATCTGCTGACGGAAGTAGCCGCGGCGGTAGAGCAGTCCCACCGCGACGAACGGCAGCGCAGCATCGGACGCTGATTTGCAGTGGTCGCCGGCCAGGATGCCCAGCCCGCCGGAGTAGATCTGCATCGACTCGTGGATGCCGTACTCCGCGCAGAAGTAGGCGATTGGTGCGGCGAGTGCGCGGCCCGGCGCGCGGCCGTACCAGCTGTCCGCTCCGTTCTCGCGGTAGCGCTGGAACTCGTCGAGCAGCCGCGAGACGTCGACCATGAAGTCCTCGTCGGCGGTCAGCTCCGCCCAACGGCTGGCCTGCACGGCGGCCAGCACGCGGATTGGGTTGCGGTGTCGCGTCCACGCCGCGGAGTCGATGCGGCCGAAGAGCGAGCCGGCGCCCTGCGCCCAGCTCCACCACAGGTTGTAGGCGAGCTCGCCCAGGCCCTCGAGGCCAGGCGGGAGGTTGAAGTCACGGCCCGGCAGGGTTGGCACGTGGATGGAGGTGGTCATGCGCTGCCGATGATACCGATCCGCGAGGGGCGGGCGTGGGCTCGTGTCGGCCTTCGCTTACCAGCGGCTTACCAGCGGCTTACCATCAACCGATGACGACCGCGACGCAACCACGCGCGCTCGACGTTGACGCCCTGCGTGAGCACTTCCCGGCGCTGCGGCGCGAGCTGGACGGCAGGCCACTGGCCTACCTCGACGGCCCGGGCGGGACGCAGGTCACCCGCGAATGCATCGATGCCATGCGCGGCTACCTGGAATCGAGAAACGCCAACACGCATGGCGCATTCATCACCAGCGCCGAGACCGATGCGCTGGTCGCCGAGGTGCACGCGGCGGCCGCCGACTTCCTTGGAGCGCACGAGGCCGAGGAGATCGTCTTCGGCGCGAACATGACCACGCTCACCTTTGCCGTCAGCCGGGCGATCGGTCGCGACCTGCACCGGGGCGACGAGATCGTGCTCACCCGTCTCGATCACGACGGCAACGTGGCGCCGTGGCTGGCCCTGGCCGAGGACCGCGGCCTGAGCGTGCGCTGGATCGACATCGATCCGCGCGATTGCACGCTTCGCCTCGACGAGCTGGAGCGAGTCGTCAGCGATCGAACGCGGGTCGTGGCCATTGGGCTGGCGTCCAACGCGGTCGGCTCCATCAACGACGTGGGACGAGCGATCGAGGTGGCCCATGCACATCGGGCCATCGCCTACGTGGATGCGGTGCACGCCGCACCGCATCTGCCCATCGACGTCAGCAACCTGCAGGCGGATCTGCTGATCTGCTCGCCGTACAAGTTCTTCGCTCCGCACCTGGGCATGCTCTACGGCCGCCGTGAGCTGCTCGAGCGGCTGAGCGCCTACCGCGTGCGTCCCGCTGGAGAAGCCATCCCGGGCAAGTTCGAGACCGGCACCCAGAACCACGAGGCATTGGCGGGTCTGCTCGGCACGTTCGGCTACCTGCAGAAGCTCGGCCGCACGTACGGGGGAGCGACCGCTGCCGACGACCGGCGTACCGCGCTGCAGGCCGCCATGGGCGCCATCCGTGAGTATGAGCGCGGGCTCATGGGTCCATTGCTGGCGGGACTGCGGGATGTGTCGGGGCTGACCATTCACGGCATCGATGATCCGCAGCGCATCGACGAGCGCGTCCCGACCGTCGCCTTCACCATGCGTGATCACCACCCGCGCCGTATCGCCGAGCATCTGGCGGCGTACGGCATCAACACCTGGGATGGTGATTACTACGCGGTCGAGGTCGTGCGTCGGCTGGGGCTCGAGGCGAGCGGCGGGATGCTGCGCGTTGGCCTCGTCCACTACAACACCCGGGCAGAGATCGACCGTCTCCTCGAGGCGCTGCAGCAGCTTGCCTGACCGCCGTCGCTCGCCGCGGGTTGTGCCGAGGCGTTACGCTATCGGACCGGTGAATGGCTACGCGATCGATGAGGCGGCCGAGGTCCTCGGAGTTTCGGAGCAGCGCGTGCGCGAGCTCGTCGCACGCGGCGTTCTCTCCTCTTCCGAGACCGATGACGGCCTGCGCGTCTTTCTGCAGGCTTCACCCACACCACCCTCGACCCAGACGCCTGACGGCGGAGCCCGCGATACCGTTGCAGCCCAGCGCACATTCGAGACGAGCCCATTCCGGGAGCTGCTGAACGAGTTCCGCAACCTCACCGAGCGGTACGGCCAGGCGCTCCTGGCGCTCGGCGAGTCGCGGGGCGAGGTCGCGGCGCTGCGCGGTCGCGTGGAGCTGCTCGAGGCGCGGATGGACCTGCGCCTGACCGGCAGCGTCGGGACGCCGGTCGCCGAGTGGCATGCTTCTCCGGCCGCCGAGACGGCCGAGATCGGGGAGGCGTCGCTGCGGACGGCAGCGGCCGAGGAGATCATCGTAGAAGTCGAGCTTCCTTCCGCCGACGGATCGGCGGCGGCCACGCCGGAATTCGCCTTTGCGCCGCAGGCTGAACCTCAGGGTGCGTCAGAAGCCGTACCAGAATCGGAACAGGCCGCCGAGATCGCCGAGATCGCCGAGACGAAGCGGCTGCGCCAGCGACGATCAGCTTCCGGCCGGTTCGTTGCGGCGGGAATCGCCGAGGCGCTGGCCCGGGCCGTCGATCCCAGTGCCCCCGAGTTCCCCAGCTCGCGCGACGAGGCGCCGGTCATGCCGTCGGATGAGGCGACGGCGCCTCCCGAGCCGACGGAGCTCGACGTCGCGGAACCGGCGCGAAGCCTCGACGCCGTTGCTCGCCAGATCGACGAGCCATCGGTCGCGGCTGAAGAAGAGGCCGTGCCGGTGCCATCGGGCTACAGCAGTGAGTTCGACGAGCCAGATTGGTTGGCCGATGGCGACTATGTCTGGCTTGATGCCGCGGAGGTGGAGGCCCTCGGGGAGGCTTCCACATCGGCCGCGGCGGTCGAGGCAAAGGGTGAGCCCGTGATGGCCGAGTCCGAGCCCGAGGCCCACGCCGAGGCAGATGATACGGTCGCTTCTGTTGAGTTCGAAGCGGAGGAACCGGAGGCGGAGGAACCGGAGGCGGAGGAACCGGAAGCGGCCGAACGCGAGCCTGCTGAGCCGGAGGCGGCGGAGCTGCAACCAGGGCCGACCGAGGAGCCGACGGTTGGGCTGGTGGTCGAGGAACCGCAGGCCGTTCAGCCCGAGACAGAGGAACCAGAGACCTTCGAATCGGCGCCAGTCGAAGAACGGGAAGCCGCTGAGCCGCAGGCCGCTGAGCCGCAGCCCGAGGCAGGGGAATCGCAGACCGAAGCCGTGACGGTCACGCCGGAACCGGAGCCAGTCGAGCGACCAACTCAACCAGAGGCGGAGGAAGCGGAAGCGGCCGAACGCGAGCCTGCTGAGCCGGAGGCGGCGGAGCTGCAACCAGGGCCGGTCGAGGAGCCGACGGCTGGGCTGGTGGTCGAGGAACCGCAGGCCGTTGAGCCCGAGCCAGAGGAACCAGAGACATTCGAATCGGCGTTACCAGTCGAAGAACCTGAAGCCGCTGAGCCGCAGGCCGCTGAGCCGCAGGCCGCCGAGCCGCAACCGGCTGAGCCGACCAACCAAGAACGGACGCCCGAGAAGCCTGCCGACCGGCCGGTGGAACCAAAGGAGCCCGAGGTCCCCGGAGAAGTCGAGCTGATGTGGCTCGGCAGCGAGCAGGACCAGCGCGACTACGCGGCCGAGCTCGAGGTCGCGCCGGGATGGCGCGCCGAACGCGCGGACCCAAGCGTCGAGGCACCTGCGGAACAGACGCCATCGGCCTCAATGGCTGCCGAGGGCGGAGCAGCGGCCCCTCCGCGACCTGAAAGGGAGGCCGATGACCTGACGCGCATTGCCGCCGATCAGGGTTGGGACCCCGGCGAGGTCGACGCGATCCGAAGCTTCCTGACCACGACCAATGCGACGCCGGGGCAGTCCGACGCGCAGACCACCGAGGCGCCTGCCGCGCGAGCCAGGCCTCCAACCTCCGAGGGCCTCGCCTGGCCCGATGAAGATCGGCCGGCCTTCAGCATGCCGGGCGGCGATGAGCTGCGGCTCGCCCTCGCCGCGTTCGGCACGCGGCCACCACGGCCGCCAGCGCCAGCGCAGCCTTCGGCCCACGCGGAGCCTCCTGCCCACGCGGAGCCTCCCGCCCCGGCGAAGCCGCCCAGGGCCGCGATGCCTCTGCGTCCGGCTCAACCGCCACAACCGGCGCCGCGACCCGCGCCTGCACCTGAGCCCCGTCCGCAGGAGTGGTCGAAGGCCACGCCCAGCGCCTCGGAGAGTCCGTCGACCGAAGGCGAGCCGGAGTGGTTGCACGGTCGCCGCGACCCCGCGGCGCGAGCGTATCGCCGCCTGCGTCGCATCTTTCCGCGCTGAGGGAGGACTCGAGAAGGCCTGGCTGGTCCGACCGATTGACCCATGTCGCAGCTGCATTCCGCCATGGCGCTGCCGGTCGTGGTCGTGGCTCTGGCATTTACGCTGGGCGCCGTCCTGGTCACCTGGCTCGATCGCGGCCATGCGGCGCTGCTGCGCGCTCGATGGGTACTCGGCGCGGGCCTGATCGCCCAGGTGGTGCTCGGCGCAATCGTCTATCGCGGGGGTGCGCGGCCAACGGAGATGCTGCACCTGCTGTACGGCCTCGCGGTCCTGGGCGTCCTGCCACTCGCCTCGAGCTTCGCCGCCGAGGCGCCACCACGGGCGCGCAGCGGCGTGATGCTCGTCGCCGGACTCGTCGTGATGCTGCTGGTCTGGCGCCTGCTGTCTACCGGTTGATAATGACGAGACCGATGCGTCCGCTCGCCACATTCGCAGCCATGCTCGTCATCGCTGTCGTCGGGCTGCTGCTGCTCGGCGATACGCAACCGGTGCGTGGCGCGCCCTCCGACGCGCAGCTCGCTGAGCAGGGAGCTGCTCTCTTCGCCACGTCGTGCGCCTCGTGCCACGGGGCGAACGGCCAGGGCACCGAGTTCGGCCCGTCGCTCGGCGGCGTAGGGGCCGCGGCCGCTGACTTCCAGCTGCGGACCGGGCGAATGCCCCTCACCGAGGGGCCGACCGCGCAGGCCAAGCGCAAGCCGCCGGCCTTCGACGATGAGCGGATTCGGCAACTGGTTGCCTACGTCGCATCACTCGGCAACGGACCGCCGATCCCGCAGGTCAGCGTCGACGAGTCGCTGGTCTCGCGTGGCCAGCAGCTCTTCGTGGCGAACTGCGCTCCGTGCCACGGGGCCACGGCCAACGGCGGGGCCGTGGGCGGCGGTGCGCTGGCCCCGGCGCTCGACCTCGCCACGCCGGTGCAGGTCGCCGAGGCGATGATCAGCGGACCGGGCCAGATGCCGCCCTTCACCTTCGGTGCGCGCGACGCCAGCGCAGTCGCCACCTACGTCGACTACCTCCAGCGCAGCGGCAGCCCCGGCGGCTTCTCGATCGGTGGCATCGGGCCGGTGCCGGAGGGATTCGTTGGCTGGGTGCTGGGGATGGGGCTCATGCTGCTGATCGTCGTGCTGGTGGGACGATCGTGGACGGCCAAGGGCGGCGACGAGGACCACGTGCCATGAGGGCCGAGCTGGCCATCACCATGGCGCTGGTGGTCTCGATCCTGGCGTCCATCGGCCTGCTGGTGACCTACGTCATTCTCGGCGGCAATCCGCAGGCGGAGGGCGTGCTGCTCGCCCTGGCACTCGGCGGCGTGGGCGTGGCCGTCGTGGTCTGGGCGATCGGTCTGCTCGAGGCGCCGGTCGAGGAGGAACCGCGCCACCCGTTCGGTTCGCGGGTGGCCGTCGAGGCAACCCACCGGACGATGAAGGTCGACGACGTCTCGCGACGCACCTTCCTGATGCGGCTGCTGGGTGGGGCCGGCGCGCTGCTGGCCGCGGCACTCGTCCTGCCGGTCTTCTCCCTGGGGCCGCAGCCCGGTCGCGCGCTCTTCCAGACCGGATGGCGCAAGGGTGCTCGGGTGATTGGTGCGGATGGTCAGCCGATCCGACCCGATGACCTGGGCCTCGACACCGTCCAGACGGTCTTCCCCGAGGGCGCGCTGGGCCGTGCCGATAGCCAGACGCTCCTCATCCGGCTGCGAGCGGAAGACCTGCAGCTCGCCGCTGGCCGGCAGGCGTGGGCGCCGAATGGCGTGGTCGGCTACTCGAAGATCTGCACCCACGCGGGCTGCCCGGTGGGCCTGTATCGGGCGCAGGATCACTCGCTGCTGTGTCCGTGCCACCAGTCGACCTTCGACGTGCTGCGTGGGGCGGTGCCCACCTTCGGGCCGGCTGCGCGACCGCTGCCGCAGCTGCCGCTCGATCTCGACGCCGACGGCTACCTGGTGGCTCGTGGCGATTTTCCGGAGCCGGTGGGGCCATCGTTCTGGGACATGACCCATACCGATGAGGCTGGCGGCTGATGCTCCACTGGTTCGACGAACGCCTGGGCATCGCCGATTGGGCGCGCAGCGGCCTGCGCAAGATCTTCCCTGACCACTGGTCGTTCCTGCTCGGCGAGGTGGCGCTCTTCTGCCTCGTCAGCCTGGTACTGACTGGCGTCTTTCTGACGCTCTTCTACGTGCCGGATGCGACCCCGGTCACCTATTCCGGGTCGTACGCCCCATTGCGTGGCCAGGAGGTGTCGGCCGCCTACCGATCGGTGCTCGACCTGAGCTTCGAGATCAAAGCCGGCATGGTGATGCGCCAGGTCCACCACTGGGCCGCGCTCGTCTTCGTGGCGGCGATCGTGGTCCACATGCTGCGCATCTTCTTCACCGGGGCGTTCCGCAAGCCGCGGGAGATCAACTGGCTGGTCGGCATCAGCCTGCTGCTGCTCGCCCTGGCCATGGGACTGACCGGCTACTCGCTGCCCGATGACCTCCTCTCCGGCACGGGGCTGCGCATCGTCTATTCGGTCGTGATCAGCATCCCGTTCATCGGTCCGTACCTGGCCTTCCTCGTCTTTGGCGGCGAGTTTCCCACCGCGACGATCATCAGCCGCCTGTTCGTCTTCCACGTGATGCTGCTGCCGGCGGTGCTGCTCGGCGGGGTCGGCGTTCATCTGGCGATCCTGTGGCGGCAGAAGCACAGCCAGTTTCCCGGTCCGGGGCACCTGGAGACGAACGTGGTGGGCAAGCGCTTCTGGCCCTCACAGGTCTTCAAGTCCAGCGGCCTGCTGCTGCTCACCGCGGCGGTCCTGTCGCTGATGGGTGGACTGGTGCAGATCAACCCCATCTGGACCTACGGCCCATTCATCCCGACCACCGTCTCGGCGCCCGCTCAGCCCGATTGGTACCTCGGCTGGCTCGACGGCGCGCTGCGCCTCTTCCCGTCGCTCGAGATCACCGCACTGGGCGTCACCGTGCCTTCGCCGTTCATCCCCGGCGTGCTGCTGCCCGGCGTGGCCTTCACGATCATGACCCTGTGGCCGTTCATCGAGCAGCGTTTCGTGACCCACGACCACGCCTCGCACGAGCTGTTGGATCGGCCGCGCGACAACCCGTTCCGTACCGCGCTCGGCGTGGCCGCGCTGCTCGTCTTCATGATCGCCACGCTGGCGGCCGGCAACGACGTGGCGGCGGTGATCTTCAACATCCCCGTCGAAGCGATGACCAACGTGCTGCGCCTCGCGATCTTCGTGGTGCCGGCGATCGGGTTCGCGGTCACCTGGCGCGTCATGCACGAGCTGCGTCGCGAGGGGCCTCCCGGGAAGCGGCGCCCTGCTTCGGTGGTGCTCCGGCGCACCGCGGACGGCGGCTTCGAGGAGGTCGAGGCGCCGGACTGAGCCCCGCGCCCAAGGATCAGTCAGCGAGGCCCCAGGCGGTAACCAAGCCGTCGCGGCAGGCCGACGTGTCCGGCACTGAAGGTGAACGCCCCGCCTGCGCTCGTGGGCGCGACCCGCACCCGCTGCCCAATCGTCTCTGGCACGCGGGTCATGCGCGTCTGCTCGTGGACATCGGCATCGCCATCGCGATCTCCGGCCGCTCGAGGTCTGGGTAATGGGCCGATCCGGGCGCATTATCCGAATCCGGCACAGGGCAGCCACCAACGGCGGCGCTCAGAGAGCCGCCTCCGACGCTTTAACGCGCTGTTCGGAGGTCTCGAGGACGAACTCCGCGCGTAAGGGGCCGCATCCGGCGCTTTGTGTTCCGGCGCAAAGCCCTCCCGAGAATAAGGCGCCCGGATCGGCCCATTGCGCTCGCGGGGCCGAATAGACGCCTGGTCGGTCCATCCCGGCTGACCGGACGGCGGCCGAGGCGCGCCCGGAGAGCCGTGTCCAACGCCGGTCCTGTTGCGCCGCACGGCCGACGGCGGCTTCTACGAGGTCGAGGCGCCGGCATAGTGGCGGCCGACTTGCATAATTGGTTCCTATCGCCATAATAGTTCTGATGGCACGAACTGTTAGTGTTGCTCAGGAAGCCGATGCCGCTCCAATCGAGCAGCAGGTGGATGCCCTGTGGGCCGACCTGCACCCGATCATCGCGGGCGAGCGTTCGGCCTTTGCGCAGCGCTGCCACGAGCTGGCGCTGAGCATGGCGCACCTGCACCTCCTGACCCTGCTCGACACCCATGGCGCCATGTCGATGGGCAGCGTCGCCAAAATGCTGGGCGCCGCGCTCCCGAACGTCACCGGACTGGTGAGCCGCATGCAGGAGCGCGGCATCGTGGAGCGCGTGCATGAACAGGAGGACCGACGCGTGGTGCTCGTCCGACTCACCCGCACCGGAAAGGCGCAACTGCGCAAGCTGGAGCTCATTCGCCGCCGCCGCCTGGCGCTCGCACTTGGCGAGATGACCCCTGCGCAACGCGTGACGCTGCTGCAATCCATTCATGATCTGCGCGTGGCCTTCGGTAGGGCGAACGCGACCAATGACCAGGGAGACCGTTAGATGACCAATGGCGGACAGCCGCCGCAGACGCAAGCCGAGGTGCGTCGCATACCGATTCCCGCCGCCGAGATGACGCGGCTGGAGACGCCCGTCGGTGACCAGGGGCCGCTGCACATTGATTCGCGCGCCCGCTTCGAGATCCTCGGCGCGATCCTGCTGGCGATGTTCCTGTCGGCGCTCGACCAGACCATCGTCGGCACGGCGTTGCCGCGCATCGTCACCGACCTGCACGGCAACGAGCTGTATGTCTGGGTTGTCACCATCTACCTGCTGACCAGTACGGTGACGGGGCCCATCTACGGCAAGATTTCCGACCTCGTCGGTCGTCGGCCGATGATGATGCTCGGCATCGGTCTCTTCCTGGTGGGTTCGGTGCTTTCCGGCATCAGCCAGGAGATGTGGCAGCTCATTGCTGCGCGAGGGTTTCAGGGTCTGGGTGCCGGAGCCATCTTCCCTATCAGCCTGGCGGTCATCGGTGACCTGTTCACGCCCCGTGAGCGGGGCAAGTACCAGGGCCTGTTCGGCGCGGTCTTCGGTGTCTCCGCCCTCATCGGCCCATTCCTGGGGGGATTCCTGACCGATAACCTGTCGTGGCACTGGGTATTCTTTGTCAACCTGCCGGTTGGCGCGATCGCCCTCTACATCATCTGGCGGCTGCTGCCACCCATCAAGCACCCGGAGGCCGCCGGCTCCATTGACTACCTGGGCAGCGCCGTATTCGCCTTGGCCATCGTGCCGATCCTGATCGGCCTGACGAACAAGCAGACGGCCGACTGGACCGATCCCTTCGTGGGTGGCCTGATCCTCGTGGGCGTGGCGTTCACCGCGCTGTTCGTGTGGGTCGAGTCGCGTGCCGCCGAGCCGATCGTACCGCTCGGCCTGTTCCGTAATCGGACATTCAGCGCCTCGGTGGTCGCCGTGTTCCTGGCCGCCTTCGGCTTCTTCGGCGCGATCATCTTCGTGCCGCGCTGGTTCCAGGTGGTCTACGGCTCGTCGGCGACTGCGTCGGGCTACCAGATGTTCCCGCTGCTGGTCGGGTTGCTCGGCAGCTCGATCGCGTCGGGCTTCTTCATCAGCAAGACGGGCAAGTACAAGTGGTTGGTGGTCGCTTCCATGGCCGTGCTTTCGGTTGGGCTGCTGCTGATGACCAACCTGCGCGCGGAGACCAGCCTGCCGCAGATCTGGCTCTGGATGGTGATCGCGGGCGTTGGGCTTGGTCCGACCATGGCCGCCTTCACGATCGTGGTGCAGAACGCCGTGCCGTTCAGCCAGCTCGGCGTGGCGACCAGCGATCTGACTTTCTTCCGGCAGGTCGGCGGCACGGTGGGCCTGGCGATCGCCGGGACGCTTTTCGGCAACGCGCTGACCGCCGAAGTGCCGAAGCAGCTTGCTGTTGCCGGTGTCCCGCAGCAGCTGGTGGCGCAGTTGGGATCCGGCCAGGTGAACAACAGTGAGATCGGGGCGGTCGGCAACCTTGGCGCGCAGATCCTGGCGCAGACGCCGGCGCAGTTCAAGCCCGTGGTCCAGCCGTTCATCCCGAACATCGTCACCGGCTTCCATGAGGCGTTCAGCGTTGCGATCGCCAATGCACTGTGGCTCGGCGTGGGCGCGGGCATCCTGGGAGCGCTCGTCGTGCTGCTGTTCCTGCCCGAGCTGCCGCTGCGCCGCAGTTTTGGTCCCGCCGCGGAGACGGCTCCCGAAGAGCCTGAGTCGGAGCAGGGCGTGCGGGTTGGGGCGCACTGAGGATGCCGATCATCACCGTCTCGCGACAGTTCGGTGCCGGTGGCTCGGAGATCGCCGCGGGCCTGGCCGAGCGGCTCGGAATCGCCTGCCTCGACCGTGAGATCCTCGTCGAGGTCGCGAAGGAGCTGCAGACCAACGTCGAGAGCGTGATGGAGCGCGACGAGCGTACCGAGCACCTGCTGGACCGTATCCTCAACTCGATGCGGCCGCTCTATCCCCAAGCCGTGGTCTCAGGATCGGAGCCGCCGTCGCCGGAAGCCGCCCAGATCGCCGACATGACCGATGACGTCATTCGCCACGCTGCCGACACCGGTAATGTGGTGCTCGTCGGTCGCGGGGCGAACTACCTCCTCGGCGGCCGCGTGGGCTTGATGCGCGTGCTGCTCGTCGCTGAGGCCCGGGAACGGCTGGGGCGGCTGGTCGCCCAGGGCCGCCTGCCGTCCGATGCGACCGTGGAGGCCATGCGCGCCGTGGATCGTGAGCGCCACCGATATCTCCAGGAGCGTTTCCACGTCCGCGGCGACGATCCGCTGGCCTATGACCTGACGGTCAACACCACCTCGCTCTCGGTGGATGCGGTGGTGCAGCTGCTCGCCGACGCCGCGCGGTTGGTGGCGCCGGCTACCGCACGTCCAGCTGGGTGATCCAGCCCCAGACGGTTCCCGCGCTGAGCACCACTCCTGGTAGCAGCAGCCACGGTCCGTAGACCAGGCCGAGGAGCAGCAGCAGGCCGGCCAGCCCGCCGATCGGCGGCCAGATACTGCCGGTCGGGACAGGCTCCAGGCCGGCGGCCAGCGGTGCCTGGCCCGCGTTACCGCGGTGCTCCTCGAAGCCGAGCAGCCGGTTGATGGCGCCCACCACGCGCGATCCGGCCGACCCGCTGCGCGGCAGGATCTCATCGCGCGTCTCGCTCACGAATGCGCCGGAGACGCCCACGAACAGGAGCGTGGCGAAGACCACGAACGCGAGGAGCACGCTCCCCGCGACCTCGTAGCTGACGAACCAGTAGACGACCCCGACGAGCACGGAGTAGACCGCCGTGCGCAGGAAGAAGCGCAGCTCCTCAGCCATTGGGCGGGCCTGCATCGGTCCGCTGGTGAGCGTCGTACACCGGCCGTTCACTGCGGATGGGTGGCAGCGACGTGAAGTTGTGGGGAGGCGGTGGTGAGGTCGTCCACCACTCCAGCGAATAGCCGCCCCACGGGTCGTTGGCCGCCACCGCGCCACGGCGCAGGAAGACCGAGACGACCACGTTCCAGACGAAGATCAGGATCGAGACGGCGATGAAGACCGATCCGACGGTGATCAGCTCGTTCAGCCCGGTCCAGCCCGCATTGGCAGGGTAGTCGGCCACGCGGCGCGGCATGCCGTCCAGGCCCAGCTGGTGCATCGGGAAGAAGGTCAGGTTCATGCCGATCAGCATCAGCCAGAAATGCCATTTGCCGAGCCGTTCGGAGAGAAGCCGCCCGGTCATCTTCGGCATCCAGAAGTAGAAGCCGGCGAAGGCGGCGAAGACTGAGCCGCCGAACAGGACGTAGTGGAAATGGGCCACCACGTAGTAGGTGTCAGTCACCGCGTAGTCGATCGCGGGTGAGGCCAGGAACGGCCCGGTGATGCCGCCGATCAGGAACATGAACAGGAAGCCGATGGCGAAGAGCATCGGCGTCGGAAAGCGCAGCCGACCGCGCCACATGGTGGCGATCCAGTTGAAGAACTTCACGCCGGTGGGGACCGCGATGGCCAGCGACGTGACGGCGAAGAACAGGTTGCTGACCACGCCGGTGGCGAACATGTGGTGCGCCCAGACACTGAAGCTCAAGGCGCCGATCAGCATCGTGGCGAAGACGAAGCCGCGGTAGCCGAAGACGCGCTTGCCGCTGAAGACCGGGAAGATCTCGGTGACGATGCCGAAGAACGGCAGGATCAGGATGTAGACCTCCGGATGGCCGAAGAACCAGAACAGGTGCTGCCACAGGATGGCGCTGCCGCCACTTGCCGGGTCGAAGAACGAGCCGCCCACCGTGCGGTCGATGAAGAGCATCGCCAGCGCGGCGGTCAGGATCGGGAAGGTGAGCATGATCAGCAGCGATGTGACCAGCATGTTCCAGGTGAAGATCGGCATGCGGAACATGGTCATCCCTGGCGCGCGCATGGTGAACGTGGTGGCCACGAAGTTCACGGCGGTCAGAATCCCGGAGGTACCGCTCATGATCAGGCCCATGATCCACAGGTTCGCCCCCGTTCCCGGCGACCAGGTCGCTTCCGACAGCGGTGCGTAGCCGGTCCAACCGAACGCGGCGGCGCCGCTTGCGCTGAGGAAGCCCGAGAAGGCGGTCAGCCCGCCGAACAGGAAGAGCCAGTAGGTGAAGGCGTTCAGGCGCGGGAACGCCACGTCGGGCGCTCCGATCTGCAATGGCAGGAAGTAGTTTCCCAGACCGATGGCCACCGGGCCGGCGAAGAAGAAGATCATCCCGGTGCCGTGCATGGTGAACAGCTGGTTGTAGGTCGCGCGATCGACGAACTGCAGGCCCGGCGCGGTCAGCTCGGCACGCATCAGCAGCGACAGCGCGCCGGAGATCAGGAAGAAGACGAGCGCGCTGAAGATGTAGAGCAGGCCGACTTTCTTGTGGTCGGTGGTCGTGACGTAGTCGATGATTCCGCTGCGCTCGACGGGGGTCGGGTGAAGGGTGCCCTGCTCCAGCTCGGCGGTCGTCACGGTGACGCGCTCGCGGCGGCGCCGGGTGATGCGTTCGCGCCTCGCTGCTTCAGCCAGGCGTCGAAGTCCGCGGGTGAGACGGCCCGGATGGAGAAACGCATGTCGCTATGCAGCAGGCCGCAGAACTCGGCGCACTGCCCGCTGTAGGTCCCCTGCTCGTTGATCGTCAGCGAGATGCGGTTGGTGATGCCGGGGATGGTATCGCGCTTTATCAGGAAGCGCGGCACGTAGAAGGAATGAATCACGTCCGGCGAGCTCAGCACGAACGTGACCTCGCGTCCAACCGGCAGGACCAGCTGCGGCGGATCGCCGATCTGCCCCGTCAGCTGCACGCCGCTCTGCGGGTAGGTGAATCGCCACTGCCATTGGGACCCCTCGACGTTCACCGTCAGCGCACCCGCATCGGCCCTGTGGTCGACGTTTGCCAGGACCTGTGCGCTCACCACGAAGAGGCCGATGACCAACAGCGTCGGAAGTGCCCACCAGGCCACCTCCATGGGCACGTTGGTGCTGAATTGGGCGGGCTCCCCGTTATCTGGCGTGGCGCGGTAGCGAATGATGCTCCAGCCGATGAGCCCGGCGACGATGACGAACACGACCGCGCCCGCCGCCATGAAGATGCCGTAGAGCGTGGCGACGTCCTGACCCTGCACCGTGACCGGCGAGGGGGCGCACGCGGCGAGCAGCGTCACAAGCACAACCATCGTCGCGACAACGAGAGTGCGCGGAGTGATCACGGCCTGCATTCGGAGTCCAATGCTACTGCTGCACCGCCCCTGCTCGGCGTGCGGCGGGTACGCATGCTGCATGGGTGGCGAAGCGGAGGTGCAACGATCATGCCGATCCTCGCGCAGGTGACCTTCGAGGTGAGCAGTGCCTGGTTCTTCTGGGCCGCGCTGCTGGCCCTGCTCACCGGCATCCTGATCCTGGTCTTTCCGCGGATCCTCAACTACATCGTGGCGATCTACCTGATCATCGCCGGGCTCCTGGGCCTGGTTCCGTATATCCAGGCGGCCATGCGGGGCTGACCGGACGGCATCGGTAAGATGGGGGCGTGACCGACTACGACTCGCGGACCGCGCTGCTGGTGGTGGATGTGCAGAATGACTTCGCCGATCCCCGCGGCAGCCTCAGTGTCCGCGGAGGCGAGGAGATCATCGCGCGCATGAACGAGGAGGTCGCGCAGGCCCGCGAGGCCGCTGCCACAGTGGTTTACACGCAGGACTGGCATCCTGCAGCTACCCCCCATTTCGCGCGCGACGGCGGCATCTGGCCGGTCCACTGCGTCGCGGGGACCTGGGGCGCGGAGCTCCATCCGCAGCTGCGGGTGGAGGGCGAACGCATTCGCAAGGGAACCGCAGGCGAGGACGGCTACTCAGGCTTCACCGTCCGCGATCCGCTCACCGCCGTCGAGGATTCGACCGGGCTTGAGGCGATGCTGCGCGAGCGCGACATCGAACGCCTCGTGGTCTGCGGCCTGGCGACCGACTACTGCGTTCGCGCCACTGCGCTCGACGCGCGGCGGTTGGGTTTCGAGACCGTGGTGCTGGCGGATGCCGTCGCTGCGGTAAATCTCCAGCCCGATGATGGCGAACGGGCGCTGGCCGAGATGACTGAGGCGGGGGTGAAGCTGGAGGAGCGTGCGCCGTACCTTCGGCCCTCGGGTCCGTAGCCCAGTCCGGTCAGGCGCGCTGCCAGCTCCAGGCGGCAAGCGCGAGGCCCGCGATCAGGCTCAGCACGCCCAGGATGATCCAGAGCCCATCGCCGGTCATGAAGCTCTTCGGGGCGAATGAGACGTTGAAGCCCTGGAACGTCCAGATCAGCCCGGCCACGGCCAGCAGCAGGCCGACCACCATCCACGTCATTCGCACCGCGAGAGGATACCCGGCACGCGCAGGCGGCGACCGGCCGACCGACCGGCTGACCGACGGACCGGCTGACCGACCTGGCGGCTGACCGGCCTGGCGGCTGACCGGCCTGGCGGCTGACCGGCCTGGCGGCTGACCGGCCTGGCGGCCTTGCATCCGGTGTGGGCAAACGCCGGAGGAACTGGCCCATCGGACCAATGGGAGCTCTCATTCGTGCCGATTCCGGCCCATCCCTGGTTGTTCGCCGACAGCCAGTGCAAGAAATCGCCAGGAAGGCTGCTTTCTTGGTCGTTTGCCCCCAACGGGTGCAAGTCGTGCGCGAGCCGGACGCCTGCCCTCCTGCCACGCTCAGGAACTTCACTCTTGCGCTCCGCAGCGGGTTGCGTAGACTCCGGCGCGTCGGGCCGCTCTGAGCGGCGCTGATCTGTCTTCCCTCCCCTCCCACCACGTCCAATCGTCGGCTCGCGGGGTAGCGGCAAGACCCGTGGCCGGCGTCGACGACAGACACTGGATGTCCGACGCGCTAACCATTTCACCGGAGGGTCCTTGGTGGCCTACACCGGTCAGGTGCTCACCTGCGGCGATTGCGGCGTCGACTTCGTGTTCTCCGCATCCGAGCAGGAATTCTTCGCGCAGAAGGGATTCGCCTCTGCGCCCAAGTGCTGCTCCTCGTGTCGGGCGCAGCGACGCGCGTCTGGCAACGGTGGGGGCGCCCCGAGCCATGGTGGCACCGGCGGCGGCAATGGGGGCTACGCCGATGGGGCTTCAATCGCGGTCCGCGCGAGATGTTCGACACCGTCTGCGCGCGCTGCACCAAGGACACCCAGGTCCCGTTCCGGCCGACCGGCGCGCGCCCCGTCTACTGCAGCGATTGCTTCCGTCTGATGCGCGGGTAGCCTTTCGTCAGACCGATGGGCGTCCATCAGACCGATGGGCGTCTCTGCGGCACCCACGGGCGGTTCCCCTTGCCGGGAGCCGCCCGCTTTCGCGAGGCGCTGACATCAGAGCCCAGCGGCGGCCCCGCGCGCTGAGCGGTTCAACGGCAAGGGACGCGTGAAGCATCGGCCCCGAGGGTGCAGATGTCGGTGGTGATTCGCGTTAACGCCCTCGGGAGCGTCCGGCGGAGAGCAGCTGAGCACGCATGACAACCAATGTGGCCTGTCC
>JBBSHF010000020.1:0-27038 GCA_038253355.1 Candidatus Limnocylindria bacterium
CAGGGCAGCGACCTCCAGCTCGTAGTCGAGCTCGACGCTGCCCTTCGGCCCCCAGATCGGGTCGCCGGGGCCGCGGATCTCGCTCACGTTGCTGAAGTAGAAGATCGGGAGCCGGTACCAGGCCTCGGGAACCGGGTTGCCGCGACGGCGCCACATCGTCGCGACGTGCTGCTCGAAGGCGTAGAAGTCACGGAGGCCGGGCGGGTCGAGCACGGGCGGCCCGAAGTCGAGGTCGGCGGCGTCGAGGCGGGCGTCGTCATCGGCCGGATCAGCGCCGTCGAGGAGGTCGCGCAGCGCCTCGACCCGCAGGCCGCGCGCCAGGTGGTCATCGAGGGTGCTGATCGGTTGACGAAAGAGCGGCGAGTTGTGCGCGAGGCGCTGGTCGTTCGCCACGAGCGCGAGGCGCGCCTGCTCGAGGTCGAGCCAGTGGCCGCTGTCGGCGTCGAGCGCGGCGGCCAGGCGCCAGGGCGCGCCGGCAGGCGCGTGCCGCTGGCGAATGTGGGCGATCTTCATCCGTCCGAGTCTACAGCCGACGCCATGTTCAGCCGCCCCGCCCCGGCTCGATCCGCATTACTCCGGCTCGTGCCTCACGCATAGCCACGTGGTGGCTCTAACGGCCAAGCACGAGGCCGCTCGTTGGCCGATGCGCTCACTGGCTGCCCAAACGGCCAACCAGAGGCGGCGGAGGGTCAGGTGAGCCCTCGAATCGGGCCTATCCTGGTCGTTACAGCCACCCACTGGCGACCGTGGCAATGGCCAGAGACCGAGACCGCCGCAAACCCGCTACAGGTTGCCGCGCTTCTCCTGCTCGCGCTCGATTGCCTCGAAGAGCGCCTTGAAGTTGCCGACGCCGAAGCCGCGCGACCCGTGGCGCTCGATGATCTCGAAGAAGAAGGTCGGCCGATCTTGCACCGGGCGGGTGAAGATCTGCAGCAGGTAGCCCTCTTCGTCGCGATCCGCCTCGATGCCGAGCTCCTCCAGCGTCTGCATCGGTACACCCACGTCGCCGACCCGGTCGGGCAGCTGCTCGTAGTAGGCGTGCGGCATGCCCAGGAACTCTACGCCGCGGGCCCGCAGCGTGCGCACGGTGCCCACGATGTCGGTGGTGCGCAGCGCGATGTGCTGCGTCCCCTCGTCGAGGTACCAGTCCAGGAACTCCTGGATCTGGCTCTTCTTCTTGCCAGCCGCTGGCTCGTTGATCGGAAACTTGATGCGCCCGTTGCCGTTCTGCATGACCTTCGACATGAGCGCCGAATACTCGGTGTGAATCACCTTGTCGTCGTAGTGGATCAGCTGGCTGAAGCCCAGCACGTCCTTGTAGAAGTCGACGAAGCGGTCCATGTCGCCGAGCTCCACGTTCCCGACGCAATGGTCGACCTCGAGCAGGGTCTGGCCGGTCGCGGGCGCCGGCGGGTTCTTGATCCTGTGGTAGCCCGGCGCGAAGGCGCCGCGGTAGGCGGAGCGGTCGATGAAGGAGTGGATCACCTCGCCGTAGGTGTGGATCGCGCTGCGCCGCAGCGTGCCCTTCTTACCCTCGATCTCGGTCGGCTCCAGGGCCGACCGAGCTCCACGCTTGGTCGTCTCCTGCCAGGCCGATGTCACGTCGTCGACGGCAAAAGCGATGTCGCGAACTCCGTCGCCGTGCTTGTGTACGTGTTCGGCAAGCTCACCATCCGGCGTCAGCGGTGCGGTGAAGACGAAGCGGATGTCGTTCTGCACCATGACGTAGCTGGCGCGGTCGCGCACCCCGGTCTCGAGACCGGCGTAGGCCACCGGGCTGAAGCCCCACAGGGCCCGATAGTAAGCGGCCGCCTGCTTGGCGTTGGCGACCCAGAACTCGACGTGGTCGATTCCCTTGAGCGGCAGGAAGTCCTGCGCCTCGGCAGCGGCATTTGGGTTGATGTGCGCGCCGCTCTGGTTCGCGGCTCCGCGCGTGAGCGTATCGGTCATGCGTCGCCTCCTTCGGAGGCCATCGATTCTAGCGCTCCGCGCAGTGCGACCTCGATCATGCGCTCGACCGCCGCGCTGAGCTCGCCGGGTGGAAGGTAGCTCTCCTCGCTGCTGATCTCCTCGGACATCAGGTCGCTGACGACCAGCAGACAGGCGGCCTGGACACCCGAACGCGCCGCAAGATAAAAGAGTGCCGAGGCCTCCATCTCGAATGCGAGCACGCCGCGTGCGCGCCAGCGGCTGGTGTAGTCCGCATCGGTGTTGTAGAAGACGTCGACCGATGCGACCGGGCCCACCCGCGCGCTGATCCCGGCTCGCGCCGCGGCGTGGAAGAGCGCATGCGTCAGCGCGAAGTCGGGCGCCGGAGCGTACGCCTCGCCGTGAAGGTAGGCCTGGGTCGTGCCATCGGTCGCGCAGGCGGCCGAGGCGATCACCAGGTCGCCGGCCTTGAGCCCCGGCGCGATGCCGCCGCAGGTTCCGACGCGGATCAGCTGCTTCGCGCCCAGCCGCAGCAGCTCTTCGACCACGATGCTCATGCTGGGCGTACCCATGCCGGTGGATTGCACACTGACCGGATGGCCCTGGTAGGTACCGGTGAAACCGAGCATGCCGCGGTTGGCGTTGACCTGCTTCGTCCGACCGTCGGTCAGCGCCGCCGCGCCACCGTCGAAGCGCTCGGCTATGTGTCTGGCTCGGTTCGGGTCGCCGGGCAGCAGGACAAGGGGCGCGTATTCGCCCGGCTCGGCGTGCAGGTGAAGCTGTGGCATGGGCAGTAGCGTAGCGTCTCGCTCAGCCGTTCGGCGCTTCGGCCCGAGCGATCTGCGCGGCTACCGCTTATCGCAGCGTGCTCTCGCCTGTGACTGGCATGATTGGTCCATGGTGGCGAGCAATTCGGAGGATCTGGAGTTTGCCGTGGACGTCGCGCGACGCGCGGGCAGGCTGCTGACCGACAGCTACGAGCGGATCGAGCGGATCGACTACAAGAGCAAGCGCGACGTGGTGACCGATGTCGACTACCGCAGCGAGGCGCTGGTGCTCGAGGCGATCCGGCAGCGCTATCCCGACGACGCCATCCTGGCCGAAGAGTCGGGGAAGCACGAGAGCAAAGCGGCGGGCGGTGGCAACGGGCGACTGTGGGTCATCGATCCGCTGGACGGAACGGTGAACTACGCCAACGGGATTCCGTTCTTCTGCGTCAGCATCGGGCTGGTGGCCGATGGGAGGCCGTCGGTTGGCGTCATCTTCGATCCCGCACGCGACGACCTGTATGCCGCCACGGCCGATGGACCGGCGTGCCTGGACGGCCAGCGTGTCAGCGTGTCAGACAAGGATGCCCTGTCCGATTGGGTCATCAGCCTGACGGTCGTGGGGCGAGGTGGCATCAGCGCCGAGCGGCGAGTGGGACGGGCAGTGCGCATTCCGCGGCGGATGGGAAGCGCGGCGCTGGCGCTCGCCTACGTGGGATCGGGACGCTTCGATGCCTTCGTGCAGAACGGTGGCCTCTCCCCGTGGGACGTGGCGGCCGCCGGGCTCATCGCCGAGCGCGCCGGGGCGAAGGTCACGGACCTGTCCGGCGGGGAGTGGTGGAGCGCATCGAGCGGTGGCAAAACGGTGAGCATCGTGGCGGCCCCGCAGCGCCACCATGCTGAGCTGCTGACGATTCTGCACGATGCCCGCGCCCAGGAGCGCAACCGAAGCTAGCCGCTCCCGCTCAGCCCGGCTTCGCTGAGCACCGCGGCGAACATGGCCAGCGTACGCCCGGTGGCGCCCCAGATGCGCTGGCCGGAGTAGCGGTAGACCGCGGCGCGCAGGTTCCAGCCGCTGCCGGCGATCTCCTCCTCGCGGATAACGTCATCGGTGAGGATGAAGCGCAGCGGGAGCTCCAGGATGGCCGCCACCTCATCGGTCTGCGGATGGAGATCCGGGCGGGCGGCGGCAGTCGCCACGAACGGTCGCAGCTCGAAGTTGGAGACCGGGATCCAGATGTCGTCGAGCACGCCGGCGACCTGCACCTCCGATTGCTCGAGCCCGATCTCCTCGTGCGCCTCGCGCAGCGCGGTGGCCAGGCGATCCGCGTCGGATGCGTCGGCGGCGCCACCGGGCAGTGACCATTCGCCGGCGTGCGCGCGCAGGTCCGGGTGACGCAGGGTGAGCGGAATGACCAGCTCGCCCTCGCGGCCGGGATGGACGAGCAGCAGCGTCGAGGCGGCGCGCGGTGGGGGGACGGCTGGACGGTCCACCTTGCGCAGGCGCGGCGTGAAGCGCGGGTCGGCGCTGATGGGATGTGACGCCTGCGACAGCGCGGAGGAGATGCGCTGCTGCCAGTCGTCGTGACCGCGTAAGATTTCGTCCATGACCTCTCAGGCTGGCGGTGACCGTGACGATCGCGTGCGGGCCGCACTGTACCGGACTCGTCTGCTCATCAACCGTACGCCGCACTTCACGCCGCGAACGCGTCGTGAGGCGAACCGTGGCGTGGACCTCTTGGAAAGCCAGCTCGGCTTGAACCGGGTCAACACCGCCGAGTCGTCGCGCGGGCTGGAGCTGCTCAACCGGGCTGTGCCGTCGCTGATGTTCGACCTGCTGCGCGACGCGACCTTCGCGGATCGTTTCGCCGCCGCGCTGCGTCGGCTGGGGCTGCGCGGGATCGATCAGCGTCTCGACGAGGTTTCCTCGTCGGTGATGGCCGAGCCGATCCCCGGGCCGACCGGACCGCGCCGCCACCGCGACGAGCTGCCGACCGATGAGCGCCTGGACGCCGAGGGTAATCCGCTTCCTCCGCCGCCGGGCTTCTACTGAGCGGCGAGCGCGGAGATCAGCGACTCGTCGGTCGGCGTGGCACCCAATCCAAGGCGTGCGCCGATCGCCGCCGCGGGCGGCGGGTCGACGTAGGTCGAGCGCAGCTCAATCCATGAGGCTTCTGCAAAGACCGATGACGGCGTCCCGTCGAGGATCAGCCTGCCAGCGCGCATCACGATCACCCGATCAAAGCCCTCGGCCACGAAGCGCATGTCGTGGCTGACGGCAATCACCGTCCTGCCCTCCGCCGCCGCCGCGTCGACCACGGAACGGACCCGCTCGACGCCGCGCAGGTCCTGACCGGTCGTCGGCTCGTCGAGCACCAGCACCGGCGTCCGCATGGCAAGCACCGATGCCAGCGCCAGGAGCTTGCGCCGTGACCCCCCGAGGTCATACGGATTGGTGCGCGCATCGTCGGCAAGGCCCACGGCGTCGAGCGCTCCATCCACGGTCGCGCGCAGGTCAGCGCCCGAGAAGCCGAGGTTGCGTGGCCCGAATTCCACTTCGCCGCGGACCGAGCCGGCGAAGATCTGCCGATCCGGGTCCTGGAAGACGAGCCCGACGCGCCTCGCCAGTGAGGCGACGGTCTGCTGGGCGGCATCGGCTCCATCGATCAGCACGCGGCCCGAGGTCGGGCGCAGCAGGCCGTTGAGATGACGCACCAGAGTCGTCTTGCCGCTTCCATTCTGGCCGATGAGCGCGATGCGCTGCCCCGAACCGATCGCGAAGCTCACGCCATCGAGTGCGCGAATGGAGCCCTGCGCATAGACGTGCACAAGGTCTTCGACGGCGATATCGACCATCAGGCCGATACCTCCGCGGTCAGCCGTCCCGGCTCGATTCCCGCGGCGCGAGCCAGGCGAGCCAGGCGGACCACCGCGGGCTCCGCCACGCCCAGCGCGCGCAAACGGGGATCGGCGAGCACCTCGGCGGCATCGCCGCTGAGCGCGACACTGCCGGCGTCGAGCGCCACGATCCGCGAGCAGAGTCCGGAGAGCAGGTCGGTCTTCTGCTCCGCTATCAGGATCGACGCGCCATCGGCCGCCAGGCGCGCGACGGCGTCGGCGACCAGTCGTGTGCCCGCCGGATCGAGCTGCGCGGTCGGCTCGTCCAGGACGAAATGCGGCGGCCCCACGGCCAGCAGCCCGGCGATCGCCACGAGCTGCATCTGGCCGCCGGACAGCCGCGACGGGTCGCGCGCGGCGAGTGACGTGATGCGCAGCGTCTCGATCGCGCGCGCGGTGCGATCGATGACCTCGTCGCGCGGCAGCCCCAGGTTCGTGGGACCGAACGCGACCTCCTCGTAGACCGTGGCGGCCACGCCGGAGAGCTGCGTGGTCGGTGATTGGAACGCGATGCCGACCCGCGCGGCGAGGGCGTGCATCGGTTCGGCCGCAACATCGGTCCCGTCAATCAGCACTCGACCGACCGTCTGGCCGCCGATGGCACGCGGCGCGAGGCCGGAAGCGACGAGGCAGAGCGTCGTCTTGCCCGCCTCGCTGGCGCCGACCAGCCCGAGCACCTCTCCATCGCGCAGCTCCAGCGAGACGTCACGCAACGAGGCGCGGCGCGCGCCGGCGTATCGGTAGGAGATTCCATCGAGCGTCAGCATCAGCCCAGCCAGCCTGCAGCGCGCATGACGATCAGCAGCGGGACGCTGAGCACGAGCAGCCATCGGGCCAGGCGTTGACTGCCGCTGTCAGGTGGCGCCCACAGGAGCGTGCGGCGACCCGGGCGGGTGAAGCCGCGCGCCTCGAGCGACATGGTGCGTTCCTCGACCTCGGCGATCGAGCCCAGGATCGTGGGACCGACGATCGGCACGATGCCACGGACGCGCCGCAGGAACGAGCCTTCGGTGTCGAGCCCGCGTGCCCGCTGCGCGGCGGTGATCGCGTTCGCCCGCTCGAGCATGGCCGGCACGGTCTGGATGGATGAGTTCGCCACGAAGGCGACCCGCGGCGAGACGCCGCGTCGCTCGAGGTCGATCGTCAGGGTGCGCGGATCGGTGGTCAGGTAGAAGAGCGTGATCGCCCCGGAGATGGCCAGGATGCGCGTCAGGATCTGGATGGCGAAGGCGAGCCCTTCGGCCGTCGCCGTGATCGGCCCCAGGCGCAGCAGCACCGTGTGACCGCCCGGGAAGAAGAAGACATTGATCAGCAGCGCGCTGATCGCGATTGGCAGGCTCAGCAGGAGCGTGGTGCGCAGCAGGCGACCGAGCACGCCGGCCGACATGGCGGGCAGGATCACCGCCACGGCGACCAGCAGCGCCGGACCGACGACGCCGCCGACCGCCACCGCCGCAATGGCGGTGACGGTCGCGAGGGTCAGCTTGGTCAGCGGGTTGAGCCGATGAAACCGGCTCGGCCCCGGCCTGCCCAGGAAGTCGGGCAGATCGCGCGGTGCCGAGCCGGCGGGGGAGCCGGGTGTCGAGGCGGTATCGGTCAGGCAGTCGCCTCCTTCAGCGGAGCCTCGACGTCGTCATCCGCGCCCTGCTCGATGAAGCGATCGCCCTGCGGGAATCGAGCCTTGCTGCGGCTTGCCATGGCGTTCAGGATGAGGTAGACGGTGAAGAAGGTGACCAGCTTGTCCACGGGGTCGGAGAGCAGCCCTTGCTGCAGCACGGCATCCCCGATCGAGGAGCCGCCGGAACGGAAGGCGGCCACCAGGAAATCGGTCCCGGAGCCGGTCACCCCGCTGAAGACGTTGGCGCTGATGGGCGCACTGATCAGCGCGGCGACCATGCCGGTCACGACGCCGGCGACGACCACGAACGCCACGGTCAGGTCGCGCCGCAGGAAGAGGAGCGCCAGGAAGCCCACGATGAACGTCACGAACAGCAGCGCGATCAGCCAGCCGAGCAGCGTGAAGTAGAAGGGCGTGCCGGGCAGGTTGCTGAAGAACGCGAAGCCGCCCCGGTAGAAGCGGCTGTAGGCGTATAGCGCCAGTCCGAGCACGATCACCAGCGCCGTGACGCCGCCCAGGACGAGCTGAGCCGGCGAACGGTCCGGACGAGGACGCAGCCACCCGACTCGGCCGAAGAGCCCCGCCAGCAGGCCGATGACCGCAGCAACGATGGCGAAGGCCGCCGCGACACTGCTGTTGAACGGCGGCGGCACGACGTAGGTCCACAGGATGTTGGCCAGAAAGCCGGTCAGCGCCCCCGGGATCGGTCCGGCCAGGGCCCCAACCAGGATCGTCCCGATGCTGTCGAGGTAAATCGGGATCTTCAGGGCGGCGGCGACCGCCTGTCCCAGGATGATGTTCAGCGCGATCGCCAGCGGCATGAGCACGATCGTCCGCGTATCGAACTGGCTGGCAATGGAGGCAAAGGCGCGCGTCTGCGCGTATTCAATCGCGGCATACACGATGAATGCCACGACCAGCGCCACGGCCAGGACCAGTGCGAACGAGTTCGCACCCGCCTGATCGATGCCCGTATCCGGGTTCACCCCGCCCTTGAAGTTTCCGAATGTGACGATACCGATGTAGGCGACCACCGCGAATGCCACGACGGCCGCGATGATGCGAAGCCAGCGCTGGGACAACTCGGGTCTCCTCTCGTGCCTGGTCAGCTATCGGTTGGCGACGGCTCGGGCGAGGCGCTCGAGCAGCTCGGCCTTCATCCCCTGCGGATCGATGGCCGTTGCAACGGTGACTGCCTCGCGGCCGGCCGCATCGGATCGATACAGGCTCCCGGCGGTGTACACGTCGCTGCTGGTGTCGCAGGCAAGGTGCTCTTCCACGCTATCGGTCACCAGGTCCGGACGCAGCAGCGAGGCGATCAGCGTCACCGGGTCGTGGAGGTAGGCGCCGTCGATGTGATCGGCCTTCTGGTGGAAGCCGACGTAGAAGCGAACGGCGTCGCGCACGATTCCGGCGAGGTGCGTGTCGGGCAGCTGCTGCAGGTCCGTCATGGTGAAGATCACGTCCTGCGTGGCGTCGAGCGGAAAGATGCGATCGATGGCGTTGTGGGCCAGGCAGGCCTCAACCGCCTCGGGGTCGACGCAGGCGTTCCACTCGCCGGTGTCCGTGGTGTTGCCGCGCTCCTCGAGCGTGCCGCCCATCCAGATCACCTGCCGCGTGCCGTGCTCCAGGTCGGTCCCGTTGAGGACCGCGCCCGCCAGGTTGGTGAGCGGGCCGAGAGCCACGATCGTCACCTCGCCCGGATGCCGGTTGACGTGCGCCGCGATGTAGCGGCTGGCCGGGATGGCGGTGTACTCGGTGGTGCCCAGCTGCCGGTCCTCGCCGCGCAGCTCGACGTAGCCGGTTCCGGTCGGGCCGTGCGTGTCGGGAGCGGTGCGCAGTCGTCGCTGCAGCGGCTTGGCCGCGCCGATGCTCACCGGCACGTCGCCACGTCCGACCATGCGCAGGATCTTGCCCGTGTTGCGGGCGACATTGTGGATCTCGACGTTGCCGGCCACGCAGGTCACTCCCCGCAGGTTGAGCTCCGGTGCGGTCGCCGCGATGAGCAGGGCGATCATGTCGTCGATCCCGGTGTCGACGTCAAGGATCACCGGGCGCGGCGCGCCACCTCCGCCACCTCCGCCGGCACCCATCTCGGCCGCTGCGCGCATTGCTCTCCTCACCCGCTCGCCCGTCAGCTCACGCCAGACCGATGGCGCCGTGCCGGCGCTCAATCCTAGCGAAGCTCACCGGTCCGCGTGCGCTCCACATCGAGGCGCAGGCCATCCGCGGCCCGTGAGCGTCACGCCTCCACCTTCCGCGGCCAGCCTCCGGCGCGGCCGACCCTGGAGGAGAGCGGCCGCTGCAGCGCCTCGCTGATGAAGCGCGCCGCCACCACGATCCCGTCGAGGTTCACGCCATGGCGCATACCCTCGCGGTCGAGCAGGTAGACCAGGTCCTCGGTCGCCAGGTTGCCACCGGCTCCCGGCGCGTAGGGCGAGCCGCCGGTCCCGCCGGCCGCCGCGTCGAAGCAGCGCACGCCGAGTTCCATGGCCGCCATCACGTTGGCGAGCGCGGTGCCACGCGTGTCATGGAAGTGGCAGGCGAGCACCTCCGGCCCGAGGCCCGCAGCGGTCAGGGCGTTGATCACGCGCCGTACGTCGACGGGGGCGGCCGCGCCAACCGTGTCGCTGATCGCCAGCTCGTCCACGCCCAGGCTCAGCAGCCGGGCACCCACCGCGACGACCTCACGCTCGTCCACCTCGCCGTCATACGGGCAGCCGAACGCCGTGCTGACGTAGGCGCGCACCCAGATCCCCTGTGCTCGCGCCGTCGCGACCAGCGGCTCGAAGGTGGCCAGCGACCCGTCGATGGTCATCCCGATGTTGTGCTGCGCGTAGGCATCGGTCGCCGCGGTGAAGAGGCAGATCGCGTCGACGCCGGCAGCCTGCGCGCGCTGCATGCCCCGCGCGTTGGGGACCAGGACCGGATAGCGCACGCCCGCTCGTCGGTCGAGTCGCTGCATCAGCTCGTCGGCATCGGCCAGCTGTGGGATGGCCCGCGCTGAAACGAACGAGGTCGCCTCGATCTCGCGCAGGCCAGCATCGGCCAATAGCTCGATGAAGCGCAGCTTGGCTTCGGTGGCGACCACGGTCGTCTCGGCCTGCAGCCCATCGCGCGGACCAACCTCGTAGATGCGCACCTCGCTCATCGGTCAATCATGGTCGCGCGCCACCACCTCCGCCAGCAGGTCGCCGCGCTGCACCTGCTGGCCCTCGCGCACCGCGAGCCGCGCCACCCTCCCGGCCAGGGGCGACACCACCGCATGCTCCATCTTCATCGCCTCGATCACGACCAGCGGCTGGTGTGCCTCGACCAATGCGCCTTCGGCGGCCCGCACGCTGATGACGCGACCGGGCATGGGCGCCGTCAGCGTCGCGTGACCTTCGCTGCCGGCTGATGCATGGCGCACGGCCTCCTCCACGCTGGGCGCCGGCGCGATCCGAAATTCGACCGATTGGCCGTCGACGTCGACGAACGCCTCGCCCGTCGTCGGATCGAGGGCCGAGGGGGCGTCAGCAGTGGTGGCACTGCTGACCGTCTCGACCGTGCGTACCTCGTCGGCATGCTGCACCCGAAGCCGCAGTGAGCTGTTCAGTCGCCAGCCGCCGCCCCACACACCCCGGCTCGTCGTCCCGCCCAGGGCAAGGGCCGCGATTCGCCAGGCATCGGCTCCCACATCGGGCGGGCCGGGCAGGTCGACCCGCGACAGGGTGTCGGTGCGCACCTCGCCGTTGGCCATGTACGGCTCGGCCAGCAGCCAGCGCAGGAAGCGCAGGTTGGTGCGTACGCCGAGCACGCTGGTCCGCGCCAGCGCCTCGCGCAGGCGATCCAGCGCCTCGGCACGGGTGGGCCCCTGCGCGATCAGCTTGGCGAGCATCGGGTCGTAGCGATCAGTGACCTCGTCGCCCTGACGCACGCCGGTGTCGATGCGCACGCCCTGCGGCCAGTGCAGCTTCAAGAGACGCCCCGTCGCCGGCAGGAACCCGGCCTCCGGGTCCTCGGCGTACAGCCGGGCTTCGATGGCGTGGCCGGTGAGCCGCTGGTACGCGGCTGGCGCGTCGAGCTGGCCACCCTGTGCGATGTGCAGTTGATCGGCGACCAGGTCGCGACCGGTCACCGCCTCCGTGACCGGGTGCTCGACTTGCAGCCGGGTGTTCATCTCGAGGAAGTAGAACGTGTCGTCATCGGCCAGCAGGAACTCGACCGTACCTGCATTCACATAGCCCACGCTGGCCGCCACCTTGACGGCAGCGGCCCCCATGTCTGCCCGCAGCTCCGCGTTGACCGATGGCGCTGGCGCCTCCTCGACGATCTTCTGATGACGCCGCTGCGCGCTGCAGTCGCGCTCGCCCAGGTGCACACCGTTGCCGTGGGAGTCGAAGAGGACCTGGATCTCGACGTGGCGCGGACCGTCCACGAACCGCTCGAGGATGACCCGATCGTCGCCGAAGGCGCGCTGCGCCTCGCGTCGCGCGGCACCGAGCGCCTCCGGCAGGTCGGCCGCGTCACGCACCACGCGCATGCCCTTGCCTCCGCCGCCGGCGACCGGCTTGACGAGCAATGGAAAGCCGATGCGCTGCGCCTCGCGGCGCAGTGTCGTCTCGTCCTGGGCGTCGCCGTCGTAGCCGGGTACGACCGGCACACCCTGCTCCGCCGCGCGCCGGCGCGCGGCGGCCTTGTCGCCCATGATCGCGATCGCCTCGGCCGGCGGCCCGACCCAGGTCAGGCCCGCATCCCCTACCGCGCGTGCGAAGGCCGGATTCTCGGCCAGGAAGCCATAGCCAGGATGCAGGGCATCGGCACCTGCAGCGCGCGCGGCGGCGAGGACTGCAACGCCGTCGAGGTAGCTGTCGATCAGCGCGACCTCATCGGCTCCCTCGGGCGGGCGCTCGTCGGCAACCTGCACACCCACCGTTCGGATGCCGAGTCGGCGCGCCGTGCGCGCGATGCGCTCCGCGATCTCGCCGCGGTTGGCGATGAGCAGAGTGCGGATTGGCTGCGCCGAGGTGAGCGCCTGCCCAGCAGCCTGCGATGCGGCAGTGAACAAATCCAGCGACGAATGCGACACCCGCAACCGGCCCCCTACGCGCTGTGCCGGCAGCCGATCTTGGTTGATCCAGCGCTGAACCGTCCGCGCGGTCACGCCGAGCCGGGCCGCCACTTCGCGGGGCGTCAGCATCTCGTCACTCATGTCGCGAATGTCGCAGGTGGATGCCGCATCGGTCAAGCCGATCAGGCCGGCTATTCACAAGAGAATGTGAATGCGCCTGACGCGGTTGGTGCGTCGGTGCTGATGCACAGCAGAATGTGCATCAGCACCGGACGGCTCTGCTGCCGGCGTCTATTCTTGAGCGAATCGAAGCCCGGGTGGGAACCGGGTCCGGCTCACTCACACTCTTGAGTGAATGGCCCACATCGAGTGAATGGCCCACATCGAGCGAAGGCCCCACATCGAGCAAAAGCCCCACATCGAGCAAAGGGTCGACGACCGCTACTCGTGCCACGACGGCGGGCGCTTCTCGAGGAACGCACTCAGGCCTTCCTGTCCCTCGACGCTCGTCCGCTGTTGCGCGATGCGTTCGGTGGTCAGCCGTCGCGCATCGTCGGGCAAACTGCCGCGCAGGTCAGCGATGATCGCCTTGGCCGCGCGCGCGGCGGTTGGTCCGGCCGATAGCAGCTCGGCCAGGATCGCGTCGACCCGCTCATCCATCGCCGCCTCGTCCGACAGGATTTCGTGCACCAGGCCGATCTCCCGCGCCCGGAGGGCGCTGAATCGCTCGCCGCTCGCGAACAGCGCTCGTGCGGCCGATTCGCCAATCTTGGCCAGCACGAACGGCGAGATCACCGCCGGCAGGATGCCGAGCTTCGTCTCGGTGAAGCCGAAGAGCGTGTCCGCGGTGCAGACCACGATGTCGGCGACGGCGCATAGTCCCATGCCGCCGCCGAGCGCAGCCCCGTGCACGCGCGCCACCACGGGGACGGGGCAGCTGTCGATGGCACCGAACATCTCGGCCATGCGGCGCGCATCTGCCTCGTTGTCCGCAATGGACAGCGCCAGCGACACGCGCATCCACTCGATGTCGGCGCCGGCGCAGAACGAGCGTCCCTCGCCGCTGAGCACCACGGCGCGCAGACGCTCCACTGGCTCGGCGGCGAGCGCCTCGAACGCGGAACGCAGGTCCCCGATCAGCTCGGCGTTGAACGCGTTGCGCACCTCCGGCCGTGCCAGCGCCACGCGCGCGACTGCGCCCGAGCGCGAGAGATGCAGCAACGCGGCATTCATCGGCGGAAGAATGGCTCGGCGACGGCACGCACCGAGGTGAGCAGCGGCTCTTCGAGCCAGACAACGTCGGTCCCGTCGGGGACATCCACCGCGACCGAGGTGCCTTCGTCACCGAGCAGCCCGAGCATCAGATGACGAGCGCCATCGGCCTCGGATTCAACCAGGTAGGCGGCCTCGACCCCGGAGTCCCGCAGCGCGGCGGCCAGCGATGCCTCGAGTGGCAGCGTGTCGGGGCCGGGCAGTCGCACTCGGATGGAGCCGCGCGACGAGGGCTGCAACAGCGGCTCGTCGGTGCCGGGCATGAGTCCCGCCGCGAGCGCCGATAGCTCGAACGGCTCGAAGCGGTAGGGGACCGGACCCGCTGGATCCATGATTGCCGGCAGTCCCGAGGCCGCCAGGTTGGCGAGCACGATGCGCCCAGGCAGCGGCAGGTTCGCCGTTCCGCCGGGCGCCCAAGCAGAGAGCGCGGCGATGGAGCCGAACAGGACGCTGGTCGGCTGGCCGTCCGCGTCGCGGGCGAGCATCACGCTGATCTCGACCTCGGCGTCGTCGCTGACCGCCGACTCAAGCGCGCGGCGCGCATCCTCGCCGTGATCAGGTGGCACCGGCAGCAGCAGCGTGGCGCCGACCAGCGTGCGGTAGAACTCGTGCAGTGCGCCGGTGTCGCGTCCCTCGGCATCGCGCGCGGCGAGCATCGCCTCGAAGAGCCGCGCGGCGCTTTCCTCGAGGGAGCCGGTCGGCGTCGAACGATCGTGTGAGCCGGGTGCTGGAGCAGAGTCGGGTGATGAAGAGGCGTCGGGTGCTGGGGATGTGTCGGTGGGTCGCGAGGTCATCGTCTCCGCAGCCTACCCGATGCAGCCCGGTGCTAGCATCGGCGCCATGCTGCACGGCATCGACCACATTGCCATCGCCACGGACGATCCCGACGCCGCCGCGCAGGAGCTCGAGCTGCGGCTGGGTCTGGCGGCCAGCGGCGGCGGTCGGCACGAAGGCCTCGGCACCCGTAATCGCCTCATCTGGCTCGCCGATGGCTCCTACCTCGAGCTGATCGGCCTCGAGGATGCCGAAGGGGCGCGCTCCTGGCACATGGGGACGGCGACGGTCGATGCGCTGGCCGCCGGCGGTGGGCTGGCGGCCTACGCTCTCGACGATCGGCCGCTGGAGGCCGACGTCAACACCCTGCGCGGCTACGGCAGCCAGATCGGTGACCCGGTTCATGGATCGCGCATCCGGCCCGATGGCGAAATCGTGGAATGGTGGACCGCCGTGCCGCCGCGCATCGGTCCCAACGGCCTGCCGTTCCTGATCGAGCACGCCATGAACGGCGCCGAATGGGGAACCGATGCGCTCGCCGAGCGAGCTGCATACGTGCATCCGCTCGGTTCGCCGGTGGTGCTGGTGCGCCTGGACTTGCGGGCCACGGCGCCCGCTGACAGCGCCGCGGAGCATGCTCGGCAGCTCGGCATGGCCTTTCAGAGCGTCGCCGAGGCGGCGGTGTGCAGCGTCGGCCGGCACGTGATCCGACTCCTGCAGCCGCCGGAGCTGGGGCGTTCGGTGGTGATCACGCTGGGTGCAGATGCCGAGCCCCGGGTTGTCGACACGCTCGGCGTGCGCTTTGTCGTCGAGCGGGTGGAGCGGCTACATGCGGAAGACGCCGAACCTGGTCTCGGGGATTCCGGCGTTCAGGGCAGCTGAGATTCCCATGGCCAGCACGCGGCGCGTGTCGAGCGGATCGATCACGCCGTCGTCCCACAGCCGCGCGGTGGAGTAGTAGGGCGAGCCCTGCTGCTCATACTCGGCCAGAATCGGCGCCTCGAAGGCATCGCGCTGCGCATCGCTGCCAAAGCCCCGCACGGTGGAAAGCACCCGCGCTGCCTGCGCGCCGCCCATCACCGAGATGCGTGCGTTCGGCCACATCCACAGCTGACGCGGCGAGTAGGCGCGCCCGGCCATCCCGTAGTTCCCCGCGCCGAACGAGCCGCCGATGATCACCGTGAACTTCGGCACTGACGTGGTCGCCACCGCGGTGACCAGCTTCGCCCCGTCCTTGGCGATGCCGCCCGCCTCGTACTCGCGGCCGACCATGAAGCCGGTGATGTTCTGCAGGAAGATGAGCGGCACGCGACGCTGGCTGGCCAGCTCGACGAAGTGCGCGCCCTTCAGCGAGGATGAGCTGAACAGGATCCCATTGTTGGCCACGATCCCGACCGGATAGCCGGCCAGGCGCGCGAAGCCCGTCACCAGCGTCTCACCGTAGCGCTCCTTGAATTCGTGGAAGTCGCTGCCGTCGACGAGCCGCGCGATCACCTCACGGATGTCGTACGACTGGCGCGCATCGGCCGGAATGACGCCGTAGAGATCCTCCGCACAGACCGATGGCGCCACCGGCTCGCTCATCGGCCACGGCGGAGGTGGCTTCGCCCAGGAGAGGTTGCGCACGATCGATCGGCCGATCGCCAGGGCGTGCTCGTCGTCGAGCGCGTAGTGGTCGGCCACGCCGGACGTGACGGTGTGCACCTCGGCGCCGCCGAGCTCCTCGGCGGTGACCTCCTCGCCGGTCGCCGCCTTCACCAGCGGCGGCCCGGCCAGAAAGATGGTTCCCGTGCCCTTGACGATCACCGTCTCGTCGCTCATGGCCGGCACGTAGGCGCCCCCGGCCGTGCAGGAGCCCATCACCAGCGCGATCTGTGGGATGCCGCGTGCCGAGAGCTGCGCCTGGTTGAAGAAGATCCGACCGAAATGTTCGCGATCCGGGAAGACTTCGTCCTGCATCGGCAGGAAGGCGCCACCGGAGTCGACCAGGTACACGCAGGGGAGCCGGTTCTCGAGGGCGATCTCCTGCGCCCGCAGGTGTTTCTTGACGGTCATCGGGTAATACGTGCCGCCCTTGACCGTCGCGTCGTTGGCGACCACGATGCACTCAACACCCTCCACCAGACCGATGCCGGTCACGATCCCGGCTCCCGGTGCGTCGCCGTCGTACAGGTCACTCGCCGCCAGGGCGGACAGCTCCAGGAAGGCGCTTCCGGGGTCGATCAGCCGATCGATGCGCTCGCGGACCGGGAGCTTACCGCGGCTCCGATGCCGCTTGATCGAGCGCTCGTCGCCTCCGGCCCCGCGCCCGGCCACCACGGCGGTCCGCTCGCGCAGCGCTGTCACGGCCTCGTGCATCGCGCTCGCGTTCGCCTTGAACGTGGCACTGTCGGGATCGAGTGCGGAGCGCAGTACGGCCATGGGCTGCTGATTATGGTCGGCCCGCACGGAGCCTGCCCGATCCGAGTTCCCGCCGCCGACTGCCGGGCGAACGGCGGAACCTACGAGCGTTACGCGAGCGTGACGAGCGGCGTCAGCGAGGTGACGTGCGCGGTGTTGACGATGACGACTGAGACGACATGCTCGAATGGCGGCTCACCGTTGTGCAGAATGTAGGCATCGGTCAGTGGCAGGAAACGCTGGCCGCTCACCAGGAGGTGATGATCCGCTTCCACGCCTGGGTGCAGGTGCAGGTTGCCGGTCACGCTGAACGGTCCTGCGCTGATCGCCACGCGGCGCAGCCGCTTGTGGAGGCGCAGCTGGCGGCTGGCACGCCACTCCGGTGGCATCGCCAGGATCATCGTCTCGGTGACCAGCGGCTGCCACTCGCCGTTCTCTTCGTCGGGGTCACCGGGCCCGGTCTTGAGCGGTCGCGGACCGACGCTCCCCAGCGGACCAGGGCTGGGTTGCCAGAGGCGCAGCTCATCGTGCTCGTTGAGGAGATCGGTCACGCGGCGTCCATTCGCGGCGATCCATCCGACGATGCGTGCGTCGGCGGTATACAGCTCGATGGGCGCGAGCTCCGGGGCGAGAGCGACGGCGGCGGCCGAAGTCGAGGCGACCTGCGCTCCACGGCGCCAGTTCCAGAACGTCAACGGTCCCTCCTTGGGCAACGTCCGCGGAGTCGGCCGCGGTTCGTGCTTCGCACCCTAGGGCTCGCCACGTGCGAAACCAACGGCCCGAGAGTACTAGGCGAGGGCGTTGCCACCCGGCACCGCGTATGACCATCTGGGACTGACGCGACGGCCCCGGATGCGTTACAACTGTGACATGAACCGATACGCACGCGTCGCGATCATCGCCGGCGCCATGGTGCTCCTGGCTGCCGGCTCCGCGTTCGCCAGCATGAATCCCCGCGCCGACGATCATCGCTCGCCCGTCGCGGCGTCGCACCAGCCACAGCCCAGCGAAGCGGCGGAAAGTGAGCAGCCGGAGCCAAGTGAGTCGCCCGAGCTGAAGGACGAGGCGACCGGCGCTGCGCCGTCCCAGGCGGAGCTCGACCGGCTGGTGAAGCAGCTCGGTACGGCCGGCATCACGACCACCAATGACGCGTTGAGCGCGCTGATCGCCAAGTACGGCGTGGGTGGCGCGGTTCGCGTCCTCGCCTTCGCCGACGCATCCGGCAGCGCTGTCGCCGACATCGAGAAGATGCGCGATGACGGGCTGGGCTGGGGCCAGATCGCTCAGAAGCTGAACGCCGACGGCTCGCTGAATCTCAACCCCGGGATCGGCTGGATCATGAGCGGCGGCCACGGCAAGGGCCACGCGGCTGGGGGCCCCGCAGCGGCATCGGTCGACAAGGGCGCCAACGGCAAGGGACACGCGGGCTCGCACTAGATCGCATCGGCTGATGCCTTGAAGCGAAAACCGCGCTGGGGCATACTCCGACCGAATCGGTCAGGATTCGTCCCATTCCAGCCGCCCGCGCGGCAAGAGCCCCTGTCTTGTCGACGTTGACTCGGAGAAGTCTCGCCCCACCCATGTTCGCCGCGAATGCAGCCAGAATTGACCGATAGACCCGGCCCCCCCGGGGCGCCCGCCCAGCCGGTGCTGGGTCCGGCTCCGCAGGGGATGCCGGACCCGGACCTGACCCCGCCGCAGATCGCGCGCGGCGGAGATCCGTTCGCCATGCTGCGGACTGTCCACCTCCTGTCACGGCTGCGGCGCAACACGACCCACCAGCTGCGCGACGTGGTGACCACCCTGAACGCCGCCTATCTCGACTGGGCGTTCAGCGAGAAGGTGCTCATCGCGCAGATCGTTCAGCTGCAGTCGAACTGGGCGATCAGCTTCCACGGCGACGATCGAATCGTGCTCGACCGCAACGAGCGCGGCCACACGCTGCTGATCATCGACTCGACGAAGATGAGCTCCTTCTTCGTGTCGGAGGCGAATCGCCTGGTGCAGGCATGCGAGGACGAGCTGCGCACCTTCGCCCGTGACGAGGGCCACGGCCCCGACTGGTAGAGCGCCCTTTGGCCGTCGCCTTTGCGCCCATCTGGCACGATCAGCCGGCGTACGCTCCTCAGACCCTGTCCGCGTCGCCCGCCGATTCGCTGGTCGCGCCGACCGGTCGCCGGGGTACGTCGCTCTCGCCGGTGATCGGCAGCGGGGTGCGCCGCGGTCGCGGCCGGAAGGGAGAGGACTGTGGCACCACCTCGCCATCGGTCTCTGCGAGGGAGCCGGCGCGGTAGGCCTCCCACACGGCCATCACCGTGTCACGGTGAGGCCGGATGCGGCAGTGCTCGTCACGGTTGCCCATCTCGTCGCAGTAGCCCAGCGGCACGCACTTGGGCGCCAGGAACGAGCCGAAGAAGGGCGAGACGCGAAAGATCTCGTGGCGGATCTGCTTGAACAGCTGGCGGATCTCCCATTGGGCCATGGTGCACAGCCGCAGTCCCGACATGTGGATCAGCTGGCGCAGGTTGACCGTCATGATCAGGTTCGTCTGCATGGCGTTGGGGAAGATGAACCGGGCATCCTCGGCCGGCACCTCGGCCTGCAGCAGCTGGCCGTAGAGGTCGAGGTTCTCATCCATAGCCGCCTGGAACCGGCCGGCGAGGTCATCGGGCAGGTCACCCTTGGTGATCGAATCCGGAATGGTGTAGTTGTCGCGCTGCTTGAAGCTGACGTAGCGCTGCGACTGCTGGTCGAAGGCCGTCCCGGCGCGATGCCGCACCAGCTGATGAGAGAGCGTGCGCGTGACGCCTGAGATGGCGAAGGTGAAGTTCACGTGCTCGATGGTCGAGCCGTGCCCCGATTCCATCACCTTGCGCACCAGGTTCTGCTGCTTCTCGTCGGCGACCTGCCGCGATACCGCCTTGTCCCAGATCTGGTCCGGCAGCAGCTCGCTATAGCAGGTGCGACACGCGGTATAGATGATCGGCAGGTAGTACTCCTCCACGATCTCCGCGGTCGGGAAGATGAGCCTGGCAGAGAGCGTGGCGGAGGTGGACGGCATGACCGCTAGTCTACGCCGCGCGACGCAGCGGTTGAAGCCCCTTATCCACAACATGTAGCGGTGTGGATATCTCAGGCACCGCTATCTTGTGCCGAATCGTCCTTGACCGATGGCGCCTGACGGCGCTCCTCGAGACGCGCGAGGCCATGCGCGCGGTCGAACGCGATGCGATCTCCACCGGCGGCCCGCGCCGAGGACAGCGCTTCGTGGGCGTTGGCGAGCACGTCCTCGTCCGAGAGGTCCATCTCCGGGCGCATGATCGCCACGCCGATCGAGACCGTCACGTTCAGCTCGCCGGCATCGGTGAGCACCTCGCGTCCGCCGATGCGCCTGCGCAGCGTGTCCGCGAAGAGAGCGGCTCCGCGCTCGTCGGTGTGCGGCAGGATCGCCAGGAAGCCAGCGCTCCCCGAGCGCCCCAGGCCGTCGGCCTCGCGGATACGCAGCCGCATGCGCAGCGCCACCTCGCGCAGCACGGCGTCCCCGATGTCCAGGCCGTGCTCACGGTTCACCGTCGCAAGGCGATCGACGTCGAGCAGCAGCGCGGCGAAGGGGTGCTGGTACCGCCGCGCCTCGGCACTCTCCAGGCGCAGCCGCTCGAGGATCGCGCGCCGGCTGGCCACGCCGGTGAGTGGGTCGACCGTTGCGGCGCGCTCGAGCTCGCCACGCTGCAGCTCGATGGTGCGCCGCGCGCGCAGCAGCTCGTCGATCGTTCCGTGCAGTTCGCGGGTCAGGCGCGCTCCGTCGCCGAGCTCGGCCTCGTGGGGCGGCATGTCAGGCAGGGGCGCGATGGCGTCGCGTGCCCGTTCCTCGGTCGTCGGCTCGCCGAGGTGCAGCATGCCCACGTGCATGACGAAGAAGACCGCCATGCCGGTCGCCAGAGCGGCGAGCGCGATCAGGACGTCGGCCGAGCCGGTGCGGGCCGCGGCCAGGCACAGCGTGCCGACCGCCAGGAACGCCGGCGCCAGGAACGCCGGCGCCAGGAACGCCGGCGCCAGGAATGCCCGCGCCAGGAGGTGTCGAGCGTGAGTGGCCACGACGACCGCGGTGAGCGTCAACAGCCCAACGCCGAGCAGCCGTAACGCCATCTCGGTCGGCTGCCGGAAGCCGGCGGAAGATGTCACGACCACAGCCACCACTGCCAGCTCGACCAGCGCGAAGACGGCGAGCAGCGACAGCACTCGTCCACGGGGACCGCCGACCTGGACGCGCAGGAAGCCGAGCGTGGCTGCCGCGAGCAGCAGGCTGGCGGCCAGGACCCCGCCGACCGCGCTGGCGGCGCTGGGCAGGAACGCGGAGGAGGCCGGGCCGCTGAGCGCCTCGAGCGCGTAGGTGACGGCGAGGGAGCCCTCGCCCGCGGCGTTCAACAATGATGCGGCCGAACCGCTGCGCAGTCCCTCGATGAGCGCCACGAGCATGCAGGCGCCAGCACCCAGCGCGACAACAGCGCCCGCGGCGGGCGCAAGCCAGGCGCTCAGCGACGTTGCGGCGAGCGGCATGGGTGGAGCGAGGCGCAGCACGGCCAGGGCGAGCAGCGGCAGCGCCAGGAGCAGCGCACGGCTGCCGACGTGCATGGGCGTGGATCGGGTAAGGCGTCGAGTGTTGCGCACCAGCACCGCGAGTCTCGGCCCCCCGGCGCGGCGGTCGCAATAGTACGAAGGAGGGCGGTGCTGGCGGAGCCCCGTATACTCCCCGCGTGAGGCAAGCACCGCGCGGCGTCGCATTTGGTCGCGCGGTGATGAGCCGGCGCCGCTTCCTGGAGCTGAGCGACGAGCTGATCGGCGTCGGTGAGGGTCTGCTCGACGATCCGAACTGGAATGCCTTCCGCAGCTGGCTGCTCAACTCAGACGAGCTGCTCGAGCGTGTGTGGGGCAGGATGGACCGATACCATCTTGCCTGGCTCAACGTTGGCCGCGACAGCCAGCCTCCCGGCTCGCCGCTCGACGAGGCGGGAACCATGCGCTTCATCGTCGACGTGACGCGCGCCAAGCTCGCGGTGCTCAGTACGATGCGCAAGGCGGTGCAGCGCAGTGGCGCTGCGCAGCTCTCTGACGATGACCATCACGAGGAGAATCGGTGACCAGCGGCAACCATGCGACCGGCGGCCTGGCGGCCGTTTTCGCCCATCCCGATGACGAGAGCTTCGGCTGCGCCGGGGCGCTGGCGCTGGCGCACGACGCCGGGCGCGTCACGCGGCTGCTGCTGGTGACACGCGGCGAGGCCGGAAACCCGGAGGCCAGCGCCGACGCGGAGCTCGCCCACCTGCGCGAGGAGGAGATGCGCTGCGCCGCGGCCAAGATCGGTCTTGACGAAGTGACGGTGCTCGAGGGCTACGCCGATGGTGGCGTGGCCGACGCGTCGTTCAACCAGCTCGTCGCCGAGATCGCCACCTGGCTCGGCGACCGGCGTCCGGATGCGGTGATCACCTTCGGCTCGCACGGCATCACCGGTCATCCGGACCACGTGGTGACCGGCAGTGCCGCGCGCTGGGCGGTTGAGCGGCTCTCGGAGGAGGGGCTCGCGCCGCAGGCGGTGTACGTCGTCTCGCCGGTCTTCTCGCCGGGGGGCGAGCGCTTCGATCTCTCGCCGGAGGAGCAGGGGCCCACCCATAGGATCGACGTGACCGCCGTGGCGGGCCGCAAGCTCGCTGCCCTGGAGTGCCATGCCAGCCAGGCCGATGCGACGGAGCAGCTGGCGGAGCTGCGCGACGCGATCGAGGCGCGAGGCGTGATCTACGAGGGCTACACCCGGGTTCGGCCGCCGGTCCCGGCCCCCCATCCGAAGTTCGATACGCGCCTGGTCTAGACTGTTGTCATGACCATCGACTCTAACCTCGGCAAAGTCGACGAGGTGATGACCGCGCTCTACGACATCGTCGATCCCGAGATCGGCATGAGCATCGTCGATCTCGACCTGATCAAGCACGTCGAGATCGGCGCTGACGGAGCCCCCTCGGAGATCAAGATGGTGCTCACCACGCCGTTCTGCCCGTGGGCCGGCGAGCTGATCCAGACGGTCAAGACCAAGGCCGAAGAGGTCGTTGGGCCGCCTGTCAAGGTCACGCTGCTGGCCGATCGCTGGGAGCCGCCTCCGGGGCTCTTCTAGTCAGCAGGCGGGCTCGCTCGTCGCTCGGTCCACCCCGGCGGTTGGGCCTACCATGCGCGCATGCGGATCTATACGCGCAAGGGCGACGCCGGCACGACCGGGCTCCTGTTCGGCGGCGCGCGCGTCAGCAAGGCGGACCTGCGCACCGACGCGTATGGCACGACCGACGAAGCGGTCTCGGCACTGGGCTTGGCGCGTGCCTCGCTGCCGGCCGGTCCGCTGGTCGATCTCGTCCTACGCCTGCAGCGCGAGCTCTTCGTGGTCGGTGCCGAGCTGGCAACGCACGTCGACCGTCGGCCGCGCCTGACCGATGCAGTCTCGCGCGTGACATCTGACATGGTGACCGCGCTCGAGCACGCGATCGACGCGCTGGAGGTCGACCACCCGATGCCCAAGGAGTTCGTCATCCCCGGCGAGTCGATGGCCGGCGCCGCGCTGGACCTGGCGCGCACCTCGGTCCGCCGCGCCGAGCGGCGTTGCGTCGCCCTGGCAGCGGAGTCAGGACTTCCCGACTCGCAGGTGGTGCCCTACCTGAATCGGCTGGCAGACCTGCTGTTCGTGATGGCTCGTGCCGCCGATGGCGGCTTCCGTCCGGTGCGCAGCAGCAGGTAGCCGCCTGCTACGATCGGTGCGCATGAATGAGCAGACGCTGGAGCCGACCCTCGAGGCTGGCGAAGGCCTGGTCCTCGATACCGATGCGAACCTGCCGCGCGGCCGCACGGCGCCACTCGACGACAGGGAGGCCGAGCGGTTCTTCCGCCAGGGCGTGGCGCTCTTCAACGGGGTGCGCTACTGGCATGCGCACGAGGCCTGGGAGACGCTCTGGCGCGCCGCTCCCGACAAAGATCGCGACTTCTACCAGGGCCTGATCCAGGTCGCCGCCGGGTTGCTGCATCTCCAGCGGCGCAATGCGCGCGGTGCACGCAACAAGCTCGAGGAAGGGATCGCCAGGCTGCGGCCCTACGCGCCAAGCCACCGGGGCGTGCTCGTCAACGAGCTGATCGGGGCCTCCGTGCGCCTGCTGAGCGAGCTTGAGGCCGGCTATCTGCCGTATCTCATCCCGCCGGTGATCAAGTACGCCGAGCTCGAGCCGAACTGGAGCCGATGACGCCGCCCGACGAGGAGTCCCGCGTCGAGCACGACTCGATGGGCGAGGTGCGTGTGCCGATGCACGCCAAATGGGGTGCGCAGACGCAGCGGGCGATCGAGAACTTCCCGGTTTCCGGCGAGCGGCTGCCACGCGGCCAGGTCGAGGCGCTGGCGCGCATCAAAGGCGCAGCGGCGAAGGTCAACGGTACGCTGGGGATCATCGGTCCGGAGATGGCGCGGGCGATCGTGGAGGCGGCCGCGGAGGTCGCCGAGGGACGCTGGGATGCCGAGTTCCCGATCGACATCTACCAGACCGGGTCCGGCACCAGCTCGAACATGAACGCCAACGAGGTATTGGCGCGGCTGGCCGGCGAGGCGATCGGGGTGAGCGTCCATGCCAACGACCACGTCAACGCCAGCCAGTCGAGCAATGACGTCTTCCCGTCGTCGATCCACCTGGCCGCCACGCACGGCGTCGCGAGGGACCTCACCCCCGCCCTCGAGCGCCTGGCGCAGGCGCTCGAGGCCAAGGCTGACGAGTTCGCGGAGGTCGTGAAGTCGGGGCGCACCCACCTGATGGACGCCACGCCGGTGACGCTTGGCCAGGAGTTCGGCGGCTACGCTGCCCAGGTCCGTCACGGGATCGAGCGGCTGCAAGCCAGCCTGCCGCGCGTCGCCGAGCTGCCGCTGGGCGGCACTGCGGTCGGTACCGGGATCAACATGCCGGCCGGCTTCGCTCAGCAGGTCATCGACGAGCTGCGCTCAGAGACCGGCCTGCCGCTGACCGAGGCGCGCAACCATTTCGCGGCGCAGGGCAGCATCGACGCGCTGGTCGAGCTCTCCGGACAGCTGCGCACGATTGCGATCAGCCTGGTCAAGATTGCCAACGACGTGCGCTGGATGAACTCCGGGCCGCGGGCCGGCCTGGGCGAGATCAGCGTTCCGGACCTGCAGCCGGGGTCGAGCATCATGCCCGGCAAGGTGAACCCGGTGATCGCCGAATCACTGCTGATGGCCTGCGCGCAGGTCATCGGCAACGACGCGACCATCGCCTTCTGCGGCGCGTCGGGCAACTTCGAGCTGAACGTCATGCTGCCCGTGGTCGGCCGCGACCTGCTGCAGTCCATTGGCCTGCTCTCGAACGCCGGTCGGCTCTTCGCGGACCGATGCGTCGACGGCATCCTCGCCAACGAGGAGCGCTGCCGTGAGTACGCGGAGAGCAGCGCCAGCGTGGTGACGCCGCTCAATCGGTTCATCGGCTACGAGGAAGCGGCCAAGGTGGCCAAGCAGGCCCTGGCCGAGCGCAGGACCTTTCGGCAGGTGGTGCTCGAGCGCGGCTACGTCGAGCGTGGCGAGATCAGCGAGGAGCAGCTCGACCGGGCGCTCGACGTCCTGCGCATGACCCGGCCGGACAGCGAAGCGCCGGACCATCGCTGATCCGGCGCTTCATCGATCCATCGTGACGGGAGTGCCACTACTTCAGCCCCGTATGTACGAAACAGATACGCCCGCCCCGATGGCTCTTCACTTGTGGCTCCACTGTCGCTGCCGCGCGCGGCCCGCACAAGGGGCGAATGTCCCGTGCATCCCGGGCAGGTTTGGGCGCGGTGGGCGGTACAATCGAGGCTCACCCGTGTCCCTTGTCTGACCGATGCGCGCGTCGTGCGCGCCCCAGGGAGAGATCTGCAGCCGTGTCCGATACCTACCGCAACCTGATCGGCGGCGAGTGGCTCGATGCCCGCTCGGGCGCCACCTTCACCAGCGTCAGCCCCGCCGACCACGACCAGCTGATCGGCACGTTCCCCTCCTCCGGTCCTACCGACGTGGATGCCGCGGTGCAGGCCGCCAAGCATGCCTATGCCGCCTGGTCGCTGATGCCCGCGCCGAAGCGCGGCGAGATCCTGTTCCGCGTGGCGCGGCTGCTGGCCGAGCACAAGGAGGAGCTCTCGCGGCTGATGACCCGCGAGATGGGCAAGGTCCTGACCGAGGCGCGCGGCGACGTCCAGGAGGCGATCGACGTCGCCTACTACATGGCCGGCGAGGGGCGCCGCCTGTTCGGCCAGACGGTGCCGTCGGAGATGCCCGACAAGTTCGCCATGGCCATCCGCCGGCCGATTGGCGTGGTCGGGATCATCACGCCCTGGAACTTTCCGGTGGCGATCCCCGGCTGGAAGCTGTTCCCGGCGCTGATCTGCGGCAACACCGCGGTCATCAAGCCCGCCTCCGACACGCCCGCCTGCGCGGTGCGCTTCGTCGAGCTGCTGATGGAAGGCGGCATCCCTGACGGCGTCGTCAACGTCGTCACCGGCTCGGGCGCCCAGGTCGGGAACGCGCTGGTCGACCATCCCGACGTGCCGGTGATCAGCTTCACCGGCCACACCGAGACCGGGATCGAGATCTCGACCCGCGCGGCCAGGAGGCTCAAGCGCGTCTCGCTCGAGCTGGGCGGCAAGAACCCCATCGTGATCTGGGACGACGCCGACCTCGACCTGGCGCTGGACAGCGTCATCTGGTCAGCGTTCGGCACCTCCGGGCAGCGCTGCACGGCCGCTTCGCGGGTCATCGTGCATCGGTCCATCCATGACGACTTCGTCTCGAGGCTGCGCGATCGCGTCGGGAAGCTGGTGCTCGGCGACGGGCTGCTCGAGACAACCGACGTCGGTCCGGTGATCAACGACACGGCGGTCGACAAGATCGCCCGATACGCCGCAATCGGTCGAGGGGAAGCGGAGCTGGTGATCGGCGGCGAGCCGGCGCGCGAGGGCGACCTGGCCCGCGGATCGTTCTTTCAGCCGACCATCTTCGCGAATGCCAAGCCGGACGCGCGGATCGCGCAGGAAGAGATCTTCGGCCCGGTCGCCACGGTCGTGCCGGTCGACTCGTGGGAGGAGACAGTGCGCGTCGTGAACAGCGTCAAGTACGGCCTCTCATCGTCGCTCTTCACGCGTGACATCAACCTCGCCTTCCGCTCCATCCGCGACTTCGACACCGGGCTTGGCTACGTCAACCACGGCACCATTGGCGCGGAGGCGCACCTGCCGTTCGGCGGCACCAAGGCAACCGGCAACGGGCACC
>JBBSHF010000021.1:0-26494 GCA_038253355.1 Candidatus Limnocylindria bacterium
ACCTTGGCGCGGCACCGTCGAAACCACTGTCACCCGCATCTCTCCGCCCGCGCTCGATCAGCCCCCCAACGGAACCGCTGACCAGCGGATGTTGGCGTTCACCGCTTGAGACCACCGGTCTCAGTCGCGGTAACTCAGTCCAGCGCGCGCCAGCTTGCATGCGCACGCTCAGCCAGGTGGCTTGTGCCTTTCGCGCGACGCTCCCGACCGCGTTAGCGCGACCACCACCGACATATGCCAGGTCGGCGCGGACGGCGCATCGCGGCCGGCGCCCGTCAGCCGGCGAGATCGCGGTCCGAGTCGAGCACGAGCGTGAATGGGCCGTCGTTGACCAGCTCGACCTCCATCGAGGCGCCGAAGCGGCCGGTCGACACCTCGAAGCCGAGGCCTCGCAGCCGCGTGACGAAGCGATCGACGATCAATTCGGCCCCCTCCGGCGCGGCCGCGCCGGTGAATCCGGGGCGCCGGCCGCGACGCACGTCGGCCAGCAGCGTGAACTGGCTGACAACCAGGAACGATCCCCCGGCATCGGCCAGGGACAGGTTCGTCCGGCCGGATCCGTCCTCGAAATAGCGCAGCCCGGCGAGCTTTTCGACCATGCGATCGACGAGCTCCGGGGTGTCGCCATGCGCCACTCCAACCAGCACGAGCGCGCCGCGGCCGATGTGGCCAACGGTGGCCCCGCCCACACGCACGGCGGCCCGGGTCACGCGCTGGACGACCAGGCGCATGGGACTTACGGTGATGCGGATGCGGCGGCGGAAGCGGAGGCCGACGCCGAAGCCGACGGTGCGGCGGAGGTCATCGGGGCTGACGCTTCGTCCTCCCGCGGTGGACCCAGCGCGGAGTCGGTGAACTGGGCCCGCGCGTTCCAGATCATCCAGCCTTGGGCTCCGTTGTCGCGAAGCGCCTTCATCTCGGCCAGGACATCGGTACGGGTGTAGGCGCGGAACGAACCGTAGCCGAAATCCTGGATCCAGGGGCGGATGACCATCGGCAGGCCCTTGGCCTCGACATTCATGAGCTTCAACGTGTCGTTGATGATCTCGTAGGGGTGCTCGTTGGGAACCGGGAAGCCGAAGACGCCAGGGCCGTAATGGCTCGGGTAGACCATCGGCGAGAAGTAGTCGACGTACGGCATGATCACCTCCGGGCGCTGGCCGATGCCTTGGTCATCGGCCGCGATGAAGGCCACCGGGAAGACGTCGGCGCTGAAGAAGGCATGGGTCTGGCCGAGCCGCTGCGAGACGATGCGGAAGAAGCGGCGCATCGCCGGCAGCCGGAATGACTGCGTGTTTGGCAGGTTCGTATCGGCGAGGGCGTACGGGCCGTCGCTGAAGAAGCGCACGTAGTCGAGCTGGACCTCGTCAAAACCCTTGGCAGCCAGGTCGGCCGCCAGCGCAGCGATGTACTCGGCCACGCCCGGCTCGAACGGATCGAGCCAGATGCCACCGCCGAAGTCCTTCCACGGGCCGCCGGTCCTGGCGTTGCGCACCGCCAGCTCGGGCTTCGCCCGGCCGAGGGTGTTGTCCTTCATGACCACCATGCGGGCAATCGTGTAGATGCCGCGCGCCTTCAACTTCGGCAGCAGCTCGTCGAGCTTGAGCAGCGGCTGCTTCATCAGCGCCCCCACCGCCCTGGCCTGTGGCAGATCGGTGGCCCAGTACAGGTTGCCGTCCGTCTCCTTCACGTCGATGACCATGGCATTCACCTCGGTCCGATGGATCAGCTCGAGCATCTGGTCGAGGCGACCCGGCGCCTCGAAGACGGCCGACGGCGCATACAGCGCGTGCGCGGCGAACGGCCGCATCGCCACGTCGAGCGTCGGCTGGCCGTTCACCTTGATCTCGCCGAGCCGGAAGCCGGGCATCTTGAAGATGAGCTTGCCGGTCTCCGGCACGCCGGGCAGCGCGTAATGACCTCGCGCATCGGTGCGCACCATGGCGCCTACCGCCTGGCCGTCGACGAAGACGCGCACGTCGGACAGCGGCTTACCACCGGCATCGGTCACCGTGCCGCTGACCACGTTGGGGCGGAGCTTGATCTGCAGCTCGCCGTCGCCCGGCACGTCGGCCCTGGCCGTGTCATAGCCTGTCGCCTCGGCCGATACCGGCGTGCCGCGCAATGCAATCAGCCGTGCGCTCCCGTTTCTGCCGGTGCTGACCGTCGCCGCGCCGGCCTTGAGGGTCGCGTCGGCGATGGGGCTGCCGGTGACGCGATCGAGGGCGACGACCGTCAGCTGGCGGGGCTGCTCAGGCGTCGGAGAGCTCGAGACGAACGGCAATGGGCTGTTCTCGCCGCACGCCGCGAGCAGTACGGCGAGGACCAGGAGCACGACGATGGCACGCGAAGATCGGCCGGCGCTCAGCGGGATCACGTCCTTTCGTTGCGGTTGGGGAAGCGCGTTGCAGATCAGTCAGGGAGCGGGCGTGACGGAGGTTGAGGCGTGCGCTGCCGCCAGGTCGGCGTGGAGGCCGGCCAGGGCCGCCTCGCGCAGCGCTTCCACCACAGGTGCCAGGTCACCACTGGCGCGATACAGCGTGGACCCGGCGACCAGCACGTCGCCGCCGGCCGCAAAGGCGGCACCGATAGTCTCCAGCCCCACTCCCCCGTCGACGGCGATCGGCAGGTCGAGTCCGCACCGCGCGATCTCGACGTGCAGCGCGCGCATCTTGGGCAGCACGTCGGCGATGAATGCCTGCCCGCCGAAGCCCGGATGCACCGTCATCAGCAGCAGCAGGTCAAGCTGGTCGAGATACGGCAGCACCGCGTCGGCCGGCGTCTCGGGATTGAGCGCCAGGCCCGCCGTCCGCCCGGTGCGATGGATCGCCTCGATGACCTCGGCCGGCGGATCATCGGCCTCGACGTGGAAGACGATCAGGTCACTGCCGGCATTGGCGAACGGCTCGACAAAGCGCAGCGGCTGGCTGACCATCAGGTGGCTGTGATACGGCAGCGCGCTGCGTCCGCGCAGCGCCTCGATGACAAGCGGGCCCAGGCTCAGGTTGTCGACGAAGTGGCCGTCCATCACGTCGAGGTGAATCGAGTCCACGCCTCCGCGCACCGCCCGCGTGACCTCGTCGCCCAGCCGCGCGAAGTCGGCGTTGAGGATGCTCGCGCTGATCTGCGGCCGGCGACTGCTCACGCGCTCACCGTGGCCGATGGAGCGGCGGTCTCCTGCCGCGCCGCCTTGGCCGATGGACGGTCGGTCTCCCGCGGCAGCGCTTTGACCGATGGCGTCGCCAGCACCCGATTGCGAGGGAGCTCCCTGCCGGCCAGCTGCGCGTGCAGCTGGCCGCAGGCAGCGTCGATCTGTCGGCCGCGCGTATCGCGCACGGTGACCGGCACGCCACTCTCGCGCAGCACGGCAACGAACGCGTCGATCCCCTCGCGTGGAGTTCCGCTCCAGCGCGAGCCGGGAGTCGGGTTCAATGGAATCAGATTGACATGGCTCAGCCAGCCGTGCGCCAGGTCAGCGAGCCGCCGAGCCTGCGCGGGAGCGTCGTTGACCCCGTCGATCAGCACGTACTCGAGACTGACGCGGCGACGTGTCGTGCGTGTGAAGCGGCGGCCGGCATCGATCAGCTCGGCGATCGGCCACTTGCGGTTGAGCGGCACCAGCTCGTCGCGCAGCACGTCGGTCGCGGCGTGCAGGCTGATCGCCAGGTTGACCTGCGGGAGCTCCTCGACCATCCGATCGATGGCGGGGACCACGCCCGAGGTGCTGACCGTGATGTGGCGCGCGCCGATCCCCAGCCGCTGCGGATCGTTCAGCAGCCGCACCGCGTCGAAGACGCGATCCGCGTTGTTCAGCGGCTCACCCATGCCCATGAAGACGATGTTGTAGTGACCGGTCGGCTCGCCGGCTCGCCAGTCCGCGCCCAGCGCCAGCCACGGTGCGCGATGCCAGTGCAGCACCTGGTCGACAATCTCACCGGGGGTGAGCTGGCGACCGAAGCCTGCCTGCCCCGTGGCGCAGAACGGACAGCCAACCGCGCAGCCAGCCTGCGACGAGATGCAGATGGTGGTGCGCGTCGCGATGTTGCCACGGCCCGGATAGCGCATCAGCACCGACTCGATGCGCTGCCCGTCGTGCAGCTGGTGCACCGCCTTGGCGGTCAGCCCATCGTCGGTGGTGAGCACGTGACTTGCGCCGATCGTCGAGAAACGGAAGGCGGCTTGCAGCTCAGCCCGCAGCGAGCGCGGCAGGTCCGAGAGGTCGGCGAAACCTGCGGCATCGGGCCGATGCGCACCGCTCAGGACCTGTCCGCTGCGATACGCGGGCTCGCCGCGGGCGCTGAGCCACGTGGCGAGCTGGTCAGAACCGACCTCGCTGATGGCCGGCATCGGTCCGGCAAGAGTCAGCTCAGTCACGCCGTCCCGTGATCAGCATGAGGTAGTACAGGAAGGTGAGCAGCGCGGTCAGAGCGGCCGCGACGTAGGTCCACGCGGCTGCCTTGAGGACGGCCTTCGCGCCGGCCTGACGTTCGCCGTACAGCCCCAGGTTGGTGACAAAGCCCATCGCCTTGGCCGATGCGCCGATCTCGACCGGCAGCGTCACGAAGGTGAAGATCACCGCCGCGCCGAAGGCGATCAGGCCCAGCCAGGCGAGCGACAGCAGGTTCAGGATGAGGCCGCCGATGACCAGCCACGGACCGATCCCGGAGCCGAATTGGACGGCCGGCACGATCGCCTGCCGCACGGCCATCCACGGATCGCGCTGCTTGTCCTGCAGCGCATGGCCCACCTCGTGGGCGATGACCGCCGCCGAGGCGACCGAGAGCCGCGGACCGGCAGCGCCCATGCCTGCGCCGGGCATCCCCAGCGCCGAGCGGCCCGGGTCGTAGCTGCCCATCTGCTGGTTGCCGGAGACGGCCTGGCTGACGCGCAGCACCTTGCCGCGCGGATCGTAATGGTCGGTGAGCTGGCCGGGGGTGGGCTCGATCTTCACGTCGCGCAGCCCCTGCCGATCGAGCAGCTGCCGAGCGAAGTCGAATGCATCGAGGTTGATCCCCGAATCGACCTTCGCCCATTTGCTGTACGTCGACTTGACGCGCCACGCCGCCCACCCGGTGATGGCGAGGCTCGGAAGCATCACCAGCAAGATGTAGGGCAGGAATCCACCCATCGTGATCTATCACCTCATTGGAAGCGAGGTCGAGTATAGCCGAGGGTCCGGGCCCGTTCGAATCGGCGCTGATTTCCGGCACGCAGCATGCGGTCATGCCGATCGACAAGCATCACTGGAGAAATGATTGCTCATGTTCGACCGATGGCGTGATGGCGCCGCTGAGGCCCGCTCGCAGGGCCGGCGCGCGCGGGAGCGGCTGGTGAACGCCATGCCGCGGCGTGACCCTGATAGCCGACCCATTCTGTTCGCCGCGCTGCTGGCCACGGCCGCCGGCGCGGCAGCCGCCTACCTGTTCGATCCGGAGCGCGGCCGCACGCGACGAGCGCGCCTCCTTGACCAGGGAGGTGCCCGCCTGCGAGAGCTGCTCGGGACGCTGGGCGGCCAGGCGCGGCGCGCCCGGTCTGGCGCGTTCGAGATCCGGCAGCAGATCGCGCATCGCGGCGGCGGCCAATCGATGCCGAGCGATGCAGCCCTCTCCGACAAGGTCCACAGCGAGCTCTTCGCCGATCCCGCGATCCCGCGCTCCAAGATGAATATCAACGTCGAGGAAGGCGTCGTGGTCCTCCGCGGCGAAGTCGACGAATCGGCGCAGGCCAACGAGCTGATCCGCAGGGCCGAGCGGATCCCCGGCGTCATGCGCGTCGACAGCCTGCTGCACCTGCCGGGCGAGCCGGCACCGCCCGAAGCGCCCCGCAAGCACTCCTCGGTAACGACCGCCGGTCCGGAAGGCACGCTCCCTTAGCGCCGACTTTCCTGGCTTGGCTCTCCTGCAGCGGCGGGCGGCGGAGCGCTGGGTGGGGGCCCGCCACCGAGCAGGACGTGCTCCCGCGCGAGGCCGCGCCGCCAGGCGTCGGCCGGCATTGCCGGACGACCCTCGGGCTGCACCAGCTCGATCCCCAGCGCGCCCTCGCCGCACGCGACGCGCGGCTCGTCGCCGGGCAGCAGCGCACCGATCGGTACGTCGTCGATCCCCCGCAGCGGCCGGGCCCGGCGCACGTGCAGCCGTCGACCATCGAGGGTCGTCCAGGCACCGGGCCAGGGCTGCAGCGCGCGCACCTGCCGATCGATCGCTGTGGCCGAGCGCCGCCAATCGATCCAGCCGTCCGCCCGCGTGAAGGGCCGCACCAAGGTCGCCGCCTCGTCGTCCTGCGCCGCGCTGGCCACCGTTCCGGCGGCCCACCGCCGCAGCATCGGCGGCACCACCTCGGCGGACAGCCGAGCGAGCTGTGACTCCAGCTCCGTCGCCTGCTCGCGGCCGCTGAGCGGCACGCGCCATTGCTCGACGATCGGCCCTGCATCGAGTCGCGAGGTCATGACCATCAGCGTCAGGCCAGCCCACTCGTCCCCGGCCAGGATCGTGCCGGCCACCGGTGCGGCGCCCCGATGGCGCGGCAGCAGAGACGGATGCAGGTTCAGCGGCGGACGCGCGGCGAGCGAGAGCAGGTCATCGGGGACCAGCTGGCCATAGGCCACCAGCAGGAGGCCCTCAGGCGCAAAACCCTGGAGCAGCTGCCGTCCCTCGTCGGATCGCAGGCGAGCGGGCGTTGCCACCTGGAGCCCGAGCTCCCGCGCGAACGCAGCCACCGGCGAGGGCCGATCGCGGAGACGGCGGCCAGCAGGACGGTCAGGCTGGCTGACCACGAGCAGCTCGTCACTGAGCTCGGCGACGGCCGCCAGCAGCGGAACGCCGAACGAGCCGGTTCCCAGGAAGGCGATCCGGCCGAGGCGGCCCACTAAATGCCCGCGGTCGTCTCTTCTTCCACGTCGCTCCGCTCGCTGACCCGCACCAGCTCTTCGAGCGACTCCAGGTAGTCGATGTACAGGATGCCGTTGAGGTGGTCGATCTCGTGCTGCAGCGCTCGCGCGAAGAGTTCCTGGCCCTTGACCCGGAACTCCTTGCCATGGCGATCCCTGGCCTTGACGGTGACCCCGGCATGGCGCGCCACCTCTGCCACGAAGCCGGGAATGGAGAGGCAGCCCTCCCAATCGATGATCTCGCCCGACGTCCGCACGATCTGCGGGTTCACCAGCTCGGTGATTTTGGCCTCGAGCTCGATCACCGCGACCTGCAGTGGCACGCCCACCTGGTTGGCAGCCAGACCGATGCCGGGGGCATCGCGCATGGTCTCGAGCATCTCGTCGAGCAGTCGATGCAGGCTCGCGTCGAAGGAGGTGACCTTCTTGGCGCGCTCCCGCAGGATCGGCTCTTCGGCAGTCAGGATGCGGCGGATGACCATGGACGCCATTGTACCGATGCCTTCGCCGCCGGACAGCGCGCTCTCCTCCGGGTAGCCGCGTCCTCCTCCAGGTGCCGGATCACAGGAGCGACTCAGGATCGACGTCGATCGCAACGCCGGCTGGCACGCGTTCCAGCGCCGCGGCGCGGCTTGCCTCGTCGGCGGCACGCACGATGACCTGCATCCGCCAGCGGCCGGCACGCCGCGCAACGTAGGAAGGCATCGGGCCCAGCACCTGAACGCCGTCCAGCGCCACCGCAGCCGCGGCCTCCTGCCCGCGCGCCGCCGCGCGGGATCGGTCCGGGTCAGCGATCAGCAGGCGGGCAAGGACGCTGTACGGCGGGTAGCCGAGAAGCCGACGCCGCAGCAGCTCCTCGTCGGCGAAACCATCCACATCGAGGCGCGCCGCAGCCCGCACGGCGTAGTGGTCGGCGGCATAGGTCTGGATGATGACGCGCCCCGGCAGCGGTCCACGGCCGGCCCGACCGGCGACCTGCGCCAGCAGCGCGAAGGTGCGCTCGGGCGCCAGGTAGTCCGGCAGGTTGAGCGTCACGTCGGCAGCGATCACCGCGGCCAGGATCACGCTCGGCAGGTCGAGCCCCTTGGCGGCGAGCTGGGTGCCGATCAGCACGTCGCTGCGGCCGGCGCGGAAGTCGTCGTAGACCGACTCGAAGCCGCGCCGCTGGGCCAGGGCGTCGGAGTCGAGGCGCGCCACACGCAGCGCCGGAAAGCGGCCGCGCAGCTCCGCCTCGACGCGCTGCGTCCCCGCCCCGAAATAGCGAATCCGGGCGCTGCCGCAGTGCGGACAGCGCTCCGGTGGGCGTGCCGATCGGCCGCAGTGGTGGCAGCGCAGCCGCGCGCCGGCGAGATGGAAGACGAACGGCAGGTCGCAGTCCGGGCAGCGCAGGCTCTCGCCACAGTCGCGGCACAGCACGAACGTGGCCGCGCCGCGACGATTGATGAGCAGGATCGCCTGCTCGACGCCGGATCGCAGCGAGCCCAGCGCGTCGGACAGCGAGCGCGAGAAGATCGAGCGGTTCCCCTCGGCCAGCTCGGCGCGCAGGTCGACTAGCTCGATGCTCGGCGTGGCGCCCACCCGGCGCTCGACGAGCCGCGCTCGCTCGGCAAGGCCACCGCGGACGCGCGCCAGCATGCCCACGTCGGGAGTCGCCGTGCCCAGCAGCAGCCGCGCACCGGTCGCGGCCGCCCGTCGACGAGCGACCCAGCGCGCGTCGTAGCGCGGCGTGCGGTCCGACTTGTAGGCGCCGTCATGCGCCTCGTCGACGACGATCAGGCCGAGCTCGCGCAGCGGCGCGAAGATGGCCGTCCGCGTGCCGAGCACGACGCGCGCCTCGCCGCGCAGGATGCGCCACCACTGGTCGTGGCGCTCCCCGGCCGAAAGGCCTGAGTGCAGCACCGCCAGCTCATCGCCGGCGAGCGCGGCGACCCGATCGGCGAGCTGTGGGACGAGGCTCAGCTCCGGCACAATCAGGATCGCTGAGCGCCCCGCGGCCAGGACCGCGGTGACGGCGGCGAGATAGACATCGGTCTTGCCGGCCGCGGCGACGCCCTCGAGGAGCAGCTCGCCACCGGGATCCAGGCGCTCGAGCACGCTGAGGGCGTCACGCTGCTCGCCGGCCAGCTCGTGATTGCGCGCCGGCGCCTGGGCACGATGCGCCAGCGGGTCGCGTGCCTCGTCGCGCCACTCGAGCGCGGCATGGCCTGATGCCGCCAGGCGGCGTGCCGGCCCGAGCAGCGAGGCGAGCGGCAGATCAAGCTTTTGCGCAATCTCGGGCAGGCTGCGCTGGCCGTCCTCCAATGCCGTCAGAAGGGCGAGCTGCAGCGGGGCGCGACGCGGCAGTTGACGATCGCCGGGAAGTGGCCGGAGGACGCGCACCCGCCGGATTCGGCGCTCCGACGGACGGAGCGACCAGGTTGCGCGCACGCTCCCCGCGCGACGCAACCGCTCCAGCCAGCGCTGGCTATCGCGGCCGGGTCCGCGAGCAAGCAGGGTCGCGTCGTCGAGCGGACCCTCGGGCGGGTCGCCCGAGATCGCTGACGGGTCGAGCACTTGCCAGCGCCGCTGCAGCCGCGATTCGAGGCCCGGCGGCAGCATGGCGGCGATGGTGGTCCCGATCGGCGCGCGGTAGTAGGTCGAGATCTGCTCAGCGAGCGAGAGCAGATCGGGGGTCAGCATCGGTTCGGAGACGACCGCTTCGATCTGCTTGAGCTCGGCATCAGGCTCGGGCTCAGCGGAACCGAGCAGATACCCGAGCGCCAGGCGCCGCCCGTACGGCACCAGCAGCAGCGAACCCGGCGCGGGATCGCCAAGGTCGGCCGGCAGGCGGTAGCTGAACGTGCGCTCAGCGCGATCGGCGGCCGCCTCAACCGCCACGCGCACCACCCGCATGGCGATCCCCTCCCTGGGCTCCACCCCCTCAGACGCGTGCGTCGCGTGGCGGCTCACGGCGCGCCTCCGCCTGGATGATCTCCCAGATACGCTCTGCCGCCTCGTCGGGGTGGCCAGTCTCGTTGACGATCACGTAGTCATAGTCGTCGCGCTGCGCCATCCAGCGCTCGGCGTCGTGGCGGCGCCGTTCCAGGCTCGCCTCATCCTCGGAGCCGCGCCGGCGCAGCCGTTCGGTCAGATCGTCGAACGACGGCGGCATGACGAAGATGAGCAGGGCGTCGGGAACGAGGCGGCGGATCGATCGGGCGCCCTGTGGATCGGGCACGACGATCGCATCGCGGCCGGCGGCGAGGATCCCGCGCACCTGCTGGATCGGCGTGCCATACCAGTTGCCATGCACGTTGGCCTGCTCGAGCAGCCCGTCGCTCGAACGCAGGTGCTCGAACTCCGCGGCGGAAAGAAAGTGGTAGTGGACGTTATCGATCTCGTTTCGTCGTCGGACCCGGGTCGTGGCGGTCACGATCGGCACGACCTGCGGGTGATCGCGCGCCAGCTTCGCCACGATCGTGCTCTTGCCCACGCCCGAAGGCCCCGACACGACCACCAGCATGGGATTGGGGAAGGTCATCCGCTTGTCGCGGCGGGATGGGCTCACGCCGATGGCTCTCCGACGGCGGCGCCGACGCCGCGCGGCAGTCGCTCGCTGCTGATGCCGGCGACGGCCAGCGAGTCGGCGAGATCGACCGGCAGCTCGCTCCAGGCGACCAGCCGCGCGCCGTCGAGCGGCCGCGCCAGGATCAGCCGCGCCGCGTGCAGGAACTGGCGCTGCAGACCTCCCGGACCGCTGCCACCGCCGTAGCGCAGATCCCCGACGATGGGCAGCCGCAGATATGCGAGATGCGCCCTGATCTGGTGCGTGCGGCCGGTGCGCGGGTGGACGGAGAGAAGGCTGTGGCCGTCGGCGCTGCCGAGCAGCTCGTAATCGGTCACCGAATCGCGGCCACTCGCCACTACCGCCATGCGCTGCCGGTCGCGAGGGTCACGGCCAACGGGCGCCTCGACCCGTCCCCGGTTGGCCGGCGGCGCGCCACGCACCAGCGCCAGGTACTCCTTGTCGATGCTGCGTTCACCGAACTGGGCCATCAGGCTCGCCTGGGCGACATCGGTCTTGGCGACCAGCAGCAGGCCAGAGGTGTCCTTGTCGAGGCGGTGCACGATTCCCGGCCGCGCGATGCCGGCGATACTGCCCAGCGGCTCGCCGAGGTCGCGTGCCCGACCCAGCAGCGCGTGGACCAGCGTGCCCGTGGCGTGGCCCGCGGAGGGGTGCACCACCAGGCCGGCCGGTTTATCGACGATCAGCATCGCCGTGTCCTCGTACGCGATGCGCAGCGGGATCGATTCCGGAACGAGGCTCACGTCCGGCGGCGCCGAGAGGACGACGCTGATCTGCTCCCCGCCACGCAGCCGGTCGCTGGCCCGCGCGCGCCGACCGCCGAGCAACGCGCGACCATCCGAGATCAGGCGCTGCGCATGCGCACGGCTGATGCCCGCCACCGCGCTCACGGCCAGGTCGAAGCGTCCCGCGGGCGCGGCACCCGACACGGTACGGTCCCCGGCAACGGCGGCATCGGTCATGTGGTGGCCCCCTCGCGCAGGCGGTCGACGAAGACCAGGTAGATGACCAGCAGCCCGATGCCGACCACGATCGACGAATCGGCGACGTTGAAGGTCGGCCAGCGCAGGTCGCCCAGCCCGACCGACAGGAAGTCAGTCACATAACCCTGCCGCAGCCGATCGGTCAGGTTGCCGAGCGTACCGCCCAGGATCAGCCCCAGGATCGCCTGCAGCGCGATGGAGTGGCCGCGGAAGGCGCGATGGAAGTAGACGATCATGCCCAGCGCCACGACGCTGACAACCAGGAAGAGCAGCTGGCCGCCCTGGAACAGGCTGAAGGCGGCTCCGGCATTGCGCGCATGCCACAGCTGGACGAGATCGCCAATGACCCGGATCCGATCGTCAAGGCCGATATTGGCCGCCACCAGCGCCTTGCTCACCTGGTCGGCGACGTAGATCAGCAGCCCCACGGCGAGCAGGACGAGCGCGTCGGCCCGGCCGCTGCTGCGTGGCGCCTCGTCGTTCATCTCTGCCCCAGATGCTACGCGATGCCTTACTCGGCCGCTCGGCGCACGGCCAGCCGTAGCGTGGCGTCGTCCAGGGTCACGTCCTCTTCCCGGTCGGCGCCGGCGAGCAACGCGTCCGGCGCCATCTCGAGCGTGGTGGCCAGCGTCTCGCCGGCCAGCCAGTCGCAGAATGGCCGCAGCCGCTCGACCAGCGCGGCGTCGCCAGCGATCGCCACCGCGATCCGGTCGCTGATCTCGTAGCCGGCCGCCCTGCGCATGTTCTGCAGCCGATGCCCCACCTCGCGGGCCAGTCCCTCCGCGGCGAGTGCATCGTCGAGCTGCGTGTCGAGCGCGACCAGCAGCTCGGCCTCCTCGGCCACCTCGTGACCCGGCCGCGCCCGAGAGCTGAGCTGGAACTCATCCGGCTGCAATGTCACGCCGCCTACCAGCGCCCGGCCGTCGTCCAGCAGCCGCCAGTCGCCGGAACGCGCGCCGGCCATCACCGCGCCAACCGCGCTGCCGTGACGCGGGCCGATCACTGGCAGGAGCGGGTAGAGCGTGCGCTCGACCATCTCGGACTCGTCGGGTATCACCTCGAGCGTCTTCGCGTTCAGCTCGTCGAGCACCTGCTCGGTGAGCGCGGCCGCGGTGTCCGGATCCGACGCCAGCGCGCCGTCGGCGCCGGGGGGCAGCTTGACGCGGACGGTGCGCAGCGGCTGTCGGGTGCGCAGTCGAGACGCGGCGCGTGCGGTGTGGCCAAGCCCCACGACGCGACGCGCCAGGGCCACCGCCTCGTCGAGCGAGGTGTCATGGCGGCCCGCGACCTGCTCGGGATAGGTCGCCAGGTGCACACTGTCGGGGGCCTCGGCGTCGACGGCGACCACCAGGTTGCGCCACATGGCGTCGGAGAGATGCGGCACGAACGGCGCCAGCAGGGCCGTCAACGTGGTCAGCGTCTCGTACAGGGTGGCATAGGCAGCCCGCTTGTCGGCATCGAGCTCTCCCTTCCAGAAGCGGCGCCGGCTGCGCCGCACGTACCAGTTCGAGAGGTCGTCGACGAAGTCCTCCATGGCGCGCGTCGCCGACGCGGCGTCGTAGCCGTCCAGCGCGGCGCGCACTTCGCCGACCAGGGCGTCCAGGCGCGACAGGATCCAGCGGTCCAGCAGCGCGCGCGCAGCGTGCGCATCGGTCTTCCGCTGCGGCGTCCAGCCGTCCAGCCGCGCGTAGTTGACGAAGAAGGCATAGGTGTTCCACAGCGGAAGGAAGAAGCGGCGCACCACATCGGCACCGGGTCCATAGCCGAAGTTCAGGTTCACGCTCGGGTTGGCCGATGCAAACATCCAGCGCATCGTGTCGGCACCGATCCGTTCGGCCGCCTCGTCGAACGGAATCGAGTTGCCGCGGCTCTTGTGCATCTCCTCACCGTGCTCGTCGCGCATCAGGGCATGACCCAGGATCACCTCCGTCGGGCTGCGGTCGGTCATGACCGTCGACATGCACAGCAGCGCGTAGAACCAGTTGCGGAACTGGCCGGGGAACGACTCGACGATGAAGTCGGCCGGGAACCACGCTTCCCAGGAGTCCCGGTCAGTGTTCCAGCCCATCGTCGAGTAGGCCACGATGCCGGCATCGAGCCATGGGTTGCCCACGTCGGGGATACGCCGCGCGCGACCACGGCACGAGGCGCATTCGATCTCGACCGCGTCGATCCAGGGCCGGTGCAGCGAGTGGCCTTCGAACGTCTCCCAGCCGGCAACCGCGCGCTGCCGCAGCTCCTCGCGCGAGCCGATCAGCTCCCAAGCTTCGCACACGGTGCACACCCAGATCGGCAGCGGCAGGCCGTAGTAGCGCTTCTTGCTGATCATCCAGTCGCCCATGTTGCGCAGCCAGTCGAGCTCGCGCTCCTGCAGACCGATCCCCGGCGGCAGCCAGGTCGTGGCCTGGGTCACCGCCGAGATCGGAGCCCGCAGCAGATCCATGGAGATGAACCACTCGTCCACCAGGCGGAAGAGGAGCTCGGTGCCGCAGCGCCAGCAGACCGGGTAGGAGTGCAGGTACTGCTCGCGCTCGACCAAGAGCCCTTTGCGCTCCAGGTCCGCGGCCACGGCCTCCGCCAGGTTGGCGCTGGGCTCTTCGCTGCGGCCCGCGTAGCGGCCGCTCTGCCAGCCATAGCCCTCGCGGATGACGCCGAACTCGTCGATCGGGTCGAGCACCGCCAGGTCGTGCACCTTCGAGAGCGCGAAGTCCTCCTGGCCACAGCCGGGCGCGGTGTGCACGATGCCGGTCCCTTCCTCGTCGGCGACCTCGTCCCATCCGATGACCCGATGCCCCACGCCATGCTGCACCGGCAGCTCGTCGTACGGTCCGCGGTAGTGCAGGCCGACCAGCTCCGCGCCGGCCACCTCGCGCACGATCATGGCGCCCGGCGCGACACGCGCCAGCGAGCCGCGGCTCAGCCACCAGCGCCGTCCATTGCGGCCCTCGATCAGCAGGTACATGAGCTCCGGGCTGACAGCCGCGGCCACGTTGCTCGACAGCGTCCAGGGCGTCGTGGTCCACACCAGCAGCGACTCCCCGTCACGTCCTGGATCGGTCAGCGGCAGCTCGATGGTCAGCGACAGGTGGCGCAGCTCACGGTAACCCTCGGTGGCGATCTCCATGTTCGAGATGCCCGTCCCGCAGCGCGGGCACCACGGCATCACGTCGTGCCCCTTGTAGATCAGGCCGCGCTGCTGGCACTCCTTGAGGAACGCCCAGTTGGTGTAGTTGTTCTCGTCCGAGTTGGTGAAGTAGCTGTGCTCCCAATCCATCCACATGCCGAGCCGCTGGCTCTGCCCAGTCTGCATGGCGGCGTAGCGTTCGACGCGCGCCTTGCACAGCTCCACGAATCGATCGATGCCAAAGGCCTCGATGTCGCGCTTGTTGGTGAAGCCCAGCTGGCGCTCGACCTCGACCTCGATCCACAGCCCCTGGCTGTCAAACCCGTTCTGGTAGCGCTGCCGCTGGCCGAGCATGGTGTGGTAACGCTGGTAGAGGTCCTTGTAGGTACGGCCCCAGGCGTGGTGCACGCCCATCGGGTTGTTGGCGGTGATCGGCCCGTCCAGGAAGCTGAAGCGCTCCTCGCTGTGCGTGTTGCGCCCGAGGTAGCGCTCCATCGTCCGGCCCTCGCGCCAGACCTCGATCGTCTCCCGCTCGAGGGCGGGAACATCCAGCTTGCTTGATACCTGCCTGTACACCTTCACCCCAACAAAAAACCCGTCCCCGATCCGGGACGGGAAGCTGACTTCCCGCGGTACCACCCGCGCTTGGCCGATGCACATCGGCCCACTCGCTGCACCACGGTCGGGTTCTTCCACTGACCGATGGCGCCGCCACTGGTATCGGGTGGCACACCCGGGAGACGTTACCCACGCCCGTCGCCCTTCGACGGTGCGCTTGGCGCCTCCGGCTCAGGAGTGATGGCCCGTTCGTCTCGATGCCGCCCGCTCGCACCGTCCGGGCTCGCTTGTGGCTCGATTCCGCCGCCGAGCGTTGTCTCCGTCATCGCCTGGTTGTTCGGTTATCGTCGGCCGATCGTGGCAGCGCGCGGCCCCGGTGTCAATTCTGCTCTCACGAAGGCGACGAACGGAACAAGCTACCCGGCGAGCACCCGTCCGATGAGGACCAGCGCGAACAGGGCCGAGCTCACGATCAGCGGGACGAGACGGGGCCACCAGAAGCGCGCGCCGATCGCGCCGAGCGTGGCGGCCGGCCCGACCAGCACGAGCGCCAGCACCAGGTTGCGGGACGACTCGCCATGCGCCTGTCCGGTGAGCGACGCGACCAGCCAGGCAGCTCCCGTGCCCACCACGGGGAGCAGCAGGACAGATGCCGCCACAACGTGACCTCGCGAGATGTCGAGCCATGCCGGTCGACGCCACGCGGCGCGGACGCGCGCTCGCCGCGGTGCGACCGGGGCGGCCGGAAGCGTGACTGCCGAGGAGGCGGCGCGGTTCAGCTGCTGCACCCGTCGCTCCGCCTCCGCAGCCGCCAGCGCGGCGGCACGTTGGGTGGCCAGCCGCTCCTCGAGCTCGACGCGCTGGATGCCGGTCAGCAGGCGGGCGACCGGCTCCCGCGCTTCCGCTGCGGCCCACGCCGGGGTGACCGGCGCGGCAACGGGTGCCTCCGCGCGCGGGATCGGACGAGGCGGCAGGCTCGGCGTGCGCGCTGCGACGGCGTCCAGGCGCTGTTGGACGCGGGCGGCCGCCGCAAGCGCCGCGAGGAGCTCGCCCTCGGACGCCGGAGCGATCGCCAGTCGGCCGTGGGCGGTGGGGATCAGGATGAGCGTTGCGCTGGGAGCCAGGCGCACGACCTCGATCCGCTCCTCGCCGCGCAAGGTCCCGCGTCCCAGAGCCCAGCCAACGAGGCCGAACCTGGCCTGCAACCTGACCGCGTCCGGACCGCGCAGCGCAACGCGGGTCACCGGGCCGCGGGCCAGCGGGTGCCGCCGCTCGCCACCGATCCAGTGCACCCGAATCGCCGCGACTTCGACCTCCAGGCCCAGGCTCAGGAGCGCCAGTGCCAGCCAGCCGGCGAGCGTCACGGCAGCGACGCCCGCCAGCGCCAGACCGAGGCCGCCCCAGCCACCCAGCAGCCAGCCGAGCCCCATGGCCGCCGCTCCGACGAGCGCCGCGAGCGCGGGTGCCAGCAGCAGCCGCCGCAGCGCACGGGCGAGCGGCACGCGGGCGATGGCGACGGTCTCGTCCCGCATGGTCCTACGCCTTTTCCGTCACGCGATATTCGAGGTATCGCCCGGTGAGCAGCCGCGTCTGCGCATCGAGCGCGGGAAGATTGCTGAAGAAGATGCCAACGAACGGCAGCCCGACCCATTGCAGGTAGCTGACGATGCGGGTGAAATGGCCCCAGTGCTCTGGACGCGGCGGCACGATGCGGTGCTCGACCCAGACCAGGACAAAGAGCGCCACGAGGCCAACGCTGAGCATGGTCGAGGCGTACAGCGGCAGATTCTGACCGAGCGTCGTCTGGGCGAAGGCCGGATTGATGAGCAGCGGCACGGTCGCGCCGAACATGATGACGAATGGCGCGATGGCCCAGTTGATGTGCTCGCCGAACAGGTTGCCCACCCGCCAGATTCGCGACGACAGCGCAATCTCGGAGTGGCGGAAGGCGTTCTGCACCACGAACGGGATATCGGTCACGCCCCACGCCCAGCGGCGGGCCTGCATGTACTGCGTCGCCAGCGAGCGCCAGTAGCTGCGCGCTCGAACGGCATCGCCATAGATGGGGATGAAGAGCGGCACCGCGCGGAAGCGGTCGCCGTAGGTGAAATAGCTCTTCCAGTAGAAGCGGCTGTCCTCGGGGATCGCGTCGGTCGCCCAGTAGCCGACTTCGTGGACCAGCTTGAGGGTCGTCGAGTACGAGCCGAAGCTCTGCAGCTTCTCAGGCAGCACGCTGCGCCACATCTGCACCTGGGTCAGCACCGCGGCGAACAGACGCAGCAGGATGGGCGCCTCCCAGATGTTGTTGTGGAAGTACGGGATCGGCTGATAGAGCTGGGTCTCCCGGTTCGGATCGGTCAGGTGCATCCAGGTCAGGTAGGTGAAGTACTGCGGATGGACCCGGTAGTCGGCGTCGAGGTCGGTCACCAGGATCCGCGACGGGTCCATGCCGCGCTCGTGCACCAGCTTGCGGTAGAGGTACCTGCCGCCCCAGGCCATGGCGCTTGACTTACCGATGACGATCCCCGGCTCCAGCGGATCGAGGATGTGGATGAACTCCGCGAACGCGTCGCTGAACTCCACGCGCAGCGCCATCACGCTGGCAATGCCATCTGCATCGGTCTCGCGGGTGATGATCGCGCAGATCTTGCGCTCGCGCGGCCAGTCGGCATCCGCGAGTGCACGCACGGTGAGGCGCAACTTGTCGAGCGACTCGGTATAGGTCGGGATCAACGCCAGGTGGATGTACTCCTCCCAGCTGGGCGGGACTTCGGGCAGCTGCTCGACCGCGTCGAGCGCGGCCAGCTCACGCTCGAGCGCACGGCGCTCCCTGGTCGATCCACGCGCCGGTCGTCCTGCAGCGATGCTGAGCGCTCGCCCGGGCGCCGGGCGGCCGAGCTGCGCCAATCGTGCCAGCAGCGCGGCGCGACGATCGGGCAGATCGGTCAATCCACGGCAGCGGCCCATCCAGTCGACCGCCAGCACACGGCGGATCCGCCCAAACGCGACGATGACCGCAACCGCGAACCAGATCGCGCGGCAAACCCAGTAGAAGTCGAACGAGAGGACGAAGTAGGCGACCAGCCACGGATAGCTGAAGCTGAGCCAGATCGGCCCGATGATGATCGCCCAGCTGATGACGCCGGGCATCATCTCGAGCAGACGCTGCAGCCAGCGGTAGCGGTCCTCGTCGCGTGCTTCGACCATGTGCTCCGTTCGGCGCGGGCCGTTCGGCGCGGCCGGACGGCCGCAGCGCGGTCCTTAATAGACGGGCGTCAGCCAGCTGCGATAGGCATCCAGCCGGCCGTGCACCGCATCGAAATAGGTGCTCGTCAGGAGCCGGCTGATGGGTCCCGGACGGCCGTTGCCGACCATGCGCCGATCGATCTCGACGACCGGCGAGACCTGGGCACCAGTGCCGCACAGAAAGACCTCCTCGGCGCTGTACAGCTCGGTCCGATCGATACTCCGCTGCTCAACGCTGATGCCAAGGTCCGCGGCAATGCCCATCAGGCGGCTGCGGGTGATGCCCTCCAGGATGTTGTCGGTGACCGGCGGAGTGAAGAGGATGCCATGGCTGACCATGAACAGGTTCTCGGCGCTCCCCTCACTGACGTGCCCGTCGGCGGTCAGCACGATCGCCTCGTCGAAGCCGTTGAGCTGCGCCTCGCTCTTGGCGAACGCGCCGTTGACGTAGGCACCGGTGATCTTGCCGCGGGCCGGGATCGCGTTGTCATCGGTCCGCCGCCAGGAGCTGACCTGCGCGCGGATGCCGCCCTCGGTATCGATGTATTGGCCGAACGGGATGGCGAAAATGGTGACGTCGCTGTCCAAGTTGTGCAGCCGTACCCCGATCGTCTCGCTCGACTTGTAGACGAGCGGCCGAACGTAGACGTCCTCGCGCAGGCCATCGCGCCGCAGGATCTCGACCGTGGCGTCCGCCAGCTCCTGCGAGCTGTGGCGCACGTCCATGAGGAGCAGTCGCGCGGACTGGCGGATCCGATCGTAGTGCGCCAGCAGGTCGAGCGCGAAGAGCTGTTCCTGCTCCGCGTTCCAGTACGCGCGGATACCCTCGAACACGGCGGTTCCGTAGTTGAAGGCGTGGGTCATGACATTGATGTTCGCGTTCGGCAGCGGCACGAACTCTCCGCGGAAGAACGCCCACAGGTCGGTGGTCTGGTCCTTCGTGGTGGCCGCTGTGGGAGTTTCCTGCTTCAGCAACGCAATCTCCTGTTCAATCGGCAGCGCGCGACCGCGGCGACCAAGCGCCGCGGCCCTGAGTATACCGGCCCTCGCCGCCAGGACCCCAGTCCCGGCCGGGCAGCGGCGAGCTCAGTGGCCGACGGGAACCACAACCGGCAAGAAGAGCGCCGCCAAGACGTAGATCAGGTAGATCGGCCCGCCGAGCAGCAGCGACCAGGCGGTGAGCCGCCCGCGGCGCAGCATGGTGCCGAAGATCAGGATCGTGGCCAGGAACGCGGCACCGGCCGAGGCGAACGACAGAGCAGCCTGCGGGGTGAACAGCCACTCGGTGAAGAGGAGGCCGATCACGGTCGGCACGCAGCTCTGGAACACCATCGCGCCGGTGATGTTGCCCATCGCCAGGGTGTCCTTGTTCATGCGTACCCAGAGCACGCTGTTGAACTTCTCGGGGAGCTCGGTGGCGATCGGCGCGATGATCAACGCCAGGATGCGCTGGTCGAGGCCGATCACCTTCGAGAGGTGATCGACGGCGCCGACAAAGGCGTTCGCTCCCAGGATGATGAACGCCAGGGCAACGATCACCTGCGAGACGACAATCCGCATCCGCGGGCTGCGTTCAGATGGGGCGATGTGCTCCTCGCCAGGCAGGAGGTCGAAATCGAGAGCCTGCGGTCGCTGGATCCCCGGCAGGCGAGTCAGGTGCAGCTGGTTGAGCTCGCTGGCGTCGCCCTCCGCCGGCTCATCGGCAAAATGGGCGCGCACGTAAAAGGCATACAGCACGAACAGGCCGCCCGCGACGAACCACTTGATCCAGTGGACCTCGCGCGGCAGGAAGGCGACCCCGATGGCCAGGCCGTAGGCGACCAGGAAGAAGAGCACGTCGCGACCCAGGACCGCGGTGTCAACCCGCAGGTCGGTGCCGCGGCCACTGCGTCGGGAGAAAATCAGGATGGCGATGCCAGTCACGAACATCGCCAGCGTGGCGAGCATGAACGGGGCGCCCAGGATCGCGCCGACGCCCACTTCCGACGAACCGGCGACGTGCTCGGCGCTGCCACCCACGAAGATCGGCCCGAGAATCGCGATGATCGGAATGAGCGTCTCGGGCATGGCCGTCGCCACCGCGGCGAGGACGCTCCCGACCGCGCCCTCGGCCAGATTCAGCTTGTGGCCGAACCACTCGATGCCGTTGGTGAACAGCTCGGCGCCAACCAGGATGATCGCCAGCGACCCGACCAGCACGACGATGTCCACCCTATCCTCCAACCGAGTGCGAGAAGATGGTCGCGGTCACGAGGCCGACCAACAGCAAGGCACCCCCTCGGGCGCGAGGACCCGCTGATGGAGCGGCGCGGGCTGCCGGTTTAGGGCCGCAGGTGCTGCGGCGCGTAGGGCAGCAGGGCCACCTGGCGGGCTCGTTTGAGGGCGCCCGTCAGCATGCGCTGGTGACGGGCACAGGTGCCCGTCTTGCGGCGCGGCTCGATCTTCGCCCGCTCGCTCAGGTAGCGGCGCAGGCGGTTGACCTCCTTGTAGTCAATCGACTCGGCCTTGTCGACGCAGAAGTTGCAGACCTTGCGTCGACGCCGATCCCGGTAGTAGTCCGCCGTATCGCGGCGGGTGCGCGGGCTTGCCATGGTTGCTCAGAAGCTCCTCGATTTTTAGAATGGAATGTCGTCGACGTCCATCGGCTGGCCACCCGGCGCGCCGCTGCGCTCGGGCTGCGACGGCCGAACGGGCCGCTCGCCAGGCTCCGCCGGGCCGCCGAATCCGCCCTCCTCGTCCCGGCCGCGGCGCTCCAGGTTGACGACACGGGCAAAGCGCAGCTCCAGGCTGGTGCGCTTCTGGCCATCGGAGCCGTCGTACTCGCGAGCGCGCAGCTGCCCCTCGGCGTAGACCTTGTTTCCCTTGCGCAGCTGCTCGGCCAGGCGCTCGGCGGCCTGGTCCCAGACCTCGACCCGGATCCAGAGCGTCTCCTCGATCCACTCGCCGTCGGGTCCCTTGCGGTTGTCGTTGACCGCCACCCGCAGGTTGGTGACCGCCTTGCCGCTGGGCGTGTAGCGCAGCTCGGGATCTGCTCCCAGGTTGCCGATGATCATCATCTTGTTCAGCGTCATCTCAATGCTCCTCCTCGACCGCGGCTCGGGAGCCGCTCGTCGCCGGCTCGGGCTCGGGTTCGGGTTCGGGGGCAGCGTCGGCCCCGGGCTCGGACCCCGCATCCAACGTCGGCGCGGCATCGGTATCGGCCGGGGACGCCGGCGCGTCGAAGACCTGCTCCGCGCGACCCTCGGCTGCTGCCTCGGGCCGATCCTCCTCGATGCTGCCGGAACGGTCCTCGAGCACCGTGACGAGGTGGCGCAGGATCTCCTCGCTGATCAGCATCCCGCGCTCGATCTCGCGGACGGCATCGGGCTGAATGTCGAAATGAATCAGGAAGTAGGACGCCTCGCGAAAGTGACCGATGTCGTAAGCGAGGCGGCGCTTGCCCCAAGGCGACACTTTGCTGAGGCTGCCGCCGCCATTGACGATGGCGCGCGTCACCTTCTCGACCGCCGACTGGAGCTTGTCGTCCTCCAGGTCTGGCCGCAGCAGGAGCATGAGTTCGTAACGGCGCATCGGCCGATCTCCTCCTCTCTCTGGGCTTGCGGTACCGATGCCCGACGAGTGTCGGAGGTACGGCAGAAAGGAGCCCTTCAACGTGGAACGCACCTCCGGATCGGGAGGCGCCACCGAAGTATAGTGCCCGCCCGGACCAATGGCAACGCCCTGCTCGGAGCCCCGCGCCGTGCTTGGCGCCTCGATGGTTCGCACCTTATACTCACGGCTCATCACCGTCCCCGGCCCCCGACGCGCGAAAGAGATCGATGCCCGGTAACCCCATTCTGCTCTGCGCACCGAATGATCAGCTGCGCGAGCATCTCGAAGCCGCCGTCCGCGACTCCGGCTACGTCGCCACATCGGTGCAGACACCGGCCGACGCGGTCGCCGCGCTGCGCGACGCCGACTACGACCTGGTGATCGCCGAGGGGCTGGCCGTGAGTGGCGCGATCCCCGGCATTCGATCCGCGTCACGCGTGCCGACTCCGGTCCTGGTCGTGGCACGCGCCGGCGACGTCGAGGCCCGGATCGCGTTCCTGGAAGCCGGCGCCGACGACGTCATCACCTCGACGTTTGCGCCACGTGAGCTGGAGGCACGCATCGAAGCGCTCCTCATTCGCGCCGGTCGCGTCCGGCCCGACGCCGAGCGCGGCCGCCTGGCCTCCACCCAGATCATCACCTTCTTTTCGCCGAAAGGCGGGGTTGGCACCACCACCCTGGCAGTGAATACCGCGTTGCTGCTGGCCGGCGCGGACAGCCGTACCGGCGGGATGGGCTCGCACGTCCTACTCATCGACCTCGACCTGCAGTTCGGGCAGGTCGCGACGCATCTCAACCTGACGCCGCGCTTCGATCTCGCCGGACTGTCCAGCGACGAGCCGGCACTCAACGACCCTGAGCTTGCCGCGTCCTACCTGACCAGGCACGCGTCGGGGTTATCCATCCTGGCGGCCCCGGCGAATCCGGAGGCGGACTTCGGAGTGACGCTCGACCACCTCGAGCGAATGATGGTCGTCCTCAAGCCGCGCTTCGATGTGATCGTGGTCGACTGCGGCAGCCGTCTGGATCCTCGCACGCTGTGGATGCTCGAGCAGGCCGATACGCACGTCCTGGTCATCTTCCCGGAGATCGCGGCGCTGCGCGCCACGAGCCTGCTGCTTGGCTTCCTGGCCGAGACGGCCACGCTGCGCGCTCGAACACACTTCGTGGTGAACCATATCTTCCCCAAGGAGCTGCTGAAGACGCGCGACATCGAGAACCTGCTCCATGCGCGACCCGCCGCAGAAATTCCATACACCGAAGTCGACATGATCCGCGCCGTGAACGAAGGCGTACCGGTCGTGCTCAGCCATCCGGCCTCATCGGCCGCGATAGCCTTGCAGGGCCTCGTGCAGGCCATTCTCGGCATCGAGCCACCCACATCGATCAGGCCCAGGAAGCAGCGCGGCGCCGAACGCGGAGGCCTTCGCTTCGGTCGCCGCAAGCCGACCTGAGCTGGTGCCGGAGGAGGGACTCGAACCCCCACGCCTTGCGGCCGCCGATTTTAAGTCGGCTGCGTCTGCCATTCCGCCACTCCGGCCAGATCCGTCGGCGAAGAAACGTGGAGGCGACGACGGGAATCGAACCCGTGTAAACGGTTTTGCAGACCGCTCCCTGACCACTCGGGCACGTCGCCTCGCGGGTAGCATCCTAGCGCCTTGATGCCTGGCTGCCCCGCGAGGATTCGAACCTCGGTTCACGGATCCAAAGTCCGCTGTCCTACCACTAGACGACGGGGCAGCGAATCCGCCAGGCGAATCCGCCCGGCAAAGAAATGGAGCGGAAGACGGGACTCGAACCCGCGACCCTCACCTTGGCAAGGTGATGCTCTACCAACTGAGCCACTTCCGCCCGTCTGACCGATTATGACGCCTCGCGAACGCTGGTGCCGAGGGTCAGAATCGAACTGACGACACCCGCCTCTTCAGGGCGGTGCTCTACCGACTGAGCTACCTCGGCGCGACGGCGCTGGCACAGGATACCGATCCCCCCTCGGGCTGGCAACCTCGGCTCAGGGTGGCGAAGGAGCCTTCGCGAACTCCCCGGCGAGCCGATCCAGCACGGCAATTCGCTCGGCAATGGGCGGGTGCGTATCCCACATTGACTTGGAGCGCTCCTCGAAGCTCTTGATGGGATTGACGATGTAGAGGTGCTGTGTCGCCCGATTGGCGACCTCGAGCACGTCCGGATCGGCGGCGATCTTCTGCAGGGCGCGGGCGAGCCCACGCGGGTTGCGGGTCAGCTCGACCCCGGAGACATCGGCCAGCGACTCACGCTGCCGGCTGACCGCCAGCTGGACCAGGCGCGATATGAGCGGCGCCAGGATGGCCAGCACCAGGGCCAGCACAACGAGCAGCGCCGCGCCGCCACCCCCGCCACGATCGTCACGCGAGTCGCGCCGGTTTCCGCCCCAGAAGGTGAAGCGCAGGAACCAATCGGAGAGGAGCGCGATGGCGCCCACCAGGACACCGACCAGCAGCGTGAACCGGATGTCGTAGTTGCCGACGTGGCTCATCTCGTGGGCGATGACGCCTTGCAGCTCTTCGCGGTCCATCTTGTCGAGGAGGCCGGCAGTCACAGCGATCGAGGCGTGCTGCGGATCGCGGCCGGTGGCGAAGGCGTTCGGCGCCGAGTCGTCGACGACGTAGATCTTCGGCAGGGGCAGCCCGCCGGCCAGGCGCATCTCGTTCACCACATTCACCAGCTGCCGATACTGCTCGGGCGGCTGCGCCACATCGACCGCCTTTGCGCCGCTCGAGAGCAGCACCAGCTGGTCCCCGGCAAAGAAGGAGCCGACGCTCATGACGGCCGCGACTGCCAGCGCGATGCCGACCCCGGCCCAGCCGAAGCCGGTCGCCGCACCGATGGCGCCGCCGAGCACGCCGAGGACGACGGCCACGGCGAACACCAGCAACCAGCTCTCGCGCCGATTGCGGGCGATCTCCCCGTAGAAGGTGCTGGGCCGCGATGCGCTGCTCACGGCACGCCCTGCGTCAGCGGTATCAGGGGTGCAGGTTCAGGTTCACTTCCGGGACGGCGGCATCGGCCTCTTCGATCTGGAAGTAGTCACGCGGCCGGAATCCAAAGAGCCCGGCGATGACCGCGTTGGGGAAGGTCTGCACCGAGGTGTTGAACTCGCGAACCGTGGCGTTGTAGTGCTGCCTCGAGAAGCCGATCTGGTTCTCGGTCGTGGTCAGCTCCTCCTGGAGCTGCATCACGTTCTGGTTGGCCTTGAGGTCCGGGTAGTTCTCCACCACCGCGAAGAGGGAGCGCAGCGCCCCGGTCAGCACGTTCTCCGCGGCCGCGGCCTGTCCGGCATTGGCCGGTCCCTGGGCTCCCGCCGCGACGGCGCTTGCGCGCGCATTGGTCACGTTCTGCAGCGTCTGCTGCTCGAACTCCATGTAGCCCTTGACCGCGTTGACCAGGTTCGGGATCAGATCGTGTCGTCGCTTGAGCTGGACGCTGATCTGGTTCCACGCCTCGTCGACCGTGTTCCGCAGGCGAACCAGGCCGTTGTAGGCGAAGATGAGGAAGAGCGCGATGACCACGACGACGATCAGGACAATCCAGATTCCGCTTGGCATCGGTGTGTTGCTCCGTGCTCGGGTGATGGCGGCACCAACGACCGCTTGGCTGGTGGGCGGTGAGGGGCTCGAACCCCCGACCTCCTCGGTGTAAGCGAGGCGCTCTGACCGGCTGAGCTAACCGCCCTCCGCGGAGGCTAGCAGAACGCCGCTCCGAAAGGAGCGGCGTCATCGGTCGAAAGTGGTGCCCAGGCCGGGACTTGAACCCGGATGAGTTGCCTCATACGCCCCTCAAACGTACGCGTATACCAATTCCGCCACCTGGGCATCGAGAGGGTTGGTACCGAGGGAGGGACTTGAACCCACACGACCGTAATGGTCACTAGGTCCTGAACCTAGCGCGTCTGCCTATTCCGCCACCTCGGCCCGTCGTCCACCGGAGCTCATCCGGCTGAGGCCGGCCGATGATAGCACAGGCACACCAGCCGGTTGCCGGCGGCTGCGGTCCTAGAGCTTGACCAGGTTGAGCAGGGAGAAGACCACGAACAGGACGGCCAGCACGATCGTCAGGCGGAAGAGCGTGCGCTCGATGCCGCGTCGGCTGCGATAGGCGGTCACCTCGCCGCCGAACGCGCCGCCAAGGCCAGTACCACGCTGCTGGAGCAGGATCGCGGCGATGAGCGCCAGGGCCAGGATCATCTGCGCAATGGTCAATGGGGTCATAGGCGGGCGAGTATAGCAGCGGCTAATCGATGAGGCTGCGGCCGGTCATCTGCGGTCCGGGCGGAATCCCGAGCAGCGCGCAGACGGTGGGCGCGACATCGGCCAGGATGCCGTCGCGCAGCCGCGCTGCACGCCAGCCGCGAGCCACTAGCACGAACGGCACCGGCGAGGTGGTGTGCTTGGTCTGGGGAGCCCCCGACACATCACGCATCTCCTCGATATTGCCGTGGTCGGCGGTGATCAGCAGCGTGCCGTCGATGTCCAGAATCGCCGAGGCCACGCGTCCCAGGCACG
>JBBSHF010000022.1:0-26214 GCA_038253355.1 Candidatus Limnocylindria bacterium
CACCAGGCGCCACATCTCCTCGAGGTCAAGCGCGCTGAATCGCTGATACCGGGCTCGTCGCCGCATGCCACCGCCTCCGCTCGATCAGCCCCCACAGCAACTGCTGACCTGCGGATGTTGCATTCACTGCTTGAGATCACCACCGACATCTGCGCCTTCGGGGCCGACGTGGGCCGTCAAAGGGGTGCCTCCTGGGCCGATTCCGCTGCCTCCGAGTACCATGGACGCCCACGAACAACGAGGAAGAGGACGTCATGACGCAGCTTGCCGATCGCCCGGCCGAGCGCACTGACACGCAGCTGGAGCGCGTCAACCACTGGATCAACGGACGGCGCGTCGCCGGCACCAGCGGCCGAAGCGGCCCCGTCTATAACCCGGCCACCGGAGAACAGGCGCGCGAGGTCGACTTCGCATCGGTCGAAGAGGTCGATGCAGCCGTCAAAGCCGCCGCCGCAGCCTTCCCAGCGTGGCGCGCCACGAGCCTGAGCCGACGGACCGAGATCCTGTTCCGCATCCGCAACCTGTTCGAGCAGCATCGCGACGAGATCGCGGCGCACCTCACCGCCGAGCACGGCAAGGTCCGCAGCGATGCCCAGGGCGAGGTGGCGCGCGGCGTCGAGAACATCGAGTTCGCGACCGGCATCTCGCAGCTGCTCAAAGGCGGCTTCACCGAGCAGGCCAGCACCGGCGTCGACGTCTACCAGATTCGCCAGCCGCTGGGCGTGGTGGCCGGCATCACGCCGTTCAACTTCCCCGCCATGGTGCCGATGTGGATGTTCGGCAACGCCATCGCCTGTGGCAACACCTTCATCCTGAAGCCGAGCGAGAAGGACCCGTCCGCATCGGTCTATCTGGCCGAGCTCATGAAGGAGGCGGGGCTTCCGGATGGCGTCTTCAACGTCGTGCAGGGCGACAAGATCGCGGTCGACCGCATCCTCGACCATCCAGAGATCCGGGCGGTCTCGTTCGTGGGCTCGACGCCCGTCGCGCGCCACGTCTACCAGACCGGCACGCAGAACGGCAAGCGGGTGCAGGCGCTGGGCGGCGCCAAGAACCACATGATCGTTCTGCCCGACGCCGATATCTCCATGGCGGCCGATGCCGCCGTCTCCGCCGCCTACGGCTCCGCCGGCGAGCGCTGCATGGCCGTCTCGGTGGTCGTGGCGGTCGGCAGCGTGGCGGATCCGCTGGTCAGCGCCATCGAGGAGCGGCTGCCGAAGCTGCAGATCGGCCCCGGCGACGACGAGGGCTCGCAGATGGGGCCGCTCATCACGCGCGAGCATCGGGATCGGGTCACCTCGTTCATCGACAAGGGTCGCGAGCAGGGAGCGCAGGTGCGCGCCGACGGTCGGCAGCACGTCCTCTACGAGAAGGGCGAAGGCTTCTTCCTGGGCGTCTCGCTGCTCGACAACGTGTCGCCGGAGATGGAGTGCTATCGCAACGAGATCTTCGGGCCGGTGCTCGAGATCGTTCGCGTTCCGACCTATACCGATGCGGTCAGGCTGATCAACGACAACCCCTACGGCAACGGCGCCGCCATCTTCACTCGCGACGGCGGCGCGGCGCGGCAGTTCCAGTTCGAGGTCGAGGCGGGGATGGTCGGCATCAACGTGCCGATTCCGGTGCCGGTCAGCTACTACAGCTTCGGCGGCTGGAACGACTCGCTGTTCGGCGATCTGCACATGTACGGTCCCGAGGGGATTCAGTTCTACACGCGCGCCAAGGTCGTCACCTCGCGCTGGCCGGATCCGGGCACCTCGAGCGTCGATCTCGGCTTCCCGCGCACGCGCTAGCCGTTTCGGCAGAGCCAGGCGCCCGCTGAGGCCGGTGGTCTTTGCGCTTGTCTCGCGGCGTGGCGTCTCCTCTCGGTCAGGGTCTGGCTTCGGAGCGAGTAAGCCGGTAGTACGTGGCAGGCACCCGAAGCTCGGCTCAACGCGGACCTGGTCGATGTGATCTGATGGCGATGAGCTAGCGATTGCGGCAACTCCGCCCGTGGCACAATCAGCGCCAATGGCAGATTCATCCCACCAGTTCGAGACACTTGCCGTCCATGCGGGCGCCGAGCCGGATCCCGCCACCGGCGGCGTCTCGCCGGCGATCCAGCTGTCGACGACCTTCAAGCAGGACGGCGTCGGCGGGCTGCGTGGTGGCTTCGAGTACGGGCGCAGCGACAATCCGACGCGTCGCGCCCTGGAGTCCACGATCGCGGCGCTCGAGGGCGGTACGCACGGGTTGGCCTACGCGTCAGGCCTGGCCGCGACGCAGAACGTGCTCTACCTGCTTGAGCCCGGCCATCGGCTGCTGATGAGCGACGACGCCTACGGCGGTACCTGGCGCCTGGCCGATCGCGTGTGGCGCAAGTACGGCGTCGAGACCGATGCGGTCGACCTGCGCGACCTGGACGCCCTCGCCTCAGCGCTTCGTGAACCGAAGCCGGCCCGCATGGTCTGGATCGAGACGCCCACCAACCCGCTTCTCAAGGTCGTCGATATCTCGGCGGTCGCGCGACTGGCGGCCGGCGTCGGCGCGCTGACAGTGGTCGACAACACGTTCGCCACACCGTACCTGCAGCGTCCGCTCGACCTGGGCGCCAACATCGTGCTGCATTCGGGGACCAAGTACCTGGGTGGCCACTCCGACGTCATCGGCGGCCTGTTGGTGACGCGCGACGACGAGCTCGCCGAGCAGCTGCGTTTCACGCAGAATGCGGCGGGCGCTGTTCCGAGCCCGTTCGACTGCTGGCTGCTGATGCGTGGCATGCGCACTCTCGCCGTGAGAATGGAGCGCGCCTGCGCCAACGCCGGCTTGATCGCGGCCTGGCTCACCTCGCGCGAGGAGGTGGCCCGTGTCCACTATCCGGGGCTGCCCGACAACCCGCAGCGCGAGCTGGTCGAGCGCCAGATGCGGCTGCCGGGCGCCATGGTCAGCTTCGAGCTGCGTGAGGGAGAGGAGGTCGCTCGCGGTTTCGTGGCTGCGACGCGCCTCTTTACGCTGGCCGAGTCGCTGGGCGCGGTCGAGTCCTTGATCGAGCTGCCGGGAGCCATGACGCACGCATCGGTCAGCGGATCGCCGCTGGAGGTGCCGGCCGCGCTGGTGAGGCTGTCGGTCGGGATCGAGGCGGTCGACGACCTGGTGCGCGACCTGGCGTCTGCCTTCGAGGCGGCATGACCGATCAGTCTCCGACGCCGGATGACCGGCTGCCGCCGCAGCTGGCGGAGGACAGCCCGACCGAGCTTGTCGAGACCGATGAGGGCGAGCTGGTCGAGCGACTCTCCGGTGGCACGGCCACGATGCTCCTTGTCTGGCTGATCGGCGTTGGCGCCGGCAGCGCGCTGCTCGCCGCCTGGGTCTTTGCCGACCTCGTCCTTGGGCAGCGGCTCGGGATCGGCGCGCTGTTCTCCGGATTCGGCCTGTACGTCGGGCTGTTCGGCGCCGCTGGTCCCACCGTCCTGTGGCTGACCGGCCGCGCGCAGGGTCATTCGCTGGGCTGGTACCTGCTGACCGCCGCCAAGATGGCATTGGTCATGATCGGAATCGTGATCGTGGTGGCCGCCGTCGGCTGGCTGATTCTGGGTGGCAGGCTGGGTCCCGGGGCGCTGATTGCCGCCGTTGTCCTGATTCTGATCACGTTACTCCTCGGCGTCCTGTGGGCGCTCGCCACCTGGTCAGCCGATCGCTACATCGCGCGCGCTCGCGTGTCGTCCGAGGAGTAGCCGCTCGCGCCGCCGGCGCGCATCGGTCCGTCAGACGTCGTAGGTCTTAAGCGGCTCGGCGACGTCAACGGGACCGTCATATGTCGCCGCCGCCTGCTGACATGCCCAGTCACCGCCGTTGCTGATGGGCAGGTGGGTCAGGATCAGGCGACCAACCCGCGCCTGCTGCGCGGCTTCGCCCGCCTCGCTGGGAAGCAGGTGACCGCGGTCCGCGGGGGCGGGCGGGTCGTCGGCAAGCGACAGCAGCGCGGCTTCGCACAGGAAGAGCGCTGCGTCCTCCGCGAGCGGCTGCAGTGCCGTGGTGGGAGCGCTGTCGGCCGAGTAGGCAAAGACACGGCCGCTGGTCTCGTCCGGGCCGCGTGCCTCGACCCGGAATCCCCAGGTCGGCACGAAGTGCTGCGTCGCGTGTGGCTGGAGTCGCAGGTCACCGATCTCGATCGGCTTCTGGCCGTCATGCTCCTCGAAGCGAAAGCTCCTGGCGAAGAAGTCGGGATAGCCTGCGCCGATCGCCAGCTCATCGAGCTGCTCGGACGACCCCGGCGGAACGACCACCCGCAGCCGACGCGGCGCCTGTTCGAGCCACGGGTAGGAATAGCGCAGGGTGATGAGATCCAGGAAATGATCGGTGTGCATGTGGCTGATCACCACCGCGTCGAGCTCGTCGGGTGTCGTGTGGAGCAGCAGCTGGGCGACCACCCCGGGACCGATGTCCAGCAGGACCCGCGTCGCGCCGCCCTGCAGCAGATATCCGGCGCAGGCCTCGCCGGGGTTGGGCCGGGCCGGGCTGCGGCCAAGGATGGTCAGGCGCATATGCGGCTAGTTATCGCCGATCTGTGCGCGGGGCGCGCGAGGATTCCGCTTCCTCACCGCTGATCGAGCGCCACGTACGCGCGCTCCGTGGGACCGGTGTAGACCTGCCGTGGGCGGCCGATCTTGGTCTCCGGCGACTCGATCATCTCCTTCCACTGCGCGATCCAGCCGGGCAGCCGCCCGATGGCGAAGCAGTTGGTGAACATGTTCTTTGGGAAGCCGATGGCCCGATAGATGAGGCCCGAATAGAAGTCGACGTTCGGGTACAGCTTGCGCTGGACGAAATAGTCGTCGTGGAGCGCGACCTCCTCGAGTCGCTGCGCGACCTCGAAGAGCTGCTCATCAGCGCCGGTGGCAGCCAGGACCCGGTCCGTGGCAGCCTTGATGATCTTGGCGCGCGGATCGAAGTTCTTGTAGACGCGGTGTCCGAAGCCGGCGAGGCGGAAGGCGTCGTCGGGGTCCTTGGCTCGCTCGACGTACTTCTGCACGTTGCCACCGTCGGCCACGATGCGTTCCAGGGTGTTGATCACCGCTTCGTTGGCGCCGCCGTGCAGCGGGCCCCACAGGGCGCTGATGCCGGCAGTGATCGAGGCGTACAGGTTGGCGTGGCTGCTGCCGACCATGCGCACCGTGGAGGCCGAGCAGTTCTGCTCGTGATCGGCGTGCAGGATCAGCAGCACATCGAGCGCCCTGGCCACCTCAGGATTAACCTCGTACGGCTCCGAGGGCACCGCGAACATCATGTGCAGCAGATTCGCCGAGTAGCCGAGATCGTTGTTCGGGTAGACGTACGGCTGACCGATCGCTTTCTTGTAGGCCCATGCCGCCAACGTCGGCATCTTGGCGATCAGCCGATTGATGGTGATCTCGACCGCCTCGCGGTTGAAGGGGTCGTCGCTGTCCTGGTAGAAGGTCGACAGGCTCATCGTCCCGGCGCCCAGCACGGCCATGGGGTGCGCGTCATACGGGAAGCTGTCGAAGAAGCGACGCATCTCCTCGTGGATCAGGGTGTGATGCGTCACGTTGGCCATGAACTCATCGAGCTGCGTCTGGGTCGGCAGCTCGCCGTGGATGAGCAGATACGCAACCTCCAGGAAGCTCGAGCTCTCGGCCAGCTGCTCGATCGGGTAGCCGCGGTAGCGCAGGATGCCGCGCTCGCCGTCGAGGAAGGTGATGGCGCTGGTGCACGATCCGGTATTGCCGTATCCGGGGTCCAGGGTGATGAGACCGCTTTCGGAGCGCAGCTTCGAGATGTCGATCGCGCGCTCGCCCTCGCTGCCGGTCACCATCGGCAGCTCCAGCTCCGCCTGGTCGTGGCGCAGCGCGGCGCTGCCGGTTCGCGACGGGGTACTCGCCCCTGTCACGTCAGAAGCCCCTTCACCGCGTCGCGCTCCTCGACGAGCTCGTTGCGGGTGGCGTCGATCTTCGCCCGCGCCCACGTGCCGTGCTCAATGCCCTGCACGATCTCGATGATGCCCGGCGCCGTGGCGCGCATCGGGAACCCGAACACCAATCCCTGCGGCACGCCATAGGCGCCACTGCGTGGAGCCGGGACGGCGGCCGAGAAGATCCCGCCGGTCGGCTGCATCACGTTGCGCACCGTGTCGATGATGGCGTTGGCGGCGCTCGCCGCGGACGACGCGCCGCGCGCGGCGATGATCGCCGCGCCGCGCTGCTGCACGGTCGAGATGAACTCGTCGTGCAGCCACTCGTCGTCCTCGATGACCTCGGGCGCGGCGCGGCCAGAGATCGTGGCGTGGAAGAAGTCGGGGAACTGGGTCGAGGAATGATTGCCCCAGATTGCCAGGTCGCGCACCTCGCTGACCTTGACCCTGGCCCGTGCGGCGAGCTGGTGCCGACCGCGGTTCTCGTCGAGCATGGTCATGGCCAGCCATCGGTCTGCAGGAATGCGGGGCGCATTCGCCGCGGCGATCAGGCAGTTGGTGTTGCACGGGTTGCCGACGACCAGCAGGTGCACGTCATCGGCCGCGTTGGCCGACAGCGAACGTCCCTGGCTGGTGAAGATCCCGCCGTTGATGTTCAGCAGGTCGCCACGCTCCATGCCAGCCTTGCGCGGCACGGCGCCGACCAGCAGCGCCCAATTCACGCCGGCGAAGGCTGTATCGGTATCCGAGGTGCAGGTGACGCTGCGCAGAAGAGGAAACGCGCAGTCGTCGAGCTCCATCTTCACGCCCTCCAGCGCCGGAAGCGCCGCCTCGAGCTCGAGCAGCTGCAGATCGACGCTGGTGTCCGGCCCGAACATCTCGCCCGCCGCGATGCGAAACAGCAGGGCGTAGCCAATCTGTCCGGCGGCGCCGGTAATGGCCACCTTGACGTGGGAATTGGGCATGGTTTCCTCGAGAGGTCGGACGCCTTCGAGTGTAGCGCAGGCGCCGGGTATGGGCAGCGGGCTACCAGTCGCGCGGCTCGCCCCAGCGCCCGGCCGCCCAGTCGGCGAGGGCGGTGGCCATGGAGCGGAAGGCCATGCGCGGCAGCCAGTCGGCGACCTCCTTGCGGCTCACCCAGGCATGGTCGCTCGACTCCGAGTCCAGCATGACCCCGTCGGCGTCCGCCGGCCGGGCGAGGTAGATGGTGCTGATCGCGTTCGCCTCTCGGCTGGTGTAGACGCCGACCAGGCGCACGAGCTGCACGTCCAGCCCCGCCTCCTCGCGCGTCTCGCGCAGGGCGCCCTCCTCGGGCGATTCGCCGGGCTCGAGGTAGCCGGCTGGAAGGTCCCAGGCCCCGCTACCCGGGTCGACGGCGCGTCGCAGGAGGAGAACTGACGCCTCTCCGTCCGGACCGACGCGCTCGACGAGCGTCCCGGCGGTGGGACTCGGGTTGGCGTACCAGCGCCAACCGCATCGGTCGCACCCGATTGGCTGCTCGCCAGAAGCCGCGCAATGGGGACAGAGCGCCACGTGGCCGTGCATCTCGCGGAAAGCCTAATTGAGATTCCCCTGGAGGTTTGAGACAGCCGCAACCGAAGCCGCTGTCTCGAACTTCGCGGGGGAACCGTCGCGTAGCCAGCCGGCGGCTGTAACGACCAAGCAAGGACCGCTTTCGGCGTCTGGTTGGCCGAATCGCCAGGGGGTGCGCGCATCGGCCACCCACACCGCCGTCTGGGGCGCCTGCTTGGCCGCTACAGCCAGCACCTGGCTACGGTGCCGCCGAACCGGGCTTCGGAGACGGACAGGATCCTGTTGCCCCGCAGATCGCCACCGGCGCGCGACTCCAGACCTTGGCGCCTTGGTTGAGATCGCCTGAGAGGTTTGAGACAGCCACTACCTGAGCCGCTGTCTCAAACCACCCGGGGAGTGGCCTACAGGGCTCGGCCGTGCTCAGGAGATGCTGACGAGGCCCGCCAGCGAGATACCGATGCGCCCGAAGCGCTCGGCGAAGCCGGGCGCCAGGGAGCAGAAGACATTGGTCCCCTTCCGCTCAGTGGCGATCACGCCCGCCTCGCGCAGGACCTTGAGGTGGTGCGAGATGGTCGGCTGCGAAACGTCGCAGCACTCGGTGAAGTCGCAGGCGCAGACCGCTTGGTCAGATGCCAGCTGGCGGACGATCGAGAGCCGGGTTGGATCGGCCAGCGCCGATAGGAGGAGGACATCGGGGTCTGCGCTCTTCATGATACCGTGCAGCATATCTACATCGGTCAATATCGACAACCATCGATAATTGGGGCTAGGCTCGGCGTGAAAGGAGGTGAGCACCATGCGATTGAACTGTGACTGCGGCGATTGCTGCCCTAGCGGCTGCTGCTGATCACCTGACCGATGCCGCCGGCCCGGCCCGTCCTCTATCGAGCTCGTTCGGCGGCCTCGCTGCGATCGATGAAGCTGCGGACGGCATCGGCGATCTCGTCGCGAATCCGCCGAAAGACCTCCATCCCGCCCGAGGACGGGTCGTCGAACGCCCAATGCTCGACCGTTCGCGCGCCGGGTACATATGGGCACGCTTCGTTCGCCTCTTCGCAGACGGGGACGAGGAAATCCCAAGCCTGACCGGCGTAGCGATCGATCGTCTTGCTCTGTTGTGCGCCGATCTCGATCCCAATCTCTCGCATCGCCGCGATGGCTTCCGGGCGCACGTCGCGCGCCTCCGTGCCGGCGCTATGCGGGTCGAAGCGGTCACCTCCCCAGGCGCGCAGCATCCCCTCGGCCATTTGCGATCGCGCGCTGTTGTGAACGCAGACGAAGAGGACCCGCAGCGGTGCCTTCATGCGTCGAATCGTACGCCCGCCCGGTTGTCCACGTTGTGGACGGGCTGTGCACAACTTCGGCATGTTCGTCAAAGCTCGGGGATAAGAGGGATTGCGAGCTTCGCCCGGGTCACGCTAACCTGTGGTCGTCCCGAAGGGGCAGCAGACGGCGCCAGAGATTGCATCAATGGCCCGCGAGCGGTTCCTTCGGGATATTTCTGTGCGCTCGACCGGTTCGGTGGACCTTTTGTCAGCCAGCGCCTGAGGTCGAATCGCTGGTCGGGCCGGCGAAGGTTCCGAACTGGCGATCACCCGCGTCGCCCAGGCCGGGCTGGATGTAGCCGCGCTCGTTCAGCTGGCGATCGACCGCACCCACGTGGATCTCGATGTCGGGGTGTGCCGCGGAGAGCGTGGCGATGCCCTCGGGCGCCGCGATCAGGCTGACCTGCTTGATGCGCAACGCGCCCCAGGCCTTCAGGATGTCGACCGTTGCCGACGCCGAGCCGCCAGTGGCGAGCATCGGGTCCAGGATCAGGCAGATCTGGACTGTCGCGGCATCGGGCAGCTTGTTGTAGTACTCGACCGGCTGCAGGGTCCGCTCGTCGCGGTACAGGCCGATGTGCCAGACCTCCGCCGCGGGCATCAGCTCGAGCATGGCATCCACCATCCCAAGGCCTGCGCGCAACACCGGGATGAGGCCCACCTTCGGCTTCAGCTTCGATCCGGTCATCGGTTCAAGGGGAGTCTCGACCGCGATCGGTTGGACGGCCAGGTCGGCCATGGCTTCGTAGCCCAGCAGCCAGGAGAGCTCGCGGACGAGCTCGCGGAACTTCTTGGGCTCGGTCGCCCTGTCACGCAGCAGGGTCAGCTTGTGCGCCACCAGCGGGTGTCGCGAGACATGGACGTTCGACGGAAGAGGTTGGTCAGGCATCGGTCGCGATTCTAGTCTCCGAAGCACGGCTACCTCGCGCTGCATTCGTGCTGTAGGCTATTCATCCTTGCAGGAGCACGCGAACGAGCCGCCGCCAGGCCGTCGCACAGGAGGAACCCAGCCGTGGTTTTCGGATCGAAGCGTGACCAGAAGTCGGACGCCCTGTCGCGAGAGGACGTCGTCGGCAACCTCTACCCGGACAGTCTCAGCAGCGAGGTCGACGTGACCCCTTCTCCCACCGACGCGGCCTATCGTCGTTCTGATGGAGGCCCCGGCAACGAGAGCGTCATCGATCCGCATGCGCGCTTCAACGGCAAGTACGTCAGCGACCGCGACCTGCGCATCGAGGGCGAGGCGCAGGGGGAGATCGAGTGCCAGGGAACGCTGATCATCAGCCCCCAGGCACGGGTGCGCAGCGCCATCAAGGCGCACAACGTGATCATCAACGGCGACTACGAGGGCGACGTCGACTGCGGCGGCCGCTTCGAGATCGGGTCCACCGGCCGCGTCAAGGGCGGCATCAAGACCCAGGTCCTGGTGGTCAAGGAGGGTGCGCACTGGGAGGGCTCCGTGTCGATGACGCGCGATGCCTCGCGGCCGGCAGCCGCTCCACCGGCGCCCGGTTCGCAGGGCGGCCAGGGTGGCGCTCAGAGCGGCCAAGGTTCACCCGGCAGCGGCCAGGGCTCGCAGGGTGGCAGCGGTTCCAAGGGCGGCGGGTCGGGCCAGCCGTCGACGCCGACCGCCGGCGCCAGCGGAAGCGGCGGCTCGCAGGCCAGCATCTTCAGCAAGCAGGATCGCGAGGCGGCCGCTCCAGCGGGCGAGCGCTCCCGCGAGGGCAGCTGAGTCTCGGGACGATCTGACCGCGGCGCCGACGCGCGTGGCTCGCGCCGCGAGGGTGGCCTCGCCCCCCGTCCTCGTCGAGGTCGTGCGCGGTGATCGCGTCGAGTCGCGGCATCGCGGCTCGGCGCTCGTGGTCGCACCCGACGGCTCGATCGTCGCATCGATCGGTGATCCGGACCAGTTCATCTTTCTGCGCTCATCGGCCAAGCCGTTCCAGCTCGTCCCGTTCGTGGCCTCCGGCCAATTTGACAGCTATGACCTAGGCACCGAGGCGCTGGCGATCATGGCCGCCAGCCACTCAGGCGAGGATCGCCACGTGCGCACCGTCCAAGAGATCCTGCGCCGCGGCGGGGTGACCGCCGCGGTCCTCCAGAACGAGATCCATCCGCCGTTCGACGGCGAGACCGCGCGCCGCATGCTCCGCGATGGTGAGAGCCCTTCCGCGCTGCGTGGCAACTGCTCGGGCAAGCACGCGGGGATGGTCCTCTTCGCCAAAGCTTCCGGCTGGCCGATCGATACCTATTGGCACCCCGACCACCCGGTGCAGCGCCTGGCGCTCGAGACGGTCTCTGCGCTCTCCGATGTGCCGATCCAGAGGATCGCCACGGCTACCGATGGTTGCGGCGTGGTGAGCTTCGGCATGCCGCTCCGCGGCCTGGCTACCGCCTACGCTCGGCTCGCCGACCCATCGTCCGTCACAGATCGGCTGCTGTCGGACGCACTGCGCCGCATCCGTGACGCGATGATGGCGCACCCGGAGCTCGTGGCCGGCGAGCATGGTCGGATCGACACGGCCCTCATGCGCGCGCTCCCGCGCGGGGTCGTGAGCAAGGGCGGCGCGGAGGGTGTGCTGGCGATGGGGCTCCCGCCCGGTGCGCTCCCCGAGGGAGCGGCATTCGGCGACGGTCCGGTCGGGATCGCGGCCACGATCGAGGACGGCAACGCCGCGCGGCGGGCGGGCGACGCGGTGGCGATCGAGCTCCTGCGCCAGCTTGGCCTCTTCGCTGCGGGCCTGCCGGCGAATCTCGAAATGTTCGCGCATCCCCTGATCCGCGACCCGCGCGGCGATCGGATCGGCGCGGTGCGCACCTCGTTCCGGCTGAGTCGGGGCGGCTCTGCGTGAGACGAGCGACGGACGCCGGCTAGATGTGCTTCCCCGCCAGGGGGTCTACCTCAAGAAGGTGCCTCTGCCGCCGCTCGATTGGGACATCCAGCGCTGGTGCGGCTCGGGGTACTACCCCTACAAGTGACCCATCGAGCACCTCGCCAGCCAGTTTCGGCTGCGGTTGTCCTGCTGATGGCGGCCGCAGTCCTGACCGCGTGTACACCACCGGGCGTTACGGTGAGCACCGGCCCACGCGAGATCAGAAGCTTAGACCGATGCGTCGGCGGCTGTTCGTGGCCGTGATCAGGCCGGTGGCGGACCAGCTGCTGCGCTGAGCGTCCGCGGCGCGGGCAGGGACCTCACCGCTGCGGCGAGACCGCTGGCGCCCAGGCGATTCAGCAATGCCGATGCATGGTCGGGTGCATCGCCACCAGCGAAGCGATGCCATTCGACGAGGCAGAGCGCCAGGTGCAGCGGGAGGTCAAGATCCCGCCACCGTTCCGCGGCCGCCTCGTAGGCCGCCGACGCGCCCGCCTCCCCGCCCAGTGCGGCCGCCCCGGCGTCAAGCGTCAGCTGCGCCGCGTCGGCGGCTCGGCCGTTCATGCGCATTCCCTCGATGACCCCGATCGCCTCGCGCAGCCCGGGCAGATCTTCCGCCCAGAGGCGCGCCCTCGCCGCCAGCACGTAGTCACGATGCTGCTCCGCGCCGAGCGAAGCGGCCGCCGCGCGGTCGGCGAGTGCCGATGCGGCGGATAGGTCGCTACGGAGCAACGCATCCCAGGCATGTGCGTGATCGATGCTGGCCACGTCCTGCGGGTCGGTCAAGGGGTCGATCGGCTCGAGCGCGTCGATGGCGGCCAGCGGTCGGTGGTCGCCGCGAAGGAGGTGAATGACGCTCACGCTCGCGGCGAGATCTATCCGATAGGCCGCCGGGATCGGCTCCTCCTCGAATCGCTCGAACATCGCGAGCGCCCAGTCCCAGTCGCCGGTATCGATGGCCGCCAGACAACCGAGCTCGGCCATCTGGACCGCCCAGTCGACCACCCCCATCCGTGCGGCCAGGTCGCCCCCGTCGCGGGCGACCTGGAACGTCAGGCGCGGGTCGTCCGAGACGGCGAGCCACGCCAGGTTGTTCCGCGCCCGCAGCTCGGTCGTCAGCAGGCCGCCCGCGTGGGCTCGGTCGATCGCCGCCCGAAGATCAGCGCGGCCCGCCTCCTCGCTGCCTGATCGGAAGCGACCGGTGCCGCGCGTGACGAGCGCGTCGACCGCGATGGCGGTCAGGCCATGCCGCCTGGCGGCCAAGAGTGCGCGATCCGCCCATTCCACCGCAAGCTCATCCTGGCCGACGAGCAGCTTGGCGCGAGCCAGCTGGCCGATGAGCTCGGCCGTGGCCGGCTGAGCATTTTGCTCCTCGGTGGCAACGATCGCCGACTCGAGCTCGTCAAGCGCCGCCGCATTGTGATGCGCCATCAGCAGGACGCTCGCGAGCTGGGCACGCAGTCGGTCGCGGTCGGTCGATGGCTCATCGGCCGCCGACAGCCGCATGAGCTCGCGGATGTGGCCCTCAGCGATGTCGAGCCGGCCGGCGAGGCGCGCCGCGGTCGCGGCGTCCTCGAGCAGGGCGCGCCGCTGCTCGTCATCGGCCGCCATCTCAAGCGCGCGCTCGAGCCCGATGAGCGCGCGTTCCGGGGCGTGCAGGGCGAGCGCCCGTCCGGCCGCCTCGCGGAGGAGCGCGCGGGCTCGCTCGGCGATCGACTCGGCCTCAGGGTGCGCAGGATCGGCCGCAAAGGCGGCCGCGAGATGCGCTGCGGTCGACTCGACGAGCTCCTCGTCACCGATCGCCTCGAAGTGGTGCGCCGCGGCGAGGTGCGCCGCTTGGCGCTCGCTCCGCGATAGGGTCCGATAGGCGAGCTCGCGCACGAGGTCCTGGACGAACTCGATCTGCCCGCGCCCCGGTGAGCGCAGCTCATCGTCGTACGCGAGCAGCTCACGCTGGACGAGCGAGACGAGCCGCACCCGCAGCTCGGGCCCGTGGAGCCCCGACACGGCGGCCAGCGCATCCGGCGGAAAGCGATGTCCCAGAACGGCGGCGCTCATGAGCAGTGAGCGTTCAGGGGGTGGCAGAGCGTCGATGCGGGCCGCGAGGATGCCGTGGAGCGAGTCCGGTAGGTTGGACCCGACGAGGGGTCCACTCAGACGCCGATCCCCATCGGCCCGGAGCAGCTGCCCGCGATCGATCAGCATCCGGACCAGCGCCACCGCATAAAGGGGGACGCCGCCGGCACGATCCAGGATGTGTCGCAACGCGGTCCGCGGGATACCGTGGGCGCGCCCCTCGAGCAGCTCGCGTATCGCGGTGTCCGGCAGCCGATCTAGCCGGAGCGTGGTGAATGCTCGCTGCGCGGCTCCCCAGGTCGGTCGCACATCGAGCAGCTCCAGCCGCGCGAGCGTGACGATCAGGATCGGGTGATCGCGGCTCCACGTGCCAAGGTGCTCGATGAAGTCAAGCAGCCCTGCATCGGCCCATTGGAGGTCCCCGAAGACCAGGACCGTCGGCGCCTGCTCGGAGACACGCTCGAAGAATCGCCGCCAGGCCGCGAAGAGCTCCTCGCGCTCGAACTCGCGCGGCGCCGTCGGGTCGAGCAGGACGGCGAGGCGCGGTTCCATCCAGGAGCGCTCATCGCGGTCGCGGACAAGCTCCGCGAGGGTCGAGGCCAGCTGGCGACGACCGACCTCGGCCTCCGCGCGGTCGTTGATGCGGCAGCGGCGCCGAACCATCTCGGCCACGGCCGCGAACGCGATTCCCTCGCCGTACGCCGGGGCGCGACCGGTATGCCATTCCACGTGCGCGGGTCGCGCCTCCACCTCGCGCTCGAGCTCCCAGACCAGGCGGCTCTTGCCGATGCCGGCGATGCCGAGCACCGATGCCATCCGGCCACGGCGCTCTCGAACCGCGGCGTCGAAGATGCCCACCAGCTCCCGGAGCTCGCCCGACCTGGCGATGAATGCTCCCGCGTGACCAGCTCCCCGGCCTCCGCGACGAGGCTCGCCCAGGACCGCACCGAAGGCGGCGATGGGTAGCGACTTGCCCTTCAGGTGGAGCGCGCCCAACGATGCGAACGTGATGCCGGCGTCGAGGCCGGACGCCTGCCGCGTGCCCTCGTCGACCAGAACGGCGCCGCTCGGCGCGGACGTCTGGAGCCGTGCGGCGGTGTTGATCACGTCGCCGCTGACCATGCCCTGTCCCTCGGCCCCCATGGTCACCGCCGCCTCGCCGGTCGCGACTGCCGCGCGTGCCACCAGGCTGCGGCCGGCCGTTGCGGCTCCCAGTCGGGGCACCGCGGAGACGATCTCGAGCGCGGCCCGAACGGCGCGCTCGGCGTCGTCCTCGTGCGCCGTCGGTGCGCCCCACACCGCGACGATGGCGTCACCGATGAACTTCTCGATCGTTCCGCCGAAGACGGCGATCGCCGACCTGGCGACCTCGAAATAGCGCGACTGAATCGCCCGCACCTCCTCCGGATCGAGGGATTCGGCGAGGCTGGTGAAGTTCTCCAGATCGGCGAACAGGACGCTCACCCGTCGGCGTTCGGAGCCGGGGGTGCGGCGTGGCTTATCGATCTCGTCCGGCGCACGGATGGGCGGCATCGTCCCGCCGCACGAGGTGCAGAACCGCGCGTCGAGCGACACGGCCGCCCGGCAGTGGCCACAGACGACGGTCAGGCGGCCGCCGCAGCTGGCGCAGAAGCGTGCGAGCTCTGAATTGTCGGCGTCGCAGGCCGGACATCGCATCGCGCGCTCGCGGCCCTAGGAGCCGTTCTCCTTGTAGATGATCTGCCCGGCCTGCGCACCGTCCTCGATGATCAGCGCTCGCATGATCGACTTGGCGAGCGTCCGGTCGTGGTTGATGACGAACGTGCCGATGTGCGATTGGTCATCCGGGAAGCCGGCGACCGATCCCTCGATGCCCTCGACGGCACCGGCCAGCGCCAGGTGCGGCTTGTGGACGTAGTACTCGGCTTCGCGATGGCTGCTCTTGAACTGGACGTACGTGACGCTGAACGGAGCGTCCAGGAACTCGCTGATGACCGGATCCTTGCGCGCCGCATCGGTGAAGAGGGCGCGATCGTTGAGTCTCACGAACCGGTTGTAGCCCTGTTCCGGACCGAATCCGGCCGATGCTCCATCGGGGAAGCGGTCGTAGAGGTCGTTCGGGTTGTCGCCGTTGTCGCCGTTGTCACCGTCGTCCACATTGTCGGCCATGCTCAAGTCCTTCGACGTGCTGCTGGCCACCGATCATAGGTAATCCGGCCGCCGCTGCCTAGCCCCCGGCATCGAGCCTGCTAGGATCCGGGGACGATGAGCCTCACCTCTGCGCATGGTCGTCCGATGCGCGTGCGCATGGCGCCGAGCCCCACCGGGCCGCTCCACATCGGCACCGCGCGGACGAGCCTCTACAACTTCCTGGCCGCGCGCCACGAGGGCGGGACCTTCGTGCTGCGCGTCGAGGACACCGACCTGGCGCGCAACACGCTCGAGTTCGAGCGCGACATCATCGAAGGGCTGCACTGGCTGGGCATCACCTGGGACGAGGGGCCGCAGGTGGCCGGCGGTGAGGATATCGGTCCGTATCGGCCCTACCGCCAGAGCGCACGGTTGGACCTCTACGCGCCCGAGGCGCAGCGCCTGCTTGATGATGGCAATGCCTACCCCTGCTTCTGCACGCCCGAGGAGCTCGAGGCGGTGCGCCACGCGCAGGAGCGCGACCACCAGCCGCCGCGCTACAACGGCCGCTGCCGCAACCTGACACTCGAGCAGAGGGCAGCCTTCGAGGCGGATGGCCGCCGCGCCGCGATTCGCTTCGCCACGACGCCGGAGAGCGTCACCTGGGACGACCTGATCCGGGGCGAGGTCGAGTTCGACAACGCGCTGCTGGGCGACTTCGTCATCGTGCGCGCCGACGGCGGCCCGCTGTACAACTTCACCGCCGTGGTCGACGACGCCGCCATGCAGATCAGCGAGGTCATCCGCGGCGAGGACCACATCAGCAACACGCCCAAGCAGATTGCGCTGTACAAGGCGCTCGGCTACGACGTCCCGCGCTTCGCGCACATCCCGCTGATCCTCAATCAGGATCGGACCAAGATGAGCAAGCGCAAGAGCCAGATGGACATGGATGCCTACCGCCAGCAGGGCTACCTGCCGGAGGCGATGGTCAACTTCCTGGCCTTTCTGGGCTGGTCACCGGGGACCCAGGAGGAGATCTTCAGCCTGGACGAGCTGAGCCGTCGCTTCGAGCTCGCCAGGGTCCACAAGGCCGGTGCGGTCTTCGACCACGACCGTCTCGACTATCTCAACGGGGTCTACATCCGCGCGCTGACCGACGAGCAGCTTGCCCTGCGCCTGCGTCCCTTCCTGCCCGACGCCGCCGACGACGCGACCATCCTGCGCCTGGCGCCGCTCGTCAAGGAGCGCCTGGTGCGCCTGGTGGATATCGGTGAACTGGTGGCCTTCTTGTTCCAGACCGATGAGGTCGTCGCATCGTGGTACGCGGCCGAGTTGCTGCTGCCAAAGAAGCGTGACGCCTCGGAGGTTGCGAGGGGGCTCACGGCGGCGCGTGACGAGCTCGCCGGCCTGACCGATGCCGACTGGGCAGCCGAGACCCTGGAGTCCCGCGGCCGCGCCCTCGCCGAGCAGCTTGCCTGGAAGCCCGGCGACCTGTTCAAGCCGATCCGCGTGGCGATCACGGGGCGCACCATCTCGCCGCCGCTCTTCGGCTCCATGGAGCTGCTTGGTCGCGGCCACTCGCTGGCGCGCATCGACGCGGCACTTGGAAAGCTGCAGGCGGTCGCGGGGGCCACGGGCGTGGTGCGATGAGCGAGCCGCGGCTGGGTGACCTGATCAGCATCCAGCTGATCGTGCCCATCAGAACGTCATCGGGCGAGGCGCCTGATCCCGAGCGGCTGCCGACCGATGGACTGCGACACGGCAATGACGAGCAGGGTCAGTTCCTGGCGGCGTACACCTCGATCGAGCTGTTCGGCGAGTTCGGGCCACCTGGCAGCGACCAGGTCAGCATGCAGGCGCGTGACCTCTTCGAGCGGGCCGAGCACGCGGGACAGCGCCTGGTGATCGACCCGGGCACTCCATCGCACATCGAGGTGCCGCAGGGCGTGCTGCCGTTCCTGGCCGCCGGGATCGATCCCAGCTCGCCGGAGGCGATGCGCGCGCGGCGGCCACTCGGTGAGCTGCCGCCGCTCGAGGCTCCCGCCGACGTCCCGGAGCCATTCGGCCCGGAGCTGCTCCGCTCGCTCAGTGAGCTGCCGCAGGTCGATCGCGCCTGGCTGCTGCGCGCCGGGCAGGCCTGGACGGCGGGTATCCAGCTCGTTCCAGAGGCGACGCTCACCGACTTCGATGAGGTGCGCAACCGGCTGCACGCCGTGGCGTCGGAGCATCTCGGCTCGCGCCGGGAGCTGGCGGTCACGGACCTGCGCGTGCCATCGCTGCGCGAGGCGTACGACGAGGTGGCCGCTCCCTTCTATGTTGCGCACCGGCCCACGAAGGGTCTCCTGTCGCGCCTCTTCGGCGGCAGCTGACTGGCAAGGTTCTGCAGAGTCCCCGAGCGTCCCGTAGCGTCCCCCGGCTCCGGCTGTTGTGCGTAAGGGGCTGCGATCGGCGCCTTATGCCGCCGCAGCTGGTCGGGATCGGGCGATGCATCGCGTAAAGGGCCGGAAATGGTGCCTTACGGCGTCGGCCGCTGAATGCCCGCGCATAAGCGGCCGATATTGGCCACTTAGGCCCAGCTCCGCCCACTATCGACGGGTGGGCGCGACCTCGGGCACCAGGACGAGGCGGCCGAACACGTCGCCAGCAGCAAGACGATCCAAAGCCCGCGGTGCCTCGCGCAGCGGCATGGTTTCGACATTCCAGCGCAGCTCGGGCGCCATCGCCACGACGGCGCGGAGGTCGTCGAGCGAGCCCCATGCGGTGGTGGTCAGGTGGGCCTCGACGGCCGGCTGCTCGAACCCGAAGACGAGCCTTCCGCCGCTCTCACCGACCAGCGAGATGAGCCCGCCGGGCGCGACGATAGCGGCTGCCTGCCCCAGCGTCTCGTCGCTTCCCACGAAGTCGAAGACCACGTCCGCCGGCCCGTCGAGCGTATCCAGGGCGCCGAACGAGCGCGCCAGCTCGAGCTTGCGCGGGTCGAGATCATGCACCGCCACGATCAGCCCGGGTCGCCGCGCGAGGTGCTGGATCGCGAACTGGCCCAGGCCGCCGAAGCCGATGAGCAGCACGCGCGCGCCGGGCCGCAACCAGGCGGCGGCGCGCCGCACCGCGCGGAATGGCGTGACACCGGCATCGGCGAGTGGAGCGGCATGCACCGGGTCGAGCGAGCCGAGCGGCACGAGATGGCGCCGGTGCGGCACGAGCATGTACTCCGCGTAGCCACCATCGCGCTGGAAGCCCGGCGACGCGCCACGCGCGCAGCGCTGCTCGTCGCCGCCGCGGCACTCGCGGCAGCTCCCGCAGCCCCAACCGCCGAAGACGATCACCGGGTCGCCGGCTTGCAGCTCGCCGGCATCGGGCCCCCAGGCGTTGATCCAGCCCGACACCTCGTGGCCGAGCGTGATGGGTGGCGAGATGCGCGATTGTTCGCCGCGCACGATGTGCAGATCGGTATGGCATACGCCGCATCCGGCGACCCTGATACGGACCTCGGACCCGCGTGGCTCGGGCACGGGCACGTCCGCCAGCGTCAGCGGCTTGCCGATGGCCGGCAGCCGGACGGCGAGCATCGGTTCTAGGTCTCCGGGGGCGGGGTCTTCGCCTCCTCGACCGATTCGAGCAACCTCGCGATCAGCCCCTTGGGCTGGACATTCTCGACGATGTCGATGATCGTGCCGTCGATTCCCACCGCGAAGGCGGTCGGCACGGCGTTGTAGTTCTCGCCCTCGACCGTGGTCGGCACGCCCAGCAGCTCGACCGCCGAACGTCGCTCGTCACTGAACAGCAGGAAGGGCAGGTCCTTGTCCTTGACGTACTCGATCTGCTGCTCCGCGTTGTCACAGGTGATGCCAATCAGCGCCATGCCCGCGGCGTCGATCCGCTTGTAGGCGGCCCTCAGGGCGACCGCCAGCGCGTCGCCCGCCTCACGAGCCGCGCCTTCCAGCGTCGGAGCGCCGAAGAAGATGAGCAGTGCCGGTCGCCTGGTGACCGATGACCGCAGGTTGAGGAGGTAGCCATCGGTGGCTCGCAACCCGACGGACGGGACCTGGTCGCCGACCTTGACGCGCGTGCCCGGCGCCGTGGATGTGCTCATGGACCGATTCTAGCGGCGCCGCCCAGGCGCAGTCTCCCCGCAGACCGATGCAGCAGCCCGTCGCGTTCCAGCCCGTCCACCACGCGTCCGAACGCGTCGGCTTGGGTGAGGCCGCGTGCCGCCTCTTCGTCCAGCTGGTGCCCCGGCGCAGTCGCCAGCGAGCGGACGAGCGCGCCACGGCGCGCTCGTCGTGAGCCGGCGAAGACAGGCTGGCGCGGCACGTGGATCGCCTGCGGGGAGATGCGTGAGGGGCATCCCGCGGCAACGGGGCACTCGCCGCAGCGCGGCGCCCGCGCGGTGCAGACGCGCGCGCCGAACTCCATGGTGGCGTGGGTCCACGCCGCGACCTCGGGCCCTTCGCCCGGACCGGCCAGCAGATCTGCCGCTGCCTGCAGGGTCGTTGGACGGTCCGCAACGCGCAGCCGGCGCAGTAGCCAGCGGCGCACGTTGGTGTCGACCACGCCAACCGGCGCCCCGAAGGCAAGGCTGGCGATGGCGCGCGCCGTGTACGGACCGATCCCGTGAAGCTTCTCGAGGCCGGGAACGTCACGCGGCCAGCCGTGCGCCGTGATGTGCGCCGCAGCCCGCTGCAGCGCCAGCGCCCGCCGGTTGTAGCCGAGCCCGCTCCACTCGGCGAGCACCTCGGCCTGCGATGCCGCGGCCAGCGCCTCCGCAGTCGGGAAGCGCGCCAGGAAGCGCGGGAACCGCCCGGCGACGCGCGACGCCTGCGTCTGCTGCAGCATCATCTCGCTGACGAGGACCGCATACGGGTCGCGCGTCCGACGCCACGGGAAGTCGCGCTGCTCGACGGCGTACCAGGCAAGGATCGCCTCGCGAACGTCGTTGAGCTCGGCTGAAGTCATTGTCGCGCATGGTAGGCCGGATGTGCCTGCGCTGGACATTTCGGAGCCGCAACACGCCGTCGGCATCGGTCGCAGAGACTGCGCTAGGGTTGCCCGAACATGCCGTACCGACTCGTCAGCCTTACCGCGCGCTCCCTCCGCGGTCCGGGCGGCTGAATTCAGAGTTCCATGGACGCGCCGATCGTCATCGACAAGTTCGGCGGATCGGTGCTGCGCACGCCCGCCGACATCGTGGCGGCGGTGCAGGTAGTCGCGGAGCAGCGCCAGGCGGGCCTGCGGCCGGTGGTCGTCGTGTCGGCCTTCGACGGAGTGACGGACACGATCCTGGCGGCGGCGGCGGTGCTGCTGCCCGACGGCGGCCGGTCGCTGCGCGAGCCTCGGCACGACGCGTCGTCCGCGCTGGCCCGCGAGACAGACCGCGCGCTGGCGACCGGCGAGGCGCTGTCCGCGGCGCTCTTCGCCCTGGGACTCCAGGCGCAGGGGATTCCGGCGCGTTCGTTCAGCGGGGCGGAGGCCGGGATCCGCACCGCGGCGGCCCACCTGGGCGCCGAGGTGCGCCGCGTGCAGTCACGACCCTTGCGCGCCGCGCTGACGGACGGACTGGTGCCGGTCGTGGCCGGCTTCCAGGGAATCGGTTCGCACGGCGAGCTGACGACGCTCGGTCGTGGCGGGACCGACCTTTCAGCGGTCGTCCTGGCGGTCGCTCTGCGTGCCGACCGATGCGAGCTTTTCAAGGACGTCGGCGGCGTGATGGAGGCCGACCCGCGCCTCGTTCCCGCCGCGCGCTTCCTGCCGGTCGTCGACGCGCTGCAGCTCGAGCTCCTCGCGCAGCTCGGCGCCGAGGTCGTCCATCCGGTTGCGGTTCGTCGTGCTCGCCGCGGCCGCCTGCAGCTCGTGGTGCGCGCGCTGGACGGTTCTCAGCCACAGACGCTGGTTCGCCCGGTCCCTTCTCGTGAGCCCGATGCGGGCGTGCTCATGCTGGCGGTCGACCGCAAGGAGCGCATCGCGCGGCTGTCGCTGGTCGGGCCGGCCGCGCGGATGCCCGAGATCCTGCCGCTGCCAGCTTCCGGCGAGGGGTCGTTCGACGAGGGCGGCCTGCGCGTCGTCTGGGCCGAGGTTCCGCTGGCTTCCGCCGGCGCCGCAGCCCGGGCGGTGCACGCCTCGTTCATGCTTACCTGAGTCGCTCGTCGCGGTTTTAGCTCGACCTTTGCCTGACTTTCCGCGTGCTACCAACCTGGTTGGTGCTACGCGCAAACCAGTCGTGGTTCGGGCGCTGGCAGCGCCCCCGGCGAGCGTGGCGCTGCCGTCAGCGGGTCATCGAGCAGGCGATCCGTCTGCTTAGCACCAACGGGGTTGGTGAGAGAAAGAAACTCGGGCGTCGTCATGCTTCGGCGACGGCCTCGTGGTCCGCGGCGCCGGCCGGTCCAAGCTGCAGCAGGACGCCGGCAACGATGATCAGCACCCCGCCGACCAGCTGCAGCGGCCCCGGCCGCTCCCCGAGGAGCAGGGCCGCCAGCGCGACGCCGACCACCGGCTCCAGCGTGGCCAGGATGGCGCCGCGTGAGGCGCCGAGCAGCCGGATGCCCACGATAAAGGTCACCGTCGGGATCCCCGCACCCAGCGTCCCGGCCAGCAGCACCGGCCACATGGCGTCGACGCTGGCCAGCGGTTGGTCGAAGGCCGCGCCCTGTCCGCTGACAAGGCCAATCGCGACCAGGAAGACGACAGCGCCGGTCATGGTCAGCACGGCGGCCTGCGGCCCCGGCACCGCGTTGAAGCCGTGCCGCGCCACGAGCACGTAGAACGCCTGGGTCACACCGGCGAAGAAGGCCAGAGCCACGCCCAGCAGGTCGACCGTGCCAAGCGACTCGCCGCCGCCGACCACCAGCACCACGCCGGCCAGCGAGACTACCAGGGCCGTCCAGCGCAGCCGGTCGAGGCGTTCGCCGAACCAGAGCACGCTGGCCAGCGCCACGAAGGCGGGGTAGAGGTAGAACAGCAGCAGCGCCAGCGCGATGCTGATGCGCAGGAAGGCAATGAAGATCGCCAGGTTGAGCAGCGTGTTGGCGGCCGCCGCGGTGATCAGCATCCGTCGGTCCGCGGTGGGGATGCCGCGCAGGGAGAAGATCGGGCGCCGCTGCACGGCCAGGAAGGCGATCACGCACGCCGCACCCAGGGCGTCCCGCCAGGTGACCAGGGCCAACGCGCCAACACCGGCATGCCCGGCGAATCGAGACAGCGGCCCCAGCGTGCCGAAGCAGGTCGCGGCCAGCACGATCAGCGCGGCGCCGACGGCGCCGGCATCGGTCTTCGAAGAGCTCACCGCGCAGGTGCCAGCGTCTCCGAATCCGCCGCCTCGAGCTCGGAGGCCAGCCGCTCACGCTCTGCCGCGAGCGACTGCAGGCGATCCGTCGCGCTGTTGTGGCGCTCGATCAGGTCGCGAACACGTGCTCCGTCGGCGTAGACCGATGGGTCGGCGAGGCTCTCGCTGATCTCGGCCAGCTCCGTTTCGGTGGCGCGCACCTCCCGCTCGACGCGCTCGAGCGTGGCTCGCAGCTCGCGCGTGCGCCGATAGCGCCGGTTGCGCTGCTCCGCCTGGTGCCGCTTGCGCTGGGCCGCCTGCGACGAGGTTTCGCGCGGCTTCGCCTCGACGACCTCCACGCCGCGTGGCGTCTGCCTGCCCTCCGTTGCGCCGCGCTGCTCGATGTCCAGGCCGCGCTTGGCGGCGTAGTACTCGAAGTCGCCGACGTATGGCGTGGCCGCTCCGCCGTTGACCTCCACGATCACGTTGGCCACCGAGCGGATGAGGTATCGGTCATGGGTGATCAGCACAATCGTGCCCGGAAAGGCGTTCAGCGCATCCTCCAGCACGTCGCGCGAGGCGATGTCGAGGTGGTTGGTCGGCTCGTCGAGACAGAGCAGATTCGCCGGATCGGCCATCAGCTTGGCCAGCGCCAGGCGGGTCTGCTCGCCGCCCGACAGCACGCCCACGCGCTTGTCGACCGCGTCCCCCGAGAACAGGAAGGCGCCCAACAGCCTGCGCATCTCAGCGGTCGTCAGGCGGCTGGAGGCCAGCGCCAGCTCCTGCATCACGGTGTTGTGCGGGTCGAGCGCCTCGATCTGGTGCTGCGCGAAGTAGGCGACCTTGACGTTGCTGCCCAGCTCGCGGGTGCCTCCCTCGAACGGCAGCACATCGGCAAGGATCTTGAGCAGGGTCGACTTGCCGGCGCCGTTCGGACCGATCAGCGCCACCTTCTGGCCGCGCTCCAGCTGCAGGTCGAGGCCGGCGTAGACCGGGGTCGCGCCGTAGCTCTTGTGGATGTCGTGGAGGGTGATCACCGTGCGTCCCGAGCGCGGCGGCTCGGGGAAACGGAACTTGACGCTCCTGGTGCGGTGCGTAGGCGTCTGGACGCGATCGACGCGCTGCAATGCCTTGATCCGGCTCTGCACCTGGCGCGCCTTGGTCGCCTTGTAGCGGAAGCGCTCGATGAACGCCTCGGTGTGCGCGATCTTGCGTGCTTGACCGCGTGCCTGCGCCTCGAGCTGCGCCCGCCGCTCCTCGCGCTGCTCGACGAAGTCCGCGTAGCCGCCGACGTACTCGGTCAGGCTGCCGTGGTTGAGCTCCGCCACGCGGTTGACGACTGCGTCGATGAAATCGCGATCGTGGCTGACCAGCACGATCGCTCCGGCGTACTCGGCCAGGAAGATCTGCAGCCACTCGACCGATGCCAGGTCGAGGTGGTTGGTCGGCTCGTCGAGCAGCAGCACGTCGGGGTTCTGCAGCAGCAGCCTGGCGAGGGCCACGCGCATCATCCAACCGCCGCTGAACTCACCGATGTCGCGCGTCACATCGCTCTCCGCGAAGCCCAGGCCGGCCAGGATGCGACGTGCCTCGGCATCCAGCGAGTAGCCGCCCAGCACCTCGAACCGATGCTGCAGGCGGCCGTACTCGGCCATCAGCTCCTCCAGCTCCGCCTCCTCGGTTGCCTCCGCCAGCTCTCGCTCGATGTGTCCCATGCGTCGACCGATGCCGCTCACCTCGCCTGCCCCGGCGATGACCTCGGCCAGGACGCTGCGCCCGTGGCTCTGCGCCACTTCCTGTCTGAGGTAGCCGATGACCACGTCCTTGCCGCGGGTTACCGTTCCGGCGTCGGCTTCCTGCTCACCGGTAATGATCTCGAGCAGCGTGGTCTTGCCCGCGCCGTTCGGCCCCACGATGGCGATCCGTCGGCCGGCGCCGATCTGCAGGCTGACGCCGTCGAACAGGTGCTGCGCAGCGTGGCTCTTGGCGAGGTCGCTGAGGATGACGAGGGACATGGCCAGCCGATCCTAGCGGACGCTCAGGTTGGCGTCGTCCTGCTGGGCTGCCGACGGCTGTCGGCCTCCGGCCCGCTAGCTGTCGGCCGGGGTCAGTCGAGCGCCGCTCGCATCGAAGCGCAGCCGCGTGGCCATGCCGGGCAGTCCGGCCGCATTGAAGGCCTTCTCCACCGAGTGAGCGGCGGCGGGCGAGTCACAGATGGCGATCACGCTCGGCCCCGCGCCTGAAAGCGCCGCGCCAGCCGCGCCGTGCTCGTAGGCAGTCTCGATCAGCTCGCCGGCGCCGGGCAGCAGCGGCAGCCGATATGGCTGATGCAGCCGATCGTCCATGGCGGCGTGCAGCAGCGAGGCGTCGCCGGTCACCACCGCGATGGCCAGCAGCGCAGCGCGCCCGGCGGCAGCGGTCGCCTCGCGGTGCGGCAGCGAGGCTGGCAGCGTGGCACGCATCTCGGCGGTGTGGCTCTCGCGCTGCGGCAGGAAGACGACCGGGATCCACGCCTCGGGGGCGTGGAAGCGGCGCAGCTGGATGCCTTCAGCCGCGGTGACCGCCAGCGTGATCCCGCCGTAGAGGGCCGCCGCGGCGTTGTCGGCGTGCCCCTCCAGGCGGGCCGCGGCGTCCAGCAGCTCATCGGCCTCGGGGGAGCGGCGGCCGACCGAGGCACCCAGCAGTAGACCCGCCACGGTCGCCGCTGCGCTGCTTCCCAGGCCGCGCGCCGCCGGGATCATGCTCGACACCTCGATTCGCCACGCGCCCGATCCCTGTGGCGAGCCGGCCGCCAGCTGCATGCCGCGGCGGAATGCGCGGATGAGCAGGTTCTCGTCGGGGTCCTCGTCGAGCCGCGGGGCGCCCTCGCCGCGGGCGTTGAGCAGGATGCCCGCCTCGTCGCCCGGGTAGAGCTCTGCACGAAGCTTGAGGCTGAGCGCCGCGGCGAAGCAGTCGAATCCACTTCCCAGGTTGGCGCTGCTGGATGGCACATCGACCGATGCGATGGGGCGGGGCATGGCGGGCAGCGTACAGCGAAGCGACCGGAGATTGAGCCTCGACCGATGCAGCGGATGCATCACCCCGCGCCACCGGCCACGTCCTGGCGCCATCCGATGCAGCGGATGCATC
>JBBSHF010000023.1:0-25212 GCA_038253355.1 Candidatus Limnocylindria bacterium
ACTGGGGATCGGGTAGTGGCCACAACGGTGGCGTTTGGCGGGGGAGCAACCAACGGCCAGGTTGGGCCCGGCGAGGGCGTCCGTGCGGCCCGTTCTTGCCTGCGGGTTGCGCCCCGGGCAACCCGCGGCCAGCGGGCCTCGCCTTCTTGGCCGATGGTTGCGGCCAGCGTAAGTCGCCCGCGTTCCGTTCGAGCGGAGGCATCGGTCCATGCCTGAAGCTCCGCTGGCCGAGCTCGGCTACAAGCGTCATATCGGCGGCGCTTCGACCCTCGAACGCGCGGACTGCCAAGGGACGTTTGAGGCCGGCTCGGCTAGACTTTCGAAATGTCCCCGACCGACTTCTCCGCTCTCGGCGAGCTGAGCGTTGTTTCTGCGCCCGGCGGCCACCACGGCGGACCGTCGGACGTGATGTACCCGGGAGGCCCACAGACCGATGGCGGCCTGCTTGCTCCCGGTGACCCCCTCCCCGAAAATGCGGGACCGGGTGGGCGCCGTCCGGAGTGGCTGAAGGTGCGCATCGGTGCAGGCAGCACCTACGCGGGGACGAAGCAGGTCATCCGCGCGGAGGCCCTGAACACCGTCTGCGAGGAAGCGCGCTGCCCGAACATCGGTGAATGCTGGACGCTCGGCACCGCGACCTTCATGGTGCTCGGCAGCGTCTGCACGCGGAACTGTGGCTTCTGCGCCATCGCCACCGGACGGCCGCCGAACACTGACTCGGACGAGCCGCGCCGCGTTGCCGAGGCCACGCTGCAGATGGGGCTGAAGCACGTGGTCATCACCATGGTCGCCCGCGACGACCTGGCCGATGGCGGCGCGGGCATCGTGGCCGAGACGATCCGCCAGATCCGCCTCGCCAACCGCGGCACGACCATCGAGGTGCTCATCAGCGACATGAATGGCCGGGAGGCGGACATCCGGACCGTGGTCGAGGCGCAGCCGGAGATCCTCAACCACAACGTCGAGACCGTGCCGCGCCTGCAGCGCCCGGTCCGCCGCCGAGCCCGATGGGATCGCAGCGTCGGCGTGCTGACCGCCGGGCGCGCCATCGCCGCCGAGATCGGCTTCGACGAGATGGTGACCAAGACCGGCATGATGCTCGGCCTGGGCGAGAGCTGGGACGAGATCGTCGAGGCGATGGGCCTGCTGCGCGAAGCCGACGTGAACGTGCTGACCATTGGTCAATACCTGCGTCCATCGGCCAAGCACCTGCCGCTGATGAAGTACTACACGCCGGCCGAGTTCATGGCGCTGCGCCGCATCGGCGTGCAGATGGGCTTCGCTCACGTGCAGTCCGGGCCCCTGGTGCGCTCGTCCTACCATGCCGCGGAGCAGGTTCCCGGAGCTGCCGCGGCTGCCGCGGTCTAGACCGATATCGGCCATGCGCGACATCAGCGCTCGTCCCAGCGAGGCGCCCTCGCGTCCATCGCTGCGGCGACCACGCCGCGACGAGGACTACACCCCGGCGAGCGACGCCCATCCGCTGCTCGCCGCGCATGGCGGCCTGCTGGGCGTCGACCGCCTGGGGACGGTCGCCTACCTGCCGGCCTGGGAGCTGCAGGATGAGCTCGCCGACCAGCGTCGCGGACGGCGCATCGGTGACCGATTGCTGCTGCTGGAGCACTTCCCGGTGTACACCATCGGCCGTGGCGGCGACGTCGGCAATCTGCTGGCGACCCCGGAGCGGCTGCGCGGCCTGGGCGCCGAGCTGGTGCGCGTCGATCGCGGCGGCGACATTACCTTCCACGGGCCGGGACAGCTCGTCGCCTACCCCATCGTCGAGCTGCGCGATCCGCTGGACCTGCGGCGCTACGTGCGCTCGCTCGAGGCCGCGCTGATCGCCGTTGCCGCCTCGTTCGGCGTCGAGGCGGGGCGGGTCGACGGGCTGACCGGCGTGTGGGTCGAAGCCTCGCGCAAGCTGGCGGCGATCGGGGTACGGGTGCGCCGCGGCGTCACCACCCACGGGCTGGCGCTGAACGTCAACGTGGACCTTGGCTGGTTCGCCGAGATGATCCCCTGCGGCCTTGCCGACAAAGGCGTTACTTCACTGGCCACCGAGCTCGGTCATCCGGTCGAGATGGATGCGGTCGAGGCGGCCCTTGCTGCGGAGCTGGCGCTGGCCTTCGGCCTGCGAGCGGCCGATGGGCTGACCGGGGTCATCGGTCCGGCCGGAGCCCGCGAGCAGTGAGCGACGAGCCGGTCGTCGCGCGCAGCGGCGTTCCGGCTGAAGCGACGCACGGCGTGCGGCTGGAGGTCGGCGCATTCGGGCCCTGGGAGACGAATGCGTACCTCGTCTGGGACGGGAGATCTCCCGATGCCCTGATCCTGGACCCCGGCATGGGCGCCGCCGAGCCACTTATGGAGCGCGTTCAAACTCTCGGCCTGCGCGTGCACCTGCTGGCCGACTCGCACGGCCACATCGACCATATCTTCGACAACGCCGCGTTGAAGCGGGCATCGGGCGCTCCACTGGCGATCCATCCCGACGACGAATACCGGTTGACGGCGCCAAACAACTACGGATTCGAGGTCGAGCCGTCGGTGGCGGACCGCCATCTGCGCGAGGGTGAGCAGCTGCGCATTGGCGATCTCGTATTCGACGTGCTGCACACGCCCGGCCACACCGAAGGCTCGATCTGCCTCTACGAGGAGCGGCTGGCCCTGCTGCTCTCCGGCGATACCCTCTTCCCCGGTGGTTGGGGCCGCACCGATCTGCCCGGAGGCAGCGACGAGCAAATGGTGGCCTCGCTGGTCCGCCTTGCCGGAGCCCTTCCCGCGAACGTGCGCGTGCTGCCCGGGCACGGTCCGGAGACGACCCTCGAGCGCGAGGTGCCGTGGATGCGCCGCGTCGCCGAGACCGGGCGCCTGATCTTGCCGGGCGGCTGACCCAGGATCCGTGGCGCCCGCTGCCATGATCCGTGGGCGCCGTAGCCAGCCGGTGGCTCTAACGACCAAGAAGGGGCCGATTCGGCTGTCTGGTTGGCTGAATCGCCAGCGGGTGAGCGCATCGGCCAGCAAAACGACCGTTTGGAGCGCCAGCTTGGCCGTTAGAGCCAGCACCTGGCTGCCGCAAGGTCGCCGCAGGCTCCTACAGGAACAGAAGTCCGTTGCCTCCTGGGTCGCGGCCTTGGCGCAGGGCGGCCATGAGCGCCCGGCCGCACACCGGGAACGCGGCGTCGAGCGACGCGCCGGCCTCGCGGACAGCCCTACGGTTGGCGTGCGTGTCCTTGAACACCAGCAGCAGCCGATCGACGCCCGAATCTCGCTGTTTCTGCATCACCGGCCTGAGCTGCGCCTGGACGTCGCGGAGCCGCGTGAAGAATTCAGCGCCGATGCGAACTGCACCTCGCAGCTCGACGTCGAAGGCACGCAGGTCTACGACAATCCCCGTGTTGCTCTCCAGGACGACAGCCCAACCTCCGGCCTCAATCTCGCGAAGGAATCGCGCCTCGAGCGCGAGCTGAGGGAAGTCGCGAAGCGCCCCGTCGGCGGGATACAGTCGCATCCACAGCTGGCGACCAACGACCGAGCCGAGCCGGGCGAGGTCGGCGGCGCTGACCTGCGCGTCCTCGGCCCGCTCGATTCGGCCGGCCTTCGACGCAGACCAGCCAAGCGCCCGCGCCACGTCGGATTGCGCCAGGCCTGCGGCGATCCGCGCCTCCCGAAGCTCGGCGCCCTGCTCGCAGAGCCATCGCTTGATGCGGCGCTCAGCTTCGTGGACGGCCCGCAGTCGGGGTGGCATGCACGCATCATCAGCATTAGGCCCTTACCGTGCCATTACCGTGCTCTTACCGGGTCCCTGTGCCTAGCCAGCCCGTGGCTCTAACGGCCAAGCAAGGACCGATATCGCCGCGTGGTTGGCCGAATCACCAGCGGATGATTGCATCGGCCGAGAAAACGGTCGTTTCAGGCGTCTGCTTGGCCGTTAGAGCCGTACGGTGGCTACGATGCAATCCAACGCAACGTAACGCAAGGCAATCCAACGCAACGTAACGCAACCGAACGACCGAGGAGGCACTGAGTTGGCGAAGCTGCGAATCACCTGGCTGGGGCATGCCGGCGTGCTGTATCGGTCTCCGGGAGAGAAATGGCTGTGGGTCGACCGATGGACCGGCGCCCCGACCTACCCTGACGCCTACCGCCAGCCCGAACGCGTCGACCTGGTGGCGCCCACGCACGGGCATTTCGACCATGTCGGTGAGAACTGCAAGGACGTCGTGGAGCTCGCGCAGGCAGGCGGCAGCGTGGTGTGCAGCCACGAGATGAGCATCTACCTGGCGGCGCATGACGTCGAGGCGGTGGGCATGAACAAGGGCGGCACCTTTGCGGCCGATGGGATCAAGCTGACCATGCTCCACGCCGACCACAGCGGCGGCATCACCCTCACCGGCGGCGGCGCGGACGTCACCCGCGACACCGGCTGCTGGGGCTGGCTGATCGAGTTCGAGGACGGCACCCGCGTCTACCACTCGGGCGACACCGACCTGTTCGGCGACATGGCGCTGGTGAAGGACCGATGGGCGCCGAGTATCGCGGTCGTGCCCATCGGCGGGCACTACACCATGGGACCAGCCGATGCGGGTCGGGCGCTCAAGCTGATCGGGGCGCAGGCCGTGCTGCCGCTGCACTGGGGGACATTCCCGGCCCTGGTTGGAACGCCGGATCAGCTGCGCCGTTCGACCGACGCCGACGTGCTGGACCTCAAACCCGGAGGGACCTGGCAGGCGGCATGACCCGCGTTGAGGCGATCGGCCGGTCAGGGCCTGCCGGCGAGGAAATCGGCGCCCAGGTGCCCCACCCAGAACGCGGTCAGCGCCAGGGCCACGAGCAGCACCGCCACGGGGAAGACGCGCGGGCGAACGACGAAGAACAGGCGCAACGCTCCGTCGCTGATGCCGATGCTACCGGTCAGCATCGACAGCCCGCTGAGCACGACGGCCACGGTCGGCGCCGCGATCAGGAACAGGTCGAGAATGCGGAAGCGGCTCCAGTCGGCCAGGGCGCCGTTCAAGGTGGCCGAGAAGTCCGGTGAGCCGATTAGCGCAGCTGCCGCGTACAGCGAGAGGATGATCAGCGTCGGTGCGGTGATGACGAGCGCCAGGAGCGCGATCGAGGTCGTGTGACGCTGGGGCCATTCGAAGGACATTGGTGAGCCTCCCGTGACGAGCGATCGGCCGCGAGACGCGGCGGCGCGCAGATGAGCGGTAAGGGCGCCGCGCGCGAGATCGAGAGCGGTCGAGGGCGTCGCCCGCGTCGCGTCGAGCAGGTCGTCCAGCTCCTCACCGTAGCGGTCGAGCCAAGCGCGCGGATAGAGGCGCAGCAACGGCCTCATCGGGCGGGCACCCGCTGTCGCGCCGTGGCGAGCAGCGGATCCAGGAGATCGAGGCGGCGCTGCAGGTCAGCCAAGCCCGCATCGGTGAGGCGATAGGGTCTGCGACGGCCCTCCATGGCGAGTGGAGCGAGCAGGCCATCGGCCTCGAGGCGGGAGATCGCGCCGTACAGCGTTCCAGGTCCCAGGCGCACGCCGGCAAATGCCGCGACGTCGAGCATGATGGCATGGCCGTGCCGGGGACCGGCCGCCAGGCTGATCATGACCAGCAGGCCGGGATCAGACGCCGGAATGCGGTCGGCCAAGGAAACGCCTCCTGCTACGCGGAGTGTTGCTACGTGCAGCGTAGTATCGCGACTTGGCCGGCGAGTGTCAAAGGCGGGACAGGGCCCACGCTCCGGATGGGGGACGGACGGGCCGCGGGATGGGCCGCTAGAATCGTCGGATGCCCCCGAGCGTGCTGCCCCTTGTCCATGCCCGCGACCTGACGAAGCGCTTCAAGGAGTTCACCGCCGTGGACGCGGTCAGCTTCGACGTGCAGACCGGTGAGTCCTTCGGCTTCCTGGGTCCCAACGGCGCAGGCAAGACGAGCACGATGCGCATGATCGCCTGCGCCTCCCCGGTGAGCGGCGGCGAGCTGACCGTCATCGGCATGGACCCGCGCACGCAGGCCAGCCAGATCAAGTCACGCCTGGGCGTGGTGCCGCAGGCTGACAACCTCGACACCGAGCTGACGGTGCTCGAGAACCTGCTGATGTACGCGCGCTACTTCGACATCGATGGCGAGGTGGCACGCACCCGCGCCGACGAGCTGCTCGACTTCGTGCAGCTCTCCGAGCGCGCCAATGACCAGGTGGATCCGCTCTCCGGCGGCATGAAGCGGCGTCTGACCATCGCGCGCAGCCTGATCAACGACCCGGAGCTGATCATCCTCGACGAGCCCACCACCGGCCTCGATCCGCAGGCGCGCCACCTGTTGTGGGAACGCCTGTATCGGCTGAAGCAGCGCGGCGCGACGCTGATCATCACCACGCATTACATGGACGAGGCCGAACAGCTGTGCGATCGCCTGGTGGTCATGGACAAGGCGCACATCGTGGCCGAGGGGTCGCCGCGCGATCTGATCGGACGCTACGCCACCAAGGAGGTGCTCGAGCTGCGCTTCAGCGACACGGTCCGCGCCGGCCTGGACGGCCAGCTCGCTGACCTGGCGGAGCGCGTCGAGGAGCTCCCGGACCGACTGCTGCTGTACACCGATGACGGCGAGCATGCCCTCAACCAGGTCAACGAGCGGCGCATTCCCATCGAGAGCGCCATGGTGCGTCGCGCGAGCCTCGAGGACGTGTTCCTGCGCCTGACCGGCCGCAGCCTGGTCGAATGAGCGACCTTGCCACCTGCGAGCCGGCAACCGAGCGCTTGTCATGACCATGGCCGCGCGGGTCCTGCAGCGGAACCTGCTGGTGTATCGACATGTCTGGAAGGGCAGCCTCTTCAGCTCGTTCCTCACGCCACTCCTGTACCTGACCGCCATGGGCGTGGGGCTCGGCACGTTGGTCAGCCGCCAGAACATGGCCGTACTGGGCGGCTTCGACTACCTGCACTTCCTGGGGCCCGGCGTGCTGGCCGCCACGGTCATGCAGTCGGCCGTCTTCGAGTCGACCTACCCGATCATGGGCAAGATCATCTGGAACCAGAACTACGACGCGCTGCTCGCCACGCCCATGCGCGTCCGCGACATCCTCGCCGGTGAGCTGTCGTGGATCAGCTTCCGGATCACGCTCATCGCGACCGTCTTCATGGCCGTCATGTGGCTCTTCGCCATCCCGCGCTCGCCGCTGGCGCTGCTCGCCATCCCGGCCGCGGTGCTCACCGGCCTCAGCTTCAGCGCGCCGGTGATCGCCTTCGCCGCGACCCAGCGCAACGACGCCGGCTTCACCTGGATGTTCCGCTTCCTGGTGAATCCGCTCTTCCTGTTCAGCGGCACCTTTTTTCCGATTGACCGCCTGCCCGCCGCGGTGCAGTGGGTCGCCGCCGCCACGCCGCTGTACCACGGCGTCGCCCTCATCCGTTCGCTCGTGCTGCTCACCCCCGACCTCGACCGATGGTGGCTGCACACCGCCTATCTGCTGATCTTCTTCGGGGTGACCGCCTTCATCGCCGAGCGCACGTTGCGCCGAAGGCTGGTGAAGTAGACCGATGGCCGTCATCGCGCGCCGGCTCCCCGTTCCACCGCCATCGGCCACGACCCTGCGCCGCCTCTCGCGGGCGCGGCGGATCGTGCAACGCAACCTGCTGGTCTATCGGCACACCTGGATCGTGCTGGTCTCCGGCTTCTTCGAGCCGCTCTTCTACCTGCTCGGCATTGGCTACGGACTGGGCACCATCGTCGGAGACGTGCCGCTCGCCAACGGCCGCCTGATCACCTACGCCGCCTTCGTGGCGCCGGCGCTGCTCGCCCAGTCGAGCATGAACGGCGCGATCGCCGAGTCGATCTTCAACGTCTTCTTCAAGCTGAACTATCAGAAGGTCTACGAGGGGATCCTCAACACGCCGCTGGGCATCACCGAGATCGCGCTGGGCGAGCTGCTGTGGTCGCTGATGCGTGCCTCGCTGTACTCTGTCGCCTTCCTGGTGGTCATGCTGGTCATGGGCCTGGTCCTCTCGCCGTGGACGATCTTGGTGCTGCCCGCCGCGCTGCTCATCAGCGCCGCCTTCAGCGCCGCCGGCCTGGCGACCACCGCCTATCTGCGCACCGTGCAGGACTTCGATCTCCCCATGGGCCTGGTCATCATGCCCATGTTCCTGTTCAGCGGCACCTTCTTTCCGATCAGCGTCTACCCGGTGCCGATCCAGTGGCTGATGCAGCTCACGCCGCTGTATCACGGCGTCAACCTGCTGCGCGATCTGACCACCGGCCTCATCTCGCCGTCGATCCTGTGGGACCTCGCCTACCTGCTCATCTTCCTGGGCATCGGCCTGACCATCGCGCTGCGGCGCATGGAGCAGCGCCTGGTCAAGTAGCGGCGTCAGCTTCGGGGGCGGGCGCGCGGGAAGCTGACCGCGGCGGAGGCAGAGACGAGCCAATCCGGTGGCCACAGCTCGAGGATGCGGTGACCGGCGCCATCGGGCCGCTCGTCAGGACCAATGATCACCATCTGCCCGACCGAGCGACCGTCGAGCACGCGCAGGCGATGCAGGATGCCCGCATCTGAGCCGTCGGCGATGCCGAAGTCGAGCAGCCGCGTTCCGGCGGCCAGCGCGATGAACTGTGCCGGCTCGTCAGTGGTGCGCACACGGTGTGCTTCGGCCAGGCGGTAGGTCGCGCCGGGCCCGCCGCGCTCCACCTGCCGGGTGGGAGTTCCCATCCCAGCAGTCTCGCGAGCGCCGGTGGGCGACGCAATGGACCGATGGTCCGGCGTCCACCGCGTCAGCCCGCGGCGTAAACACGATACGACTCGGCCAGGATCTCGATCGGGTGGCGGGTGCGCACGCCGGTGGAGGATTCGATCTGCCAGCGGCAGGTCTCCGAGTCGCAGGCGGCGACCGATGCGCCTGAAGCGCGCACCTTGTCGAACAGGCCGCGCCCGACGTCCTGCGCGATCTGCCAGCGCTCCACTTTGAGCCCGTACGTGCCGGCGGCGCCGCAGCAGTCATGGTTCGAGTCGACGGCGCGCAGGCCGGGCACCAACGCGAAGAGGTCCATCGCCGGCGTCCCGATGCCGTGGCTCTTGAGCTGGCACGGCGGATGGTACGGCAGGTCCATGGGCATCGGTCCGAAACGAGTGTCCAGCCGACCTTCGTCGTGGAGCTCGACCAGCAGCTCGCAGATGTCCCAGGTGGCGTCCGCGACCGCGCGGGCATCGGCGTCGTCGAGGTCGAGCATCTCCCGGTACTCGGCCTTCAGCGCGTGCGTGCAGGAGGTCGAGGTCCCGACGATCCGGTAGCCGCGTCGCGCGTAGTCGGCCAGCACCGCCAGGTTCGCGCGTGCCTTGCGACGCGCCTGGTCGTACAGGCCGTTGCTGATGAATGGCAGGCCACAGCACTCCTGCTTCGGCACGATCACCGACAGCCCGTTGCGCTCCAGGATCTCCACCGCGTCCCGCCCCAGGTCAGGCTCGAAGCCGTTCACCGCGCAGCCGTGGAAGAAGACCACGGCGCGCTCCGCCGAGGGCTCAACCGCGACGGCCGGGCGGCGGCGCCACCACGATGTGAAGGTGCGCCGCGCGAACAGGTGCAGCGGGCCGCGCCGTGCCACGCCAAGCAGCTTCTCGCCGATCCAGCGCAGCAGCCGGTTGCGCAGCCCGAAGTTGGCAAGCGGGGCGATTGGCACGCCAAGCCGGATCAACAGGTCGGTGTCGCTGATCAGCCGATTGCGCAGGCTCGTGCCACGGGTGGCGACCATCGAGGCGCGGGCGCGGTTATTCGTCTCGGCGATCAGCACGCCGGTGGGACAGGCGCGCGTGCAGATCCCACAGCCGCTGCACCAATCGACGCTGCCGTCCGGCGAGGCCTCGCCATCGACGCGGAAGCGCTGCCCCTGCGGGCCCTCGTACTTCGGTCCGGGGAAGAGGTCCGTCACGCGGGCCACCGGGCAGACCGTGTTGCACACGTTGCACTTGATGCAGCCATCGGTCGAGAACGGCGGGAACTCGCGGTTGGCCGCATCGCGGAAGGTCATGACGCGACGTTCCTGACCGACGACCACGCCGACCTCGCGCTCAGCAGCTGCACGGCGCGCTGCGCGCTGGCGAGCGCCACGCCATCGCCACAGCGCTCGGACAGGTAGCGCTGGCCGGCAAGCATTGAACCGATGACCCGCACATTGCGGACTCCGGCTGGTCGCAGCCGGGCATCGACCCGCACGCCGGCCGATTCGAGCGGCTGCTCGGCCAATGGATCGTCGACGAGCCATTCGGCCTGTGGCGGCGCCTCGACCGCGAGGCCAAACACGCGCTCGCTGATCATCCCGTCGGCGGTCGCGCGCAGGCCACCGCCGGCGATGCCGCCGGTGGCGAGCACGAACTCGCTGGCCGCCAGGCGCAGGGTGCGCGAGGCGCCCTGGGTGTGCACCGCCACGACATGGTCGGCGGAGCGCTCGACTTTGACCACCCCGAAGCCGAACTGGAAGCGGCCGCCCGCGGCAAGCAGCCGCTCGCGCAGCGCCTCGAAGAGGCGAATGCCCGGCACGCTGGGCGGCAGCGATGGGATCTCGAAGATCGGCGCGCCGAGCGTCTCGCGCGCTTCGGCGAAGACCTCCGCGTGGCGCGCCAGCCCGAGCACGGCGGGCAGCCCGATCCGCCATGTCCCATCGGGCAACGCCGCGCGCACTTGCGCCAGGGCGCGGGCACGCCAGTCCGGGTCATCGAAGAGTCGCGCCAGCTCGAGCGCCGTGAGGTTGTGCAGCCGCTCGACCCAGGGTAGCTCAGCCACGGCCCAGCGCACCTCCGCGGGGCCGTCCGGCCAGCGCTGGCGCGCCAGGTTCCGGGCCGCCATCTGCGCCCAGACATCCTTGAAGCGGTCGATCCCCAACATCAGCAGTCCCTCGCCGCCGGCCCACGGCTGCAATCCCGCCGCCTGCGCCTCGGGGAGGATGGCCGCCGGGCGCAGGCCCCCGACCGCCGTCGGCACCAGGCGCGGCGTGTCGCCGGGCGAGCCGCGGTACGGCAGACCGGCAGCGGCCAGCCGGGCAAGATGCGCCGTCAGCGCCGGACCGACGGCGTCGCCGAACCGCGCGTAGGGATGCCCCCTGCGGCGGCTCAGCGCTTCGACGTCGCCGACATCCACGCCGCCGTGCGCCCAGTGCGTGGCCCCCATACCCTTGCCGGCCACAAAGACCCGTGCGCCGGCCTCGGCCAGGCCGATCCCCGCCGAGAGACCCGCCAGGCCGGCACCAATGACCACCGCGTCATACGTCGGCATCACGTGCCTCCGGGGTCTCGACATTCAGGGTCTCGACCGCCAGGCTGCCGCGGTAGATGCCGGTCTCCAGCCATAGCTCGGCGAGCTGGTCGCCCCAGGCGATCGGTCGCGTGCCGCGGAAGCGCTCGTGCAGGAAGCCGAGCAGCGCGCGCTGACCGTCGTCACGATCGCCCAGCATCGCGGCCGCACGCGGTGTGCAGAAGGCACCCTGGCAGGGGCCCATCCCGAGCCGCGTCGTGCGACGCAGGTCGTCGAGCGAGGCGTCGGGCTGCGCCTCCAGCGCGGCGTGCAGCATCGGTCGCGTGACCAGCTCGCATTCGCACACCAGGTCGGCGTCACCGCCGCCATCGGCCTCAATGTCGGCCAGTCGCATGCCGAGCCAGTACGGCCGCGCTGCCGCCGGTCCGGGCAGTGGCTCCATCGCCGTGCGGCACCCAGCGGCCACGCCCAGCGAGGCGCACACCGCATCGGCGGTCTGCTGGGCCATGAGCCGGTAGGTCGTCAGCTTGCCGCCCACGATGCTCCACAAGTTCGCCACGCCGTCGCGCGGTCCGTGGGCGATGAGGTGATGGGCACGGCTGATCTCGCGGGATGGCTCGTCGCTGACATCGGATTCTTCGTACAACGGCCGACAGCCGGCATAGGCACGCAGCACGCGGGCTCCGGAGAGACCGGGAATGAGCCGGTCGCCGTCGGCCAGCAACGCCGCCACCTCGTCGCGGGTGACGCGCGCGTCGTCCGGGTCTTCGACGGTGATGTCGGTCGTGCCCAGGATGCTGACGGTGTGCACCGGCACGAGGATGTCGCCATCGCCAGGCGGCGCAAGACGATTGACGACCGCATTCGTCACGCGGCGGTTCATGATCAGCATCGAGCCCTTGCCGGGGCTCATCTTCAGCTCCACGCCGGCCAGTGCCGCGACCTGGCCCGCCCAGGCGCCGGCCGCCGAGATCACCGTACCGCAACCGACCGAGCGGCGCTCGCCGCTGCGGCGGTCCTCGAGCTCGACAGCGCTGATCTGTCCGTCACTGTCCCTGGCAAAGCCGACCACCGCCTGGTAGCGCCACGCCTCCGCGCCGTGCTCGCGGGCCGATTCGAGATTGGCGTCGATCAGCTCCCACGGCTCCATGGCCGCGTCGGGCACGTGGTACGCGGCGCGGATCTCGCGATTCAGCAGCGGCTCCGCGGCGAAGAGCTCGCCGAGCGGCACCCGCTCGGCGGCGATGCCGGCCGCGGCACAGGCCGCGGCGAAGCCATCCAGGTACTCCTCGGGGTCGGCCGATGTCGCGACGAAATAGCCGCCGGTCAGCTCCAGGCAACCCGGCGCGATGCGCCGCAGCACGCCGTTCTCCGCGGCGCAGTCGCGCGCCGAACCAGGGTCGCTGACGACGTAGCGGGCGCCCGAGTGCAGCAGGCCGTGATAGCGGCCGCTGGTGCCCGACCCGAAGTCGCCGCGCTCGACCAGCAGCCCGCGCACGCCGCGCATCGCCAGGTCGCGCAGCACGCCGGCGCCGGTCGCTCCGCCGCCGATGACCACGGCATCGAAGGTCGGCGTCATCACTCACCCATCAGGATCGGCATCGCGCCGCGCACGTAATCCCAGGCGGAGATCACGGTCAGTGCGGTCGCGACGACCATCAGCCAGAAGCCGATGAGGCTCAATGCCGGACTGATGGTCAGCGCCGACATCGGCCCCCCGGTCTGCGCGTCGAAGGCGAGCAGCAGGAACGCCATGGCCACCAGCGTGGTCAGCGTCTTGGCCTTGCCCAGCGCCCGGGCGGCGATCACCACGTCGGCCGAGGCCGCCAGCTGGCGCACGCCCTGGATCACCAGCTCGCGGATCAGGATGGTGGCCACGATCCAGGTGGGCAGCAGGCCGACCTCGACCATGGCGATGAGCACTCCGGCGACGAGCACCTTGTCGGCGGTGAGGTCCATGAAGACGCCGAATGGCGAGACCTCCCCGCGGGACCGCGCCACGCGGCCGTCGAGATAGTCAGTGAATCCGGCGATGGCGAAGATGACGAATGCCAGCAACCCACCGCCGGGGAACGGCAGCAGCAGGAGCGCGATGACCACCGGGGTGAGTGCGATGCGCAGCACGCCAAGCATGTTGGCCAGCGAGGTGAGCCGCGGGCGCGCCGGGCTGACGGTCATCGCAATGCGTCCAGCGCGGCGCGCGAATCCTCGACCCGGTCCGCCTGCATGGCGGCGCGCACCGCCTCGGCTGCCTGGGCCCGCGTGACGCCGGCGACCGCCCGCTTCACGGCCCCGAAGGCGCTGGGGTCCATCGACAGCTCGTCGATACCCAGCCCCAGCAGGGCCAGCGCGCCGGCCGGATCCCCCGCCATCTCTCCGCAGACCGCGACCGGAATGGCTGCCGCGTGCCCCGCCTCGATCACGGCATGGATGGAGCGCAGCACGGCGGGATGCAGCGGGTCCTGGCGCGCCGCCAGGGCCGGGTTGGTGCGATCCGCCGCGAGCAGGTACTGGGTCAGGTCGTTGGTGCCGATGCTCATGAATGCCACCTCCGCCGCGATCCGATCGGCGAGCGTCACCGCCGAAGGGACCTCGATCATGACGCCAACCTTGGGCAGGTGGGTGGCCGGTCGCCCGAATGCGGCGAGCGCCACGAACTCGTGGAGGCGGTACACGTCGGCCAGGTCGGCGATCATGGGTGCCATGATCCACGGCTGGTGGCCAGTCTGCTCGCCAGCGGCCAGGATCGCGCGCAGCTGGGTCAGGATCAGCTCCGGGTCACGCTCCGCCAGCCGCAGTCCGCGCACGCCCAGGAACGGGTTGGGCTGCGGCGCGAGCGCGAGGTAGGGCAGGTCCTTGTCGCCGCCCAGGTCGATCAGGCGAATGACCACCGGCCGCTCACCGAAGGCCTCGAGCACGGCCGCGTAGGCGGCCGCCTGCGTGGCTTCGTCGGGCGCGGCATCGCGGCCCATGAACATGAACTCGGTGCGGAACAGACCAATCCCTTCCGCCCCCGCGGCGAGTGCCGCGGCAGCCTCCTGCGGACGACCGATGTTGGCGCCGAGCATCAGCCGCTCGCCATCGCGCGTGGTCAGTGGCCGTCCGGCGAGGTCCGCTTCGCGCGCGATCCGGTCGCGCGCCAGGGTGGCCCGTTCCTCGAGCTGACGCATGGCTGATTCATCGGGCGCAAGCAGCACCTCGCCGCTCTCGCCGTCGATGGCGATGCACTGCGCGTCGGCCGCGGCCAGCGCATCCAGCAGGCCCGCCACGCCGACCACCGCCGGAACGCCCAGCGCGCGCGCTAGGATCGCGGCATGCGCGGTTCGTGATCCGGCCTCCAGCGCAATTCCGGCGAGCAGCTCGGGCTGCAGCTCCGCGGTGACCGACGGCGGCAGGTCGGCCGCGACTACGATCGATCGGCGCTCGAGGCGGGGCGCCGCCTGGCCGGTGACGACGCGTGCCAAGCGCTGCGCCACGTCGCGCACGTCGGCGGCGCGTGCGGCGAGCAGCTCGTCGTCAAGGGCGTCCAGCGTGGCGGCGGCCGACTCCCCCGCCGAGACGATCGCGGCCGCCGGAGTGCCACCCGCCGCGATCAGGTCGCGTGCGACGTCCAGCAGCGCCGGGTCGGCGATCATCAGTGCCTGGGTCGACAGGATATCGGCCTCGTCAGGACGGTCGGCGGCGCGCAGCCGCTCGGCCAGGGCGTCGAGCTCGCTCGCGGCGAGCGTGGCTGCCTCGTCCAGCGTCAGCCGTGACTCGCCGCCGCTGGAGAGCACATAGCGCCACGCTGGCCCGAGGGCGACGCCCGGCGCCGCGGGCATGCCGCGCAACGACTGCGTCACGGTCCTGCCGGCGCGAGCTGCTCGCCGAGTCCTGAGCGGATCAGCTCGCCGAGGGACTCGAGCGCGGCATCGGCATCGGCGCCCTCGGCCAGGAGTCGCACCGTGTGCCCGGACGAGACCCCCAGGCCCATCACCCCGATCACGCTCTTGGCACTCACCATCCGCTGCGGGTCGCGAGTGACATTGGCGACCCGTACGTCCGCTCCGAAGCCCGCCGCCGCCTTGACGAAGGTCGCCGCCGGTCGCGCATGCAGACCGGACGGGTTGCGCACCTCGACGGTGAGCTCAGGCATGGGTCAGACCTTCTCCCGCTGGCCCAGGCGCCGTTCGGTGCCGGCACGCAGTCGAGCGATGTTATCGGTGTGGGCGAACGTCACCAGCAGGCCGGCGGCAAGAGCGTAGGCAATGGCGGCGACCGGCGTGACCCCAAGGACGAAGAGGATGGCGACGACCACCGGCGAAAGGAGCGCGGCGGAAAGGGAGCCCAAGGAGACGTAGCGGCTGCGCCAGATGATGAGCACCACCATGGGCACCAGGAAAACAAGCGCCCAGGGCGTCATGCCGAGCAGCGCCCCGGTCGAGGTCGCCACCCCGCGTCCGCCGCTGAAGCGGATGAAGACAGACCAGACGTGCCCGACCACGGCGGCGAAGCCAGCCACCGCGGCGACCCACTCGAGCCAGCCGGGATCTCCGGCCCATAGCCAGCGCGCGAGCAGCACCGCGGCCAGACCCTTGGCCAGGTCGAGCACGAAGACGAGCGCTGCCCCCTTCGCGCCAATGGTGCGCAGCGCGTTTGTCGCTCCGGTGCGACCCGAGCCGACCTGCCGCAGGTCCACGCCACCCGCCAGGCGCCCGATGATCAGCCCGAACGGGAGGGAGCCCAGCAGATAGCCGGTCAGCGCCCAGTCGAACACGCCCAACGGCCCGTTCATGCGTGACCTTCCAGCTTGTCCATGCTACCCGCCTGGTCGGCGGCAGCGAGCACGTTCGCCAGGTCGTCGCCCGCCGCGGCCTGCACCGCCGCGACGAACGAGCCTTCGACCAGCGGGCCGCGGCTGATGCGCACCCGCGTGGCGACTGGCGTCTCCAGCAGATCCTGGACGGCGGTCAGCGTCGAGAGCAGCGCACTCCCCAGGTCGGCGAGGACGACCACTCCCTGGCCGGCGTCAGCGGCCTCGATCGCCGCCGCAATCCGAGTGGCATCCGTGCCCAGCTGACCATCGAGCAGACCACCGGCCGAAACGAGGCGCGGTCCATCGCTGTCCAGGTTGGCGAGCTGGGTCACCAGCGTCACCACAGCATCAGACAGCGGTCCGGAGTGCGACACGACCACGATCCCGACCGCCATGCCACCTCCGGTACGGACGCTGCGAGGATGAACCGGCGAGCCGGGTTCGCGCCCGGCCCGCATCGGTCTATGGACGGAAGGTTAGTGGTCCTCCCAGTCGAGCGCACGCTGCACGGCCTTCTTCCATCCGGCGAACAGCTTCTCGCGCTTCTCCTTGTCCATCTGCGGCTCGAAGCGCCGATCCAGCGCCCAGTTCTTGGTCACGTCGCTGGTGTCCTTCCAGAATCCGACGGCGAGCCCGGCCAGATAGGCGGCGCCCAGCGCCGTCGTCTCGGCCACCTGCGGGCGCTCCACCGCGACGCCCAGGATGTCCGCCTGGAACTGCATCAGGTCGTTGTTGACCGTCGCACCGCCGTCGACCTTGAGCTCCTTGAGCGTCACGCCCGAATCGGCCTGCATGGCCTCGAGGACCTCGCGGGTCTGGTAGGCCATGGAGTCCACCGTGGCCTTGGCGATATGCTCGATCGTCGAGCCCCGCGTCAGGCCGATGATCAGCCCGCGAGCGTACTGGTCCCAGTACGGGGCACCCAGGCCCACGAAGGCCGGCACCATGTAGACGCCTTCGGTATCGGCGACCTTGCCGGCCAGCTTCTCCACGTCGGCCGAGTTGGTGATGACCCGCAGGCCGTCGCGCAGCCACTGCACGGCCGCGCCGGCGATGAAGACCGAACCCTCGAGGGCGTAGGTCACCTTGCCGTCGTAGCCCCACGCGATGGTGGTCAGCAGGCCGTTCTTGCTGGGCACCGCCTCCTCGCCGGTGTTGATCAGCATGAAGGCGCCGGTGCCGTAGGTCTGCTTGGCCATGCCGGGCTCGAAGCAGGCTTGGCCGAAGGTGGCGGCCTGCTGATCGCCCGCGTCGCCGGCAATCTTGATCGAGCCGCCCAGAAGGGTCGTCTCGCCGTACACCTCGCTGGAGGGGCGTGCCTTGGGCATCATGGCCCGCGGCACGTTCATGATCCCCAGCAGCTCGTCGTCCCAATCGAGCGTGTGAATGTTGAAGAGCAGCGAGCGGCTGGCGTTCGAGTAGTCGGCGACATGCACCCGGCCCTCGGTGAGGCGCCAGATCAGGAAGCTGTCGACCGTGCCGAAGAGCAGCTCTCCGCGCTCTGCCTTCTCCTGGGCACCCGGGTTGTTCTGCAGGATGTGGCGGATCTTGGTGCCCGAGAAGTACGCGTCGATGGGCAGACCGGTCTTGTCCCGGAACTTCTGCTCGAGCCCGGCGGCCTTCAGCTCGTCGCAGTAGCCGGCCGTGATGCGACTCTGCCAGACGATTGCGTTCTGGACCGCTTTGCCGGTGCTCTTGTCCCAGACGACGGTCGTCTCGCGCTGGTTGGTGATACCGATGGCGGCGATATCGTCCGGGCTGGCACCGGCGTCGGCGATCACCTGCTTGGCGACGGTCAGCTGCGAATCCCAGATCGCCTCGGGGTCGTGCTCGACGTGCCCGGGCGAGGGATAGATCTGCGGAAACTCCTGGTTGGCAACCTTGTAGATGGTGCCGTCCGCGTTGAACAGGATGGCTCGGCTCGAGGTCGTTCCCTGGTCGAGGGCCAGGACGTACTTGGCCATGCGATCGCTGCCTCCTTTTAGGTGTCCGATGTTTTGGCCTGCTCGTCCCGCGCCGCGACGGCGTCGCGCAGCGATTCGAACAGGATGGTGGTCGAGGTGGCGCCGGGATCCTGGTGTCCCGCCGAACGCTCGCCCAGATACGACGCCCGCCCCTTGCGGGCCACCAGCGGCGTGACCCGATCGCGACCGGCCGCCGCCGCGTCGGCCGCCGCGGCCAATGCGCCGGCCACGCCGTCGTTGGCCAGGTGGGCGTCGTACGCATCGACCGCCGGCGCCATGGCGTCGACCATCGTCTTGTCGTCAGGCTCGGCGCGGCCGCGCTGACGGACGCCGTCGAGTCCCGCCCGCAGCGCCTCGCCGAACTCGGTGCCGCCCGCGGTGGTGCGATCGCCGAGCGCGGTCGCGAGCCGCAGGAAGAACGTTCCATAGAGGGGGCCGCTCGCCCCCCCGACGGTCGAGATGAGCGTCATCCCGGTCGTCTTGGCGATCGTCCCCAGGTCCGCTTCCCGCACGTCGGGAAGCTTGCCGACCACGGCGCTGAAGCCGCGGTCCATGTTGATGCCGTGGTCGGCGTCACCGATCTTGGAGTCGAGCTCGGTGAGCTCGACCTTCCGTTGCGCCAACCGCTGCGCGAGCAGCTCCAGGAAGCGAACGAAGGCCGGAGCTCCGATCTCGTCCATCGGGTTGGCTACATCCCCCAGCGGAGCGCGGCGGTGTGCACCGGCGCGTCCCACAGGCGGATCATTTCGTCGTCGAGCTTCAGCAGGGTGATGGAGCAGCCGGCCATCTCGAGCGAGGTGATGTAGCTGCCCACCAGGTTGCGCTCGATGGTGATCCCCCGCTCAGCGCAGATCGCCGCGAGCCGGTTGTAGACCACGTAGAGCTCGAGCAGCGGCGTCCCGCCCATCCCGTTGACGAAGGCCAGAACCTTGTCGCCGGAGCTGAACGGCAGGTCGTCGAGGATCGGCGTGGCCAGCATGTCGGTGATCTCGTCGGCCGTCGCGAGCTTTCGACGCTCCCGCCCCGGCTCCCCGTGGATCCCGACACCGATCTCCATCTCGTCATCGCCGATCTCGAAGGTCGGCTTGCCGGCCGCCGGGACGGTGCAGCTGGTGAGCGCCATGCCCATCGAGCGCACGTTGTCCTGGACGCGCTTGGCGAGAGCCGTCACCGCTGCGAGGTCCTGCTTCGCTTCAGCGGCAGCGCCCACGATCTTCTCCGCCAGGACAGTGCCGCCCACACCGCGGCGTCCCGCGGTGTAGAGCGAGTCCTTGACCGCAACGTCATCGGCAATCACCACGCTGGAAACGTTGATTCCCTCGGCCTGCGCCAGCTCGGCGGCAAGCTCGAAGTTCATGATGTCGCCGGTGTAGTTCTTCACGATGTGCAGGACGCCGGCGCCGCCATCCACCGCCTTCGTGGCGGCGAGCATCTGGTCGGGTACCGGTGAGGTGAAGACCGCGCCGGCGCAGGCCGCGTCGAGCATGCCCAGCCCCACGAAGCCGCCGTGCATCGGCTCATGGCCAGATCCGCCGCCGCTGATCACGCCGACCTTGCCGGAGATCGGCGCATCGGCGCGGACGACCACGTTCGGCTCGATCACCCGGATCAGGTCCGGGTGAGCCGCCGCCATCCCCCCGAGCGCGTCGTCGACGGCGCGCTCGGGGGCGTTGATCAGCTTCTTCACATCGGTTCCTCCGTCACGACGACGGGCTCCTCCACGACCCGACCAGGCTCCTCTCCGGCCGATGGCAGGAAGTTGCCCACGAACAGGTCGTAGACGTAGACACCGATCACGCCACCGATCAATGGACCGATGATCGGCACCCAGAAGTAGTTGGGCCCGTTGGCATTGAAGACGTCGATTCCGTGCGTGAAGAGGGTGAACAGCCGCGGCCCGAAGTCACGCGCCGGATTGATGGCGTAGCCATAGTTCGCGCCGAAGGTCATGCCGATGACGACCACCAGCAGGCCGATGATCAGCGCCGCCAGGTTCGCCCCGGGTGCGCTGTTCCGCGCGTCGATGATGGCCACGATGACCAGCACCAGCAGCGCGGTGCCAACGATCTGGTCAGCCAGGCCGGTGAACAGGCCGACCGGCAAACCACCCTTGCCATAGCCGCTCGCCCCGTCGATGAACCCCGAGTAGGTGGAGAAGATGCCGGCCGTGCCAAAGGCATGTGCGGTGGCATCGATGTTCGTCTTGATCCACGGAATGCCGTAGCCAATGGCGTCGAAGGACTGCTTGTACACGAGGTACACGATGGCGGCCGCCACGAAGGCGCCCGCCGTCTGCGCGACCCAGTACGGAATCACCTTGTTCCAGGCGAACCCGCGCCGGACGGCGAGCGCCAGGGTCACCGCCGGGTTGATGTGCGCGCCGCTCACGCCGCCGGCGACATAGACGCCCATCACCACGGCGAATCCCCACGCCCAGTTGATGCCCTCGAAGTCGCCCTTGCCGGTCAGCACGACCTGTGCGACCACCCCCACGCCGAAGATGATCAGGACGAACGTACCGAGGAACTCCGCCAGGAGCTCTTGAGTCAACGTTGTGCGCTTCATGCGGGTCTCCTTGCTTCTGCTGGCCCATCGACGATCTCGCCGCAGGCGTTCGCTGGGTTCGTGCCTCCTCTGCTCGGGTTGTCAGGCAGTCGCAGATTGCTTCTCGGAGCGCATCGCGTCGGCTGCGGCGCGGGCCACCTCCGCGAGCGGTGCACCACGTGCCGCGCGTGCCGCGGCCGCAAGGGCGCCCTCCACCAGCGGCGCCCCGCTCACCACGATTCGCGCTCGATGCGATGGTCCCAGCGCGTCGAGCGCGAACCCGATCGTCAGCCAGGCGCTACCCGAGTCATAGATGACCAACGTGCCGTCCGGCGTGTCGGCGCCACGCAGCGCGGCGAGGACGCCGCTCAGGCTCGTGCCGAGGCGGCCGTCCTGCGTTCCACCGGCGAGGTGCAGCGGCGGCGCGGGATCGGAGGCGGCACGAATCATTTCCTGCAGGGCATCGAGCAACCTCGGACTATGCGAAACGAGCACCAGGCTGACCAACGCACTGATACTAGTCACCAACAATCAGGATTCCATCAGCAAGGCCTGCGGGAATCGAGAGAGAAAAATTGGTTGAGCGAACAGCCCGCGGCTGACTAGACTGCGACCGATGGTTGTCGCCAGATCGGTCTTCCCTCAAGGACGCATGACGCTCGATGCCGACGCCGCGCGCGCCTACCTGCGCCGATGCGGGCAGGTCATCCGTCGCCATGCTGCTGCGCTGACCCGGCTGGACGCCGCGCTGGGTGATGGCGACCACGGTGACAACCTGCTGATTGGTTTCGCTGCCGTCGACGACGAGCTCTCGACTCGCGATGATGACGATCTGGCGATGCTTCTGTCGAGCGTCGGCAACGCGCTGGTGACCAGCGTGGGCGGTGCAAGCGGGCCGCTCTACGGGGCCGCGTTCATCGAGGCCGGGTTCGTGGCTCGTCATTTCGAGCATGTCGGCCTGGCCGAGCTGGCAACGATGCTGGAGGCCGCCGCGGCCGGAATTGCGCGGCGGGGCCGCTGCGAGGTGGGCGATAAGACGATCTACGACTCGCTCGCGCCGGCTGCCGCTGCCCTGCGCGCGGCCGTCGATGGCGGTGCCGGCGAGGTTGAATGCCTGACCGCCATGGTCCAGGCGGCTCGTCGCGGGATGCGCGCGACCTCCGGCATGGTGGCGAGGAGAGGGCTGGCGATGCGTCTTGGTGAGCGATCACGCGGCCACCGGGACCCCGGCGCGGCATCCTGCTTCCTGCTTATTCGCGCCATGATCCCGCCGGGATCGAGATGAACCCGAACAGGCTTGCCGCTCGGATCACGCTGCTGGAGGCCGAAAACGAACGCATCTTCCGGGAGGCGCAGCTCGCCGCGGACACCATGTTCGCGCAATACCAGCTGAGCCAGATCGTTGCTTCGCACGAGACGCCGCATGCCCTGGCGGAGGCTGTGCTCGATGAGCTGATCCACGTCTGCGGCGCGCGGGGCGGCGCGGTATGGACGACCGAGCCGCGCTCCGGGCAGGCCGTGGTCGCCGCCTCGCGCGGCACGACGCTCGACGGCATCCGCTTCGACGAGCTGGCCCGGGGCCCCGAGGTCCAGCGCGTGGCGGACACCAGCTGGGCCCGGGTGCCACTCGACGATGGCTCCCGGCGCGTCGGCCTGCTGGCCCTGACGGCGCCGCTCGACCGACCGCTCAGTGCCAGCGCGCTGCGGTTCCTGTCGCTGGTGCGCCATGAGCTGGCGGTGGCGCTGCGCGCCGCTCAGCTACGGGAAGCGCTCGATCTCGAGCGCGCCGAGCTCTCGGCGATCATCGAGGGCGCTTCGGATGCAATCGTGCTGGTTGACGAGCGACGGCGCGTCGTACGCATCAACGCCGCCGCGGCCCGAACGCTCGGGATGCCGCATGAGCAGCTGGTCGGGCGCTCGTGCGAAGCGGCGCTCGACTGTCACAGCCATCGGTCAGCAGAGAGCGCCGGATGGCCATGTGAGCGCTGCCCCTTCGAGCAGGTGCTGCGCAGCGGTGAGGCCGTCACCGGCCATGAGCGCACGCTGGGACGAGAGGGCGAGGACCCGGTGCACGTGGTCGGCAGCTACACCCTGGCCTCGCGGTCCGCGGTCGGCAGGGCGCTGGTGGTCGCCATCTTCCGTGACACGACCGAGATCGCACACCTGCAGGAGCTGCGGCGCGGCTTCCTGGCCACCATCAGCCATGAGCTGCGCACGCCGCTGGCGCTGATCAAGGGCTACGTCGAGACGCTGCTGTACCTGCCGCCGGAGCCAACCGTGGCGCGCGACTACCTGCATCGCATCGACCGCACCAGCGAGCGGCTGGCTGGGCTGGTGACGCAGATCCTGGACGTCACCCAGCTGGCCGCCGGCGAGCTCGCGCTCGAGCGTGAGGACATTGCGCCGGCAGCGCTGCTGGAGGCGGCCGCCGACGAGCTGCGGGATCGGCAGCCGCGGCTGCACCTTCGCGTCGAGGTGGAGGCCGGCCTGCCCGAACTCAACGTCGACGCGGCACGCCTGCGCCAGGTGCTCGACAACCTGCTCGCCAATGCCGCGAAATATGGCTCGCCCGACGGCCGGATCCTGCTGAGCGCCAGGCGCGACGACGACGAGATCGTGATTGGCGTCGCGGATGACGGGATCGGCGTGCCGGCCGACGAGCGGGAGATGGTGTTCGAGCAGTTCCACCGAGGCCGCAACGTGCGGGAGTCGCACCTGCCCGGCTACGGGCTGGGCCTGTCGATCAGCCGCCGCCTGGTGGAGGCCCACGGCGGGAGCCTGGCCTTCGATCCCGCAATCGTCGATGGCACGCGGCTCCTGCTGCGATTGCCGCTGCGCATGCCGCGCGCCTCGGTAGCCACTCCCATCGCGATCGGCTGACCATGAGCCAACGCATCCTGATCGTCGAGGACGAGCCGGACTTCGCAGAGCTGATGGCGCTGTGGCTGCAGCGTGCCGGCTACCAGACCCTGACCGCCAGCGGCGGCGCCGAGGCCATGCGCGCGGTCTACGACCAGCGACCGGATCTCATCACCCTCGACGTGTCAATTCCCCAGCTCGACGGCTGGCAGGTCTGCCAGCGCGTGCGCGAGGTGAGCAGCGTCCCGATCCTCATCGTTTCGGCGCGCGGCGGCGAGCAGGACCGCATTCGCGGCCTGGAGCTGGGCGCCGACGACTACATCACCAAGCCATTCGCCTTTCGCGAGCTGGTGGCTCGCGTCGGGGCGAACCTGCGCCGGGCAGCCATGCCGCCGGGTGAGGCATCCGGGTTGCTTCGGCATCGCGCGCTCGTCATCGACCGACAGGCGCACCGCGTCCTGCTCCATGGCGACGAGCTGCACCTGACTCCCACCGAGTTCCAGATCCTGGTCTCGCTCGCCGAACGGCCCGGGCAGCTGGTCGGCCACGAGCAGCTGCTGCGCAGCGGATGGGGATCCGAGTACGCAACCGAGCTGCCCCTGCTGCGCACGGCGATGCGCGGGCTGCGGGCCAAGCTGGATGCAGCGGCGCTGGGCGAGGCCTACATCGCGACCGACTACGGGCTGGGCTACCGACTTGCTTCTGTGCCCTCCCCCATCTGACCGATGACGGCCCGCGCCAGCGCCTCGGTCAGCAGCGCGGCGGAGGTGGCGCCCGGATCGGCGTGACCGATGCTGCGTGGCCCGAGATAGCTGGCCCGCCCCTTGGTCGCCAGCATGGGAACCGTGGCCAGCCGTCCGGCATCGGCCGCTGCGGCGGCGAGCTGCACCGCCTCAACCAGCCGCGTTCCTCGCGCCAGCGCCTCGCTCGCCGGGATGAGCGCGTCGAGCATCGTCTTCTGCCCCGCGGTCGAGCGGCCGCGACGCGCCACGCCGGCGGCGCCCGCTCGCCACGCCGCTGCCAGGATCGGCGCCTCCAGCAGCTCGACGCCGGCCAGCGGACCCGCCATCTCGAGCAGGAACGTGCCGTACAGCGGCCCGCTGGCGCCGCCGACGGTCGAGATCAGGGTTCGGCCGGCGAGAAGCAGCAAGCCGCCCGCATCGAGATAGGCGGCGTCTGCAGCCGCCATGCGTTCCACGACGCTGCTGAAGCCGCGATCGAGGTTGATGCCGTGGTCGCCGTCCCCGATCCGCGCGTCCAGCTCGGTCAGCTCCGCGGCGTGCTCCCCGATTGCGGCGGCGCCCAGCAACAGCCAGGCCCGCATGATCGCCCCGGCTTGAGTCATCGGTCCGACGAGTCTAACGTTCCCCGCCTCGCTTGACCTGGCGCCGGCCTATGGCTAGTCTTCCCCCATCGGCGATGGTGTCCGCCGCGAGCGCGAGTTTGAAGCGCCCGAACCGCCCATCCGGGCTAATGGCCCCTGCTGGTCAGCAGGGGCCTTCTTGTTGGGCCGGAGCCGGAGGACACTCCGTGGATAACGTGTACCTGACAGCCGCACTGTGGATGGGTCTCGCCCTCGCGGCGAGCCTGGTCTCCATTCGGCTTGGCATCTCGGTCGCGCTGATCGAGATCGGGATGGGCATCGTCGGCGGGAATTTTCTGGGTCTGCATACCACGCCGTGGATCGACTTCCTGGCGACGTTTGGATCGGGGCTGCTGACCTTTCTGGCAGGTGCCGAGATCGATCCGGACTCGCTACGGCGACACCTGAGGGCCAGCCTCACCATCGGTGCGATCAGCTTTGCCGCTCCGTTCGTGGTGGC
>JBBSHF010000024.1:0-23208 GCA_038253355.1 Candidatus Limnocylindria bacterium
CTGTAACGACCAAGCAAGGACTGGTTTCGGCGTCTGGTTGGCCGAATCGCCAGGGGATGAGCGCATCGGCCACCCACACCGCCGTCTGGGGCGTCTGCTTGGCCGTTACAGCCAGCACCTGGCTACGGTGCCGCCGAACCGGGCTTCGGGCACGGACTGCTGAGCCGCGGTGTCAAACCACCCGGGGAACCTCAGTACGGCGCCTGCATGACCCCGTCGAGGGTCAGGAATTCACTTACGATCAGCTTCCGCATCGCTGTCTGCTGCTCTCAGCTGGGTGTCGTGCCGGTGTAGACCGCAGAGTGCTGCGGTTCTCATCGGTCGGAGGGCGGGACCAAGGTCGATCATTGCCCGCAGGAAGCTACGACAATAGGACGCGCATGAGTCCCCTGGACATCTCCGGGTCCATTCCCATGGCCACTGAAGCCGACTTCGATGGCTGGCTGGACGCGCATGGGCGAAGCGACCGGGAGATTGTCGTCGCCATCTACAAGAAGGTATCCGGCAAGCAGACCGTCACCCTCCTTGCCCTGCAGGAGACCGCGCTGTGCCACGGTTGGGTCGACACGCAAACAAAGAGGATCGACGACGAGCGCTACGCGATCCGCTTCGTGCCGCGGCGTGCGGGCTCAATCTGGTCGGCCAAGAACCGCCGGATCGCGCGCCGATTGCTGGGGGAAGGGCGGATGACGGCCGCGGGCATCGCCACGCTGCCGGGTGACCTGTAGACCACGCGACCCCGCGATCGCGTGCCCGACCGCGGCTCGCGGTCAGCGATGAGGTTTCAGCCCGATGTAGCCGTGTTCCGCGGACGCAGCTCGAACATCGGGTGCCGGCGCGCCTCGGCGACGTAGTCCTCGATGGTCGAATTGGCTCGGAAGCTGAAGAAGCGCCCGAGCACCGGCGCGAGGAAACTCGACTTGAGATACGGCGCCAGAGCATCGCGGAGGATGAGGCCGCCCGCCTCCGGCTCGACCTCGGCCGCCACAACCTGCTGGTGGTGGCCGCCCTTCGACACGATGGCCTCGCCCGCGGCGCGCAGGTTGCGCACCCAGTTGACCTCGCCGAACGGCGATTGGACGTAGCGACGGCCGTGGAGCTCGATAATCGCGACCGGGAACGTGTGGGGCAGGCCACTCGTGCGACCACGGATGGTGAGCAGGACGTTCGGCCCGAATGGGAGGCCGATGCCGATGAGCCGCCGGATCAAGGGGTTGAGAATGGGAAGGACCGAAGGAACGCGGGGGGTCCCCGGCGCACGGATGGTGGACATGGTTGACGCGGCCTCCCTGTGTTGCTGCGACGCCAGACGGCGCCGGAAATTGAAAGCGAATGCACATGGGGAACGTAACTCGGGCGGCCGATGTGACCGATCTGGCGGCAGGCGACCGTCACGTTTCGACCGGCGGATACGTTCTCCGGTCACATGAAGGACCACCAGGACCGACGAGCGGAACCGCGGGCCGTGCTGGCACAGGAGTTCGAGCGCCATCGGCCGTATCTGCGCTCGGTCGCCTACCGGATGCTCGGCTCGATCACGGAGGCCGAGGACGCGCTCCAGGAAAGCTGGCTGCGCCTGGACCGGCGGGCGCCGAGCGAGGCTGCCAACCTGCGGCCCTGGCTCACGACGGTCGTTGGCCGCATCTGCCTCGACATGCTGCGGGCTCGCCGGTCGCGGCGCGAAGACGACGTGTGCTCGCCAGCCTCGACTCCGAGTTTCCTCGCCCGATGCGCCCGATGTAGAATGGACTGGTCGATCATTTGCTCAACGAGGGCACGCAGTGACGCGCGGCCAAGCCCAGGTAAACGCGGCAGAACTCGAGTCGCGCCGTGCGCTGGTGCTCCATGACCGCGCGCTGACCGTCGACCTCATCACCCTGACGCTGAACCACGGCGTCTTTGCCGTCCGGGCCGCGAGCAGCCTCACCGAGGCGGAGGCAATCCGGGCCGAATGGCACCCGCACCTGGCGGTGCTCGACATGGACCACGACGACAGCACCGCCCTGCTGCAGCGCCTGGGTGCCTCGAACACGTTGCGGCGCTCAGTGACGCCCGTCCTCGGCCTGACGCGCAGCGGCGATCTGAAGACCAAGCTGCGCGCCTTCGAGCTGGGGGTCGACGACATCCTGGCCGTGCCCTTCTCGCCCGAGGAGCTGCTGGCCCGCGCCATCGTCATCACCCGGCGGGCGTCCGGCATCTATCGGCCGATCATCCCCACCATCACCCTCGGGGAGATGGAGGTCGACATCGTCAATCGCCAGGTGCGCGCCGGCAACTCGGTGGTGCACCTGTCCGCCATCGAGCAGAGCCTGCTGTACCTGCTGGCCAGTCGTGGCGGGCAGGTGGTGACCAGGGAACAGATCCTCGACGCCATCTGGGGCACCGACTTCGTGGCCGAGAGCAACATCGTCGATCGCCACGTGCGCAGCCTGCGCATCAAGCTGCAGGACGGCTATCGCCATCCACGCTTCATCGCCACGGTCCCCGGTCAGGGCTATCGCTTCATCCCTACCTTCTCCAATCGGGGCTGGAGTGATCCGGAGACAGACGCGGCCAACTGAGCGTCGCGACCGCACCTTCGCCCGATGCGGTGGACCCGCGCACTCGCCCAGGTCCACCGCAAGGCCCACCGCCGGCATCCCATGACGCGTCGTCATGACATGAGCGTGCGACCCGCGCATGCTTATGCGACGGTCGCAGGAATGAAGGTCCGGCCAGGTCAAGTCTGGTCGGTGCAAGCGTGCATCGGAGATGCGTGAAATGCCAACAGTCAGTGATTTCATGGTCCAGCGAATCAGGCAATGGGGCGTGACCCGCGTGTTTGGGTTCCCCGGCGACGGGATAGGCGCGTTTGATGGAGCCCTTGGCAGGGCCGAACGCAAAGGTGATGGGCTGACCTATATCCGTCCGACGCACGAAGAGATCTGCGCGCTGATGGCCACGGCACATGCCAAATTTACCGGAGAGGTTGGTGTGTGCATCGCGACCTCGAGCCCGGGCGGCTTTCATTTAATCAACGGGTTGTATGACGCGAAGATGGATAACCAGCCGGTGGTGGCCATCGTCGGGCAGCAGGGATTGAACTCACTGGGGACCTTCACCCAGCAGGAGAGCAATCTCGAGCGCACGTTTGCAGATGTTGCGGTGTACGTACAGACGATCGTTTCGCCTCAGCAGGCCCAGGCGGTGATCGACACCGCGTTTCGCATGGCCCGGGTTCGACTGCAACCGGCGGTGATCATCATCCCGCACGATGTACAGGCGATGGAGAGGATTGAGCCCAAGGTTGCCACATGGGTCTCACGCTCGAGCGCGGTCGCGCCGTCGACCTCGATCGTCCCCCCGACCACCGAACTCGCCAAGGCAGCCGACATCATCAACGCTGGCAAGCGAGTCACCTTCATCGTCGGCCACGGTGCCAACGGTGCAACCGATGAAGTCCTCGAAGCCGCGCGCCTATCGGGAGCCGGCCTCATCACGGCTCTCCGCGGGAAGCAGGTCGTACCGTCAGACGTCCCGTACCACTCGCAGCAACTGGGACTGCTCGGATCGCTGCCGAGCCTCCACCAGATCAAGGATTGCGACACCCTCGTCCTGCTCGGCACCAACTACCCATACGCCCAGTTCCTGCCAGCCAGCGGCCAAGCGCGAGCGATTCAAGTGGACCTCAAGCCTGAGCAGATGGGCCTGCGCTATCCGACCGAACTGAACCTGTGGGGTGACGTGAAAGCAACCCTCAGCGCGCTCATCCCGCATCTTGAGGCCAAATCTGACCATGCATGGCAGGACACTGTTACGAATGGCATGCGGGAGTGGGATGCGGAGATGGAAGCGCAGGCCATGCTGACCTACCCCGATGGGGTGAATCCGCGGCGCGTCTACCACGAACTGAACAAGCGTCTGCCGGCGCAGGCCATCATCACCGCGGACGCTGGCACGACCGCGGACTGGTACGCTCATCACATTCGCCTTCGACGCGGCATGATGGGTGATCTTTCGGGACGTCTGGCGACGATGCTGGCCGCGATGCCGTACGCGGAGGCCGCCAAATTCGCCCACCCGGATCGGTCGGTGATTTGCACGATTGGTGACGGCGCGTTCCAGATGCTTGGCATGAACGAGCTGATCACGATCAAGAAGTACCTCAAGGATTGGGATCATCCGCAGTTCATCATTTTGGTATTGCACAACAACGATCTTGCCCAGGTGTCGTGGGAGATGCGCACCGAGGACGCCAATCCGGTATGGAGCACCTCCCAGGATGTCGAATCGGTCGACTACGCCGGATGGGCCGAGCTGCTTGGATTTACCGGCATCCGGGTGAAATCAGACGGCGAGGTCGAAGCAGCGTGGGATGCCGCGTTCGCCAACCCTGGAGTTACCCTGATCGATGCATACACCAGCAAGAACGTGCCACCGCTTCCACCACACATCAGCCGCGAATTCGCGATGCACACGGCCGAGGCGCTGCTCAAGGGTGATCCTTCAGCCGCCGATGTCATCCACGATTCCGCCGAGGCGCTGCTGAGCGAGGGTATCGAGCGCGTCAAGGGCGCGCTTCACATCGGCGAGCATGACAAGGTGAGCGACTAGCCTCGATCGACCGTGATGACGCACGCTCGCCAGTCTGGCGTATGGAGGAATCTCCCTGCTGCCATGCCGCTTCGGAACTTGCAGGCCGGCGCCATGATCTGACGATCCAACGCATCAGGGTCATGGCCTCGATGGACCGGCCGCGCATGGATTCAGACCTCGATCGTCGCCGGATCCGCCGGCCGATAGGCAAGGGCGCCGGCCGGAACGGCGCGGCGCAGCCAGTCCGCGGTGCGTGCAGCCAGCGCCGAGATCGTCAGGGCAGGGTTGGCGGAACCCTGAGTGGGCAGGACGCTGCCGTCGCAGACGATCAGGTTGGGTACGTCCCAGCTGCGGCACCAGCGGTCGACGACCGAGTCGCCCGGGGTGAAGCCCATGCGTGCGGTTCCGACCAAATGTGCATAGCGAGGTACGGCATGCACTTCGGTGGCTCCGGCCGCGCGCAGCACGGCCGTTGCCCGGTCGATGCCGGCGGCCATCATGCGGCGGTCATTGTCCGCCAGGCTGAACCGCGCATACGGAGCCGGGAGTCCGAAGCGGTCCTTCGCGGTCGGGTGCAGCGTGATGCTATTGGTCTCGGCGGGAAGGATCTCGCCGAGGACGCCGATGGCAGCGTAATGGTTGTAATCCTGCATGGCACGCACGAGATCCTCGCCAAAGCAGCCGTCCTGGCCGCTGATGAGGTGGGCCATGGCGATGGGAAGCGGAGCCACCGTCTGAAGAGCGTAACCGCGCACGAAGTCGTTGTTCGCATCGGTCTCATAGAACTGTTCGGTCGTGGCGCATGCCGGTGGCGCCTTGTACTGGCGGATGGGTCCCGGAAATCGGCCCCACACCACCGGCCCGGCCTGGGCCATCAGGAAGCGCCCGACCGTGCCACTCGAATTGGCAAGACCGTCCGGAAAGCGAGTCGACGTCGACTCGAGCAGCAGCCGCGGCGTCTCGACGGCGTAGCCAGCCACGATCACGGCGCGGGCACGTTGGATTTCCTCGAGCCGGCGCCCGTCTGACAGCGTGCGGTAGTACCGCACGCCCGAGACCCGCCCTGCTGCATCGAGCGGGATCTCAAATGCCAACGCGCCGGTCCTGATCTCCGCGCCATTGGCGACTGCACTGGGGATGTGGCTGACGAGCGTCGAACTCTTGGCCCCGACCTTGCAGCCGAGCAGGCAGAAGCCCCGCATGATGCAATGCGGCCGTTTGCCTACACGTCCGGCGGGGATCGCCACCGGGCCTCCCGCGACCGCTGGAATGCCCAGGGCGTCGCAGCCCTTGAGCAGCATCTGGCCGGCAGTGCCGGCCTGCAAGGGGGCGTATGGGTAGCCATGTGGGCGGCCCCACGGAAAGTGGGCCGGTCCAGAGACCGGATACTCGCGTTCCATCTGCTCGTAGTACGGCTCGATCTCGTCGTATGAGATTGGCCAGTCGACGGCCACACCATCAACGCTCCGGACACGGAGGTCGGACGGGTGCAGACGTGGGCAGAAGCCCGCCCAGTGCACGGTGCTGCCGCCGACCCCACAACCGGAGTTGTTTGCGCCAAATGCGAGCGGGTCCGTGCCGCCGGTGATCCGCGTCTCGTTCCAGAACAGGCGACCCGAACCGGCCTCATCCGAGACCATGTCTGTTTCGCTGTCATGCCATGACCCGGCATCCAGGGCCACGACCGAGAAGCCAAAGCTGGCCAGACGCTGGGCCAGGACGCCGCCACCGGCGCCGGTACCGACGATGCAGAAGTCGACTTCATCTGCCGGCCGGTACTCACGCATGTCCGCGTCGAGCACCCAATTGGGCGAGAGATGGACGTGCAGCTTCACTCCGGCGCCTCCTCGCTCTCCCACGGCTCAGGAGCGCCGAAGTTCAGGGAGGCGTAGCCGCGCGGGTAGGCGGGACCACCAAATCCGATCTCATCCCAGGCTGTCGGGTGCGAGTAGTAGATGCCACTCAGCGCCTGCAACGCAATGTGGACCCACCAGCGGGCGGCGGGCAATTGATGCCATGTATCACCGGGTGGGTCGCCGCTTCGCACCGCCGTCAGCACCGCATCCTGACCGGTCGCATCCAGCCCGGCGAAGGGAGCACCACCCATGATCTGGGCTGTCTCGTCAAGGCCTCGCAGGGCGAGATCCCACGCCGTTCGCTCATCGGGCATGTCGTCGAAGCGCGTCCCCTCATCATCAGAGCTGGCACATCGCTCGTCGATCCATGGGGCGATGGGCACACGCTGCTCGGGCGTTCGATGGTCCTGCGGAATGACACGTGCACACAGAGCCTCGAGGGTGGCTCGCGCATGGTCGTCGAAGTGGCGGAAGCCGGGCACGTTGAACACACGATCGAGAATGACGTGACGGGTGGCCTCGTCCCAGTGGGCGCGCTGGGCCAGCACGTCGGCTGCTGGGTACCGGTTGCCACTCACTGCCGACCTCGGCGTCGCATGAGCGTGGCGATCAAGCCGAGAAGCCCGACCGACGAGAAGAGCAGCGGGGCAAAGAGCGGCGGCCCATAGGTCACATTGAAATCGAGATTGCTGAAACCGCCAGGCATGTCCCGGATGCCGCGTAGATGGAGCAGAAAGCCGGCCAATCCGTCGCCGAACATGACCAATGAGGCGGCGGGGAGTGCCACACGAGCTGCCTCCTCGCTTGCTGCAGCGGCAATACCGGCGGCGACCATGGGCGGAGTGAGCCAGACCGGCGTCCACATCAGGCGGTTGTTGAAGCTGCCGCGAAAGTGCTCGAAGTAGGCTTCGCCGCCGGCCAGCACTGCCAGGCTCGCGGCCGTCACGGCCATGCCGCGTTGAAAGCGTCCGTCAGCGATGTCCGATGCAAGCCGGGCCATAGGCCGCCTGACATTGAAGGTCGTGACCGTCATGCCGGCCTGGCGATCGTCGCTGATTGCCGGGCGCAGGGCGGCCGCAATGAGGCCGAGCACCCCAACGCTCGACATCAGCAGAGGGGCGAATACCGGCGGCCCCATGACCACGTTGTACTGGCCCAGCCGGAAGCCGCCCGGCATGCGGCGGATGCCTCGAACATGGAGCAGAAAGCCCATCACGCCATCGGCTATTGAGGCGACCGACAGCATCGGTAACAGCACGCGTGTGCCCCGATCGCTGGCAACGACCACGAGCGCGCCGGCAGCGGTCGGGGGCATCAGGACCACCGGGGTCCACATCAGTGGGTCTGCGAAGGCGCCGCGACGGTGCTGTACGAACGCTTCGAAGCCCGACACGATTGCGGCGAAGGCGGCCATGAGGGCCATCGCCCGTTGGAAACGGCCGTCGCGAATCTCGCGCCGGACGAAACGCAAGGTATCGAGGGGTCTCACCGTGAGGCCACGTCACGAACGTGTCGATGCCGTTCGCTACTGATGTCCCCTGCAATCGGCGGTGGCTCGTTGTGCGCGTGTCGCCAAGCCACGTTTCCGGAACGGCGACCGAGTGCAGCGAGTGCAACGCCGATCACGAGGGCAACCGCAAAGGCAACAATGCCGAGCTCGAGCGTCGTCTCGGTATCCAGCAGGTTCGGCTTCATACCGTGACCTGCCATTGGGCGGCGTCTGCATACTTGAACTCGAGGCCCAGACCCGGCCTGGAGAGGTCGGGCCGCAGACAGCCGCTGACCGGTCGCGCTGCTCCGTCGAACAGGAGCTGTTCGATTCGTGCATGGTCAAAGAAGTACTCAAGGTGGCTGACCGCTGGCAGGGCGCAGCCCAGCGCAACATGCAGGGACGGGGCGCAATGCGACGAGAGCGGCATGGACTGCGCCCAGCACAGGGCACCAACGCGCAGGAATTCGCTGATCCCCGCGCAACGCGTTACGTCGGCCTGGAGCACGTCGACTGACCCGGCTGCCAGCATTCGCCGGAAATATGGCAGGTCATAACCGTACTCACCCGCGGCGATGGCTACGCCGGGCGGTCCCGCGTCGCGCATGAGGCGGAGGCCGTCGAGGTCGTCCGAAGAGACCGGCTCCTCGAACCAGCACACGCCCAGCTCCGCAAACTCGCGGGCGAACAATAATGCCTGCTTGCGTGTGTATGCACCGTTGGCATCCACGAATAGCGGTGAGTCCGGGCCGATCGCGCCCCGCGCCGCCCGCACGCGCTCAACGTCGGCGCTCGGATCCCGGCCAACCTTCATCTTGACCATGTTCAAGCCCTCGTTGATCCAGCCAGCGAGCTGGTCCTGGAGCTCGGGGATCGAATACGATGTGAATCCGCCGCTGCCGTAGATGGGTACACCATCGCGAACTTGGCCCAGGAGCGTCGCGAGCGGCACCTCAAGGAGCGTCGCCTTCAGGTCCCACAGTGCGGTGTCGACGGCGCTGATCGCCATCGATACGATCCCCGGCCGACCCAGATTGCGGATCGCCCGAACCATGGCCAACCAGGATCCGGGCACGTCCATTGGATCGCGACCGACGACCACGTCCGCCAGGGTATCCCGGATGAGACGTGCGGTCGCCGTGTCCGCGTAGGTGTAGCCGAGTCCATGTGTTTCACCAGCCACCAGATCCACAATCACGAGGGTGGTCGCATCCCATGCGAGCGTCCCATCCGATTCGGGCGTCGCGGTCGGGATGCGGTAGGCAGAGACGTCGAGTCGTTCGATCGCCGCGAAGGCGCGCACCGCATTCGCGCGCGGCCGCAGATGGCGGTTGGCGGATTTGTCCGGCGCATCGCCAATCACCTGTTCGCTGCGGAAGCGGTCCGACCTGCCCGACGGGGAATCGTCAGGAACCTGTGTACCGTGGGACACCATGTGAAAACGCCTCACTCGTCCTTTTGCAGAACAGCAGGTGATGTGCCACGCCGGGTGGACTGCCGGAAACTGACGGATGCCGTCGCTGGTGTGGTACGGGTGCGGGCACCGGGTAGCCCAACACCAGAACCACGAACCTCATCACCGCGCGAGGCCCAGAGCGGGTGGCCACTCAGCCGCGAACCGACTTCGTGGCCGAGAGCAACATATCGGGGCTGGAGTGATCCGGCGACAGACGCGGCCAACTGAGCGTCGCGACGGCACCTTCGCCCGATGCGGTGGACCCGCGCACTCGCCCAGGTCCACCGCAAGGTCCACCGCCGGCATCCCATGACGCGTCGTCATGACATGAGCGTGCGACCCGCGCACGCTTATGCGACGATCGCAGCGCGCACGCCCAGGTTTGGAAACGTGCCCGCTCCCACCCTGAATCGCTCCTGGCGTTGATCACCGCGAGGGCGGAGGACACGATGCAGACGTTGCGAACACGGGACGCTAGCAAAACACCGCGCTCGATGACCAGGCCGAGCCCAATCGGCGCGTTGCTACGCGGTGTTGTTGCTGGGGCGGTCGGGGCGGCCGCTCTCGATCTCGTCAACCTCTGGCACTACCGCCGCGGTGGCGGCAAGGCTCGCGTACGTGATTGGGAGCTATCCCGAGGGCTGACGTGGGCGGATGCGTCCGCCCCAGCGCAGGTGGGCCGGCGGGCCGTGGAAGGCGTCTTCAAAGTGGAGCTGCCGGACAGTCTGGCACCAGTTACGGCCAACCTGGTCCACTGGGGCTATGGGATGGCATGGGGCGGCCTGTTCGGGCTCGTGGAAGGCTCAGTGACAAAGCCCAGGGTGCGCCACGGCTTTGCCTTCGGGACCGTCGTCTGGTTGTCCGGATACGTGGTTCTGCCACTGGCCGGGCTCTATCGACCGCTATGGACCTACGACGCCTCGACGCTCGGATGGGATTGGGCGGCGCATCTTGCATTTGGCCTCGGCGCGGCTACGACCCTGGCCATCCTCGATCGATGACGGCGCCGCTCAGATTCCGTCGTTTGAGCGGTGTGGCGTCGCCGCGGCAGTGGTCAGCACCGTCGATCAACCGCACCCCGTGCGGAACCGTGCCTATCCCCTCGGGTCGGATTGACCAATCGCCGTTGGCGCTGGCGCCGCTGGGCGTCGGTCAGCGGGCAGACACAAGGACGCCACTGAGCTGCTTACGCTCGAGCGGCATCGCGGTCTTCCGCCTGGCCCAGGCCGGAAGAATCAAATGTGGGCAATCGTCTGGCTGAGGGCAATCGTCTGGCTGAGGGCAATCGTCTGGCAATCCCTGCCATCTGCGTGGCGCTCCGATCTTCCGATGCGCGGCGCTCCTGTCTTCAGCGGCGAATCGGCGGACGTGCTCGAGACGATCAAGTCGAGCCTCCGCGACATCCCACAGGCGCTGTAAGACCCAGTCACGGTCCGACCGGGAGCCTCACCAAACAAACAGAAGAAAGGACGAACTTGGTCATGGAGGACAACCGGCAGAAGCAGGGTATCAAGACGGACATGATCATCGCCAACCCGGACCCGCTGGGCCTGTTTGGGTTCGCCTTCGCGACGTTCCTCGGCAACGCGGTAACCCTTGGGTTCTACGGCGGCACCAGCGGTCAGCTGATCTTCGAGTGCATGTTCCTGGGCGGCATCATGCAGCTCATCGCCGGTCTCAAGGACTACCAGAACCGAAACACGCGACCTTGGACTCGGATGGTGATGAGGAGGCTAACACTGGCCCGATTGAGCGTGAAAGTGGCTCCGGCGGTAGGATTCGAACCTACGACCAAGCGGTTAACAGCCGCCCGCTCTACCACTGAGCTACGCCGGAACGCATGAACAGACCGATGGGGAAATCGGTCTGGGGCCGGCGCGGATGATATCGCGCCTGCCCCATCGGGTCAAAGACCGGTCCCCTCAGGCAGCAGTCCGCGTGCGCAGCTCGAACGTGGGGTGCGCCGCGCAGGATCGGTCCCCCTTCCTCGGGCGTCATTACGACGGCGTCGACGGTCTCCTGGTCTGCTCTGTGCGTGAGAATGGCGTCGCGCGCCACGCGCAGGTTGCGGACCCGGTTGACCTCGCCAAGCGGCGACTGGACGCGGCGATCATCGAGCTCGATGATCGCCACCCGAAAGTGCGCGGCCGGTCGGTCGACCGCCCGCGCAAGCTCGAGCAGCTGTCGGCGCATCCGCCACGCGAGAGCCTGCTGCCACCCAATCCTCAGCGTCATGCGCGGCAGCTTGGGCGCAGGGCGCCGCTTGGCCGTAGAGTGGTGCCGTCGCAACCTCCACCCTCGATCGGGGACGCATGCTCCCAACCCCGCAGCCGACCTGCTTCCTGATCGCCGACATCTCCGGCTACACCGGCTACCTGGGCGATGTCGAGCTCGACCACGCGCAGGGCATCCTGGCCGACCTCATCGGCGCTGTCGTTACCGCCCTCCGGCCGAACTTCCGGCTGGCTAAGCTCGAGGGCGATGCCGCCTTCACCTTCGCCATCGCCGAGAAGATCGACGGATCCATGCTGCTCGACACCATCGAGCGCTGCTACTTCGGCTTCCGCCGCCGACGACGCGACGTGCGACAGGCCACCTCGTGCGAATGCAACGCCTGCTCACGGATCCCGGACCTCGACCTCAAGTTCATCGTGCACCACGGCCTCGCCATCGTGCAGAAGGTCGCCGGCCGGCAGGAGCTGTTGGGGTCCGATGTCATCGTTGCGCATCGGCTGCTCAAGAACGAGGTCGTGGAGCAGCTCGGCATGAGCGCCTATGCCCTGATCAGCCAGCAGTGCATCGACGCCACCGAGCTGGTGCCCGGCGCGCTGGGCATGCGCCGGCACGTGGAAACGTACGACCGGATCGGTGACGTGCCCGCCTGGGCGCACGACCTGGAGCATCGGTGGCAGGAGGAGGAGGCGCGCGGACGCGTGCGCGTCGGCGAGGAGGACGCGATCCTCACCGTCTCGGTGCCGACCGACGCGCCGCCGCAGGTGGCATGGGAGTTCCTGACCAAGCCCGGCCAGCGGATGACGTGGCAACCGTGGGTGACCTCGGTGACGCTTGCCGGGGCGACCGGCGGCCGCCGAGGCGTCGGGTCAGCGAACCACTGCATGCACGGCAAGGACGCCGTCGTCGAGGAGATTCTCGACTGGCGACCATATGACTACGTGACCGACCGGACGATCCTCGAGACCCGCGGCGGGCCTGTGCGACTCCTCCACACCATCGAGCTGGAGCCGACCGCGTCTGGGACCACGATTCATTTTCGGTTCGGCGCGCCGAAGACCCGACGGGAGCGGACGCTCATGACCGAGATCGGTCCGGCGTACGGGCAGGCGCTGCAGGGGAGCCTGCCGAGCCTCATCGCCCAGCTTGACCTCGCACGCGCGGCGCATCCCGTCGACGGCGATCTCGAACCGGGAGCGGCGCCCCCGGGCTAAACGAGCTCAGTGGTCGAGTGGCAGGTCAGGTCCCCCGCGGCGGCCAGAACAACGGCTGGTCCTTCTCGTAGATGGTCACGCGGTAGCCATCGGGATCGGCCATCGCGAATGTTCTGCCGAAGGGCCCATCGAATGGCTCCTGCAGAATCCTGATGCCGGCATCGCGCGCCTTCGCGTAGAGCGTTTGCGCGTCGCCTGCTCGCCACCAGAGTTGAATGGATGTGGACTCCGGGGAAGTGCCGGGCTGGCCGGGCCGCTGCCGAGAATTCAGAGCGAACGTCGGCCAGCCGACGAACGCCACAGCGTCGGGGCCGAAGTCGAACGTGTCGCGGATGGCTCCCAGGTACGTCTCGTAGAAGTCGGCGGACAAACCGATGTCGCTGACCGTAACCGAGATGAATCCTGGACTGGGGGTGACGGCGCAGTTCTGCATGACTACCTCTTTCTGTTGGCCACGACGAAATCGCGCGCTTCGTTGACATACGCAGCGCACCCCTCCTCATCGGCCGGGGTGAGTCGAACCCACTCACGCATCGGTGATCCACTCCGAATTTCGCACGGTTGGCCCAACCGCGAACAAATGAGTTCGCTCACGCGAGCGGCGGACACCTTCACAACAAGGCTTTCGCGAGTGGCGAAGGCGAAGAATCTGCCATCGACCTTGAGGCCGCGCATGCAACATGCGACCTTGCTGAACGGTCACGTCCCGCGCAACGAGATTCGCGGAGATGGCCGCAAACTGGCGCTCAAAGCTCATCGCACCCGCCTCTCGATCCACGGATCGGTTCCGGGATCAAACCCGCGGGCGGCCACGGCGAGACGTGCCAGATAGTGCTCCCAACCGGCCGCCTGGGATACGGCGGCTGCGGGATCTGGCAACGCGCGGTGCGTCAGGCGAAGCAGCGTGCCGTCCCCATCCGGGATGAGCTCGAACTTGACGATCGTCGACCCGGGTCTGACCGAGCCGTCACTGCCGGGCTCCCACCCCCACGTATGCACCAGGCGATGCGGCGGGTCGAACTCGACGAACTTCCCTTGCGCCACGGAGCCCGGGATGACCTCGACGCGATATGTGCCTCCGGGTCGCGGATCAAGATCCGCCAGGACTCCTATCCAGCGGACCGCCTTATCCGGGTCGACCAGGTATTCCCACGCAGTCCTGGGGCGTGCCGCGATCGCAATTCGGCGGTCGACCGCAATCGTGTCAGCGGTTGCTTCCATGCACTCTCCGTTCCTCATCTTCGGCCTCGCGCTTCAGGGCAGCGAGTCGCTCATCCCAGAAGCCGTTGAGGAATGAACGCACCTCGGCGAGCCCCTCGGGCCTGGCCCTGTAGAGGCGCCGAGTGCCATCCCGCCGCTCGCTCACAAGGCCCGCCGCCTTGAGCACGGTCAGGTGCTGCGAAACGGCTGACCGCGTCACGTCGAAGTGCCCTGCGATTTCACCGGCGGACAACTCACTGTCGCGAACTAGCGTCAGGATCAGCCGGCGGCGTGGCTCGCCGATCGCCTTCAGTGCCCCTTCCACCGGCTCATAGTAAGCTCTCACTTACGTAAGTGTCAACTGTCGCTTCTAGAGGTGGTGATGGAATCGGGACACCGTTCACGACCAGAACGGCCCCGGCAAGCAGGGGCGGGCGCCGGCAGCGTCTCGCCAGCTGAGCCGCCTGCAGCGCCACATCGGCGCTGGCACGGATCTCACCAGCACGAAACTGCGCTGCCGCGTCGTCCAGCAACTGGCGGCAGCGTGCCGCGGCATTCACGCCGTCGAGCCGAGCGGCCGGGTGTCGTCTACACCACGCATCCAGCCCATCGGTCAGTTACTCGAGGTAGTCCTTCAGTTTTCGTGAGCGCGAGGGATGGCGCAGCTTGCGCAATGCCTTGGCCTCGATCTGGCGGATCCGCTCGCGGGTCACGTTGAAGTCGCGGCCCACCTCCTCGAGGGTCCGGGATCGGCCATCCTCCAGCCCGAAGCGCAGCTGCAGCACGCGCCGCTCGCGCGGGCTGAGCGAGTCGAGCACGCCCTCGACCTGCTCCTTGAGCAGCTGGTGCGACGCCGCATCGGCCGGAGCGACCGACGCCAGGTCGGGGATGAAGTCACCCAGGTGCGAGTCCTCCTCCTCGCCGATGGGCGTCTCCAGGCTGACCGGCTCCTGGGAGACCTTCATGATCTCGCGCACCTTCTCCGGGCTGACCGTCTGGGGTCCGACGTCCTCGCGCTCGTCGACCTCCTCTTCGGTCGGCTCGCGCTGCAGCTTGTCACGCAGCTCGCGCACGATCTCGTCGCGGCTCATGCGGCGCGCGATCTCCTCCACCGTCGGCTCGCGGCCGAGCTCCTGGAGCAGGGTGCGGCTGACCCGGATCAGGCGGTTGATGGTCTCGACCATGTGCACCGGGATGCGGATGGTGCGTGCCTGGTCGGCGATGGCCCGCGTGATGGCCTGGCGGATCCACCATGTCGCGTAGGTGCTGAACTTGAAGCCCTTCTCGTAGTCGAACTTCTCGACTGCCCGGATGAGCCCGATGTTGCCTTCCTGGATCAGGTCCAGGAAGCTCATCCCACGACCGATGTACTTCTTGGCGATACTGACCACCAGGCGCAGGTTGGCCTCGGTCAGGCGCTTGCGCGCATCGGTGCTCTGCTCGACCAGCACGCCGCGGCGCTGCTCGAGCGGCACCTCGGTCGGGATGGTCGGGTCGTAGCCCAGCTCGCGCAGGTAGGCGGCGTCGTTGCCGTCCTCGATGTAGGCCCGCACAATCTCCTGGGCCGTCTCGCGCGCCCAGCGCTCGAGCTCGAACAGCTCGGTGGCTCCGGCATGGTCGAGCGAGCGCCCGCGATAGCTGTGCCCGAACAGGACCGTCTGCTTGAGGCCCTCGGTCGGCTCATGGGCGAGCAGCTTCAGGATCGACTCGGCCTGCATGATCCGCTGGCGCGCCTCGTCATCGAGGCCCTCGGCCCTGCGCGCCTTGGCGAGCCTGATGGTCGGCGGCGTGATCGTCTCGCCACGACGTCCGACCCACCAATCGATCGCATCGCGGGTCACGCGCGGCGACTCCCTGGGCAGGTCGAAGGCGCGCATGGCGGCCATGGCACGCGCCTTCGGCTCGCTCGACAGCGTCACCCAGGTGTACAGGTTGGTCATCGCGCGCGCAGCGTCCTCGACCGCCAGCTCGCCGAGCTCGATCGCCTTGGCCAGCACGACCTCTTCTTCGGCGGTCAGCAGCGCGACCTTGCCTATCTCCTTGAGGTACATGCGCACCGGGTCATCGATACCGATGAGGTCGGCCGCGAGCGCCTCCAGATCCTCCTCCGCCTCGCGGGCCGGCCTGGCCTTGCTGCGCTCGGCCTCCGGCTGGGCGATCAGGGTCGGCTGGTTGTCCGCGTCGAGGACCTCGATCCCCTGCTCCTCCGCGGCCGCGTAGAGCTCCTCGATCTCGTCGGGATGCACCTCTGGCTGGGGCATCGCCTCCAGGATCTGGTCCTGGGTGATGAAGCCTTCGGCTCGGCCCTTCTCGAGCAGGCGGTCGAGCCCGCTCTGCGCCGGGGTGGTCTTCTTGCGGGTGCCGGTCGCCTTGCTGGTCGCCGCTTTGGGCGTTGGCTCGGCAGCCGATGCTCCTGGCTTCTTGGTGGTGGTCGTCGCCACGCTCAGCTCCTCCTGGTGCCGGCTCGCGCCGGCTCTCTCATGGCTCTGGTCAGATCGGCCTTCTCGTGGCCGAGTCGGATGATTCGCTGTTCGATTGATTCCAGCCGCTGATGATCTCCGTCGCGCTGCGCCTCCTCGAGCAATAGCCGCCCGTCGCGCATCGCCTCCCCGATCCGCGCGCCGCGCAGGCGCAGCAGGCAAACGCGCAGTGCCTCGCGCGCCGCCTCGGCATCCAGCTGCGGGCCCGCGTCGCCACTCGCCACCTCGGCCAGCAGGGCGCGGGCCAGCGCGCCGCTCGCCGGATCAAGCGAGGCGACGAACCCTTCGAGGTCGCTACCGCTCGCCGGATCCGCCGCCAGCCGCTCACGCCAGGCGCCGATCAGCGCCAGTGCAACGGCGTCACGGAATGGCGGGCCGCCATCACCGTCCGTCGTCGAGCGCGCCGCCAGCTCATCCACCGCCGCCGGATGAAGGAGCAGCAGCTGCACCGTCTCCGCCTCGAGCGGGCTGAGCGACGGTTCCGGCCGTGGCTCCTCGCCCACGCCAACGGCGACCGCCCGCCGCGGGACGGGTGTGCGCGCCAGCGCTTCGCTGAGCACCCGCTCCTCGACGTTCGCCAGCCGGGCGAGCTGCTGCAGATAGAGCGCCCGCTCGATCGGGTCGCCGACACGGCGCAACAGGGCGAGCACGCGACCGGTCAGCTCACGCTTGCCGGAGACGCTGTCAAGGTCGACCTCCGACGCCACGCGATCCATGAAGTACTCGATCACCGGCTTGGCGTCGCTCACCGCCGTGCGCCAGCCGTCCGGATCGGTCCTGATCAGCTCGTCCGGATCCTTGCCGGCCGGAATGCGCACCACGCGCACCTTGCTGACGCTCTGGTCCGGGCCGAGCTCGGCGAGCAGACCGCGTTGCGTCGCCACCTCCCCCGCCAGGTCGACGTCATAGGCCAGCGCCACGCCGTCGGCGTAGCGCGTCGCCAGGTCGATCTGCCCGCGCGTCAGCGCCGTGCCCAGCGACGCGACGACGTTGGTGAAGCCGGCCTGGTGGGCGGCCATCACATCGGTATAGCCTTCCACGATGACGGCCAGCTTCTCGCGCCGAATGGTGGCCTTGGCGAGATCGATGGCGAACAGGGTGTGGCTCTTGTCGAACAACGGCGTCGCGGGCGAGTTCAGGTACTTGGGACCGTCGACGCCCGGCAGGATGCGCCCGCCGAGCCCGGTGGCGCGCCCCGACTGGTCGCGAATCGGGATGATGATCCGGCCACGGAACCTGTCGACCACGCCTCCGCGGTTCGATGGGCTGGCCAGACCCGCGCCGGTGAGCTCCTCGTCGCTGAAGCCGCGACCGCGCAGCCGCTTGGTCAGCGCGTCCCAGGTCTGTGGCGCGAAACCGATGCTGAAGCGCTCCAGCGTCTCGTCGGAGAGCTGTCGCTCGGCCAGGTAGGCGCGCGCCGGCTGCGCCTGCGGTGTGCGCAGCAGCACCTCCCGATACCAGGCGATGGATGCCTCGAGCGCCTCGCGCAGGCGCTTCCGGCGTCGATCCTCACGTGCCGTGCGCTCGCTGAGCTCCACGCCGGCCTTCTCGGCCAGGCGGCCCAGCGCCTCGCGGAACTCGAGCGCGTCACGACGCATGACGAAGCTGAAGATGTCGCCGCCCTCGCCGCAGCCGAAGCAGTGCCAGCTCTCCCGGTCGGGGCTCACCACGAAGGACGGCGTCTTCTCGCCGTGGAACGGGCAGAGTCCCTTGTACGCGGTGCCGGCGCGCTTCAGCACGACGGTCTCGCCGACGACGTCGACGATGCTCAGCTTCGATTTGATCTCGGCAACGATGCCTGACGAGGTCATACGACGGCCAGCTTCCGGGCGCCTCTCGGCGCTGTCAAGGGCTTTGTCAATGGGGACCACCCTATTCTAGCACTCTGTCAAGCCTTCCCCCCCGATGAACCTCCCCACGGCTCCAGCGTAGAGTACGCGGCAGCCGATCATTCTGCACCTGACCCCGCTGAGAAAGGACCGATGTCGACGTCGCACGACGACGATCTGTTGCGTGCCGCCTTCCGCGACCTGCACAGCATTCGCTTGCACGGCTTCGCGTTGCTCGTCACGTTGGGCGATCGGCGCGCGGCCGCGGGGGCCGCGCGCCGAGCCCTGTTGGGGGGTGCGCGACAGGTGCACGAGCTGCGACATCCAGAGCGGGCCGCGGCCTGGCTGCGAGCGCGGGCGCTGCATTCGATGACTCGGTTCTCCCTTCGGCGCCGCCCGCGTCCGACCGAGGCCGACCGCCTCGCGGCGCTACGGTCGATGGGCGTCGACGGTGCGCTGTTGCGGGCCTTATCGACGCTCTCGCTGCGTGAACGGGCCGCCCTGGTTGCCTCCAGCATCGAGCGGCTGGATCCGGCTGACGTGCAGGTGGTGCTGGGGGCAGGCCCTGCGGCGACGGAGCGGGCGATGACGAGCGCGCGGGGGCGCTACCTGGCGGCCCGGGCACCCACTCCGAGCGAGCACGAGGACCGGTCCGGGCCGGTCAGCGAGCTCGTGCTGCGGGTCGCCGCACGAACCCTGTCGCCGACTGGCGGACCACGGTGAGCGACCACCGCCACTTCCCGGAGTGGCTCGCGGCGGGCGCCTTGGGCGAGCCGCCGCGCGATGCCGCGCTGCATGCATCGGTCTGTGCGGAGTGCCTCGGACAGGCCGGGGCGCTCGACGCGCTGACAGCGATCGATCTGGGCCGGGCGCTGCTGCCCGCTTCCTGGGCAACACCTGTTCCCACGGGGCGTCGCGACCTGCCGAGCATCGCGCGGTTCACGATGGCCGCCGCCGGCGTCGTGCTCGTCGCCGGGATGGCGGGCTTTGGCGCCTCGCATCTGCTCAGCGCTCCGGCCCCCGCGCGCGTTCGGCAGCCGTCACCGACTCCGACGCCGCTGGCGCCGGCAGGCGGCGTCCTCGGCGCAACGGGTACGCCCGCGGCAGTGGCGACACCAACTTCGGCTGCCTCTCCAACCGCCCCATCGAAGCCGACGCCGCCCGGCCCGCCGCAGCCAGCAAGAACCGTCAGTCCGTGGCCGGTTGCTCCCACGCAGCCACCGGCCACGGCGCGGCCAGTGCCGACACCGTCGGCACGCCCAGTTCCCACGGCCACGCCAGCGCCGTCGACCCCAATTACAACGCCGGCGCCGACCGCGACTTCCAGCCCCACGCCGAGCCCGTCAGCGAGCCCGGAACCGAGTCCGCCGCCGCTGGCAACCCCCACTCCGACGCCGACGGCGGTATTGACACAGCTCGCGCCGCCCCGGTGAGCCGTGGCCGTGGCCGTGGCCGCGGTCACGGTCATGCGCCTCCAGGGGAGCCTTATCGGCGACTGCGTCGGTTGGCCCGGCCTGGGTTGCGGATAAGGACCCCGCATCGGCGCAGTAAGCCACCCCAGACACTCGAAATCGACCGTTCCCGCAGATAAGACGCCCCTTGCGGACCATTTACCCACGGTGCGGTGCGCCGCGTCCGAGCTGTCGTGGCCAGGCCGTTCGGGCCCAGGCGATCCAGGCCAGCCTGCGCCTCCGGCGTCACGCAAGGTCAACAAGCGGAGATGGGGAACTGAGACCTCGTTCGACCTACTTGTCGCGCACCTCGGCGCCGGCGAGCACGGCCTGTGCCGCGGCAAGGCGCGCCACCGGCACGCGGAACGGTGAGCACGACACGTAGTCCAGGCCGACCTCGTGGCAGAACGCGATGCTGGCCGGATCGCCGCCGTGCTCGCCACAGATGCCGATCTTCAGGCCTGGCTTGGTCGCTCGGCCCTTCTCGACGCCCATGCGCACCAGCTGGCCGACGCCGGTCGCGTCGAGCACCTGGAACGGGTTCTCGGGCAGGATCTTGCGGTCGACGTACTGCAGCAGGAACTTGCCCTCGGCATCGTCGCGTGAGTAGCCGAAGGTCATCTGCGTCAGGTCGTTGGTGCCGAAGCTGAAAAACTCAGCCTCGGTCGCGATCTGGTCGGCGGTCAGCGCGCCACGCGGCACCTCGATCATGGTGCCGAACTTGTAGTCGACCTGCTGTCCGGACGCCTCGACGATGCGCTCGACCTCGCCCTCCAGGATGCGGCGCGTCTCGCGCAGCTCGTTCACGTGGCCGACCAGCGGGATCATGATCTCGGGCAGCGGCTTCACGCCCTCCGCGGCGACGCGGGTCGCGGCGTTCAGGATGGCGCGCGTCTGCATCTTGACGATATCGGGGATCATCAGCCCCAGGCGACAGCCACGCATGCCGAGCATGGGGTTCTGCTCACGCATCGCGTCGACCGCGTGCAGCAGCTCTGTCTTCTCGGCGAGCTCCGACTCGAGCGACGCTCGATCCCCATTGGAGGCCGATGACAGCGCTGACCCGCGCCGACCCACCAGGCGCATCGCGCGCTGCGCGTCCTTCTCGCCGAAGACCCGCGTCAGACCCTTCTGCAGCAGCGGGGTGTCGCCGTCCGCGACCGCATCGGTCTGGACCGATGTGACCTCCAGCAGCGTGCGCAGCCGGGTGGTCTCGGCGACCAGCTCGTCGTAGCTGGGCAGGAACTCGTGCAGCGGCGGATCGATCAGGCGGATCACCACCGGCAGGCCGTCCATGGCGCTGAACAGGCCGGCGAAGTCATGGGTCTGCAGGCGTTCGAGCTCGTCGAGCGCGTCGTCGAAGATGGTGACCGTCGCCTGCTCATCGGCCGACAGGCTGGCGCCGCCGTCGCGGCGGCCCTTGGCGGCAGTGGCCGCCTGCGCGCTGAGGATCATGCGCCGCACCGTCGGCAGCCGGTCCTCCTCGAAGAACATGTGCTCGGTGCGGCACAGGCCGATGCCCTGCGCCCCGAACTCGCGCGAGCGCTGCGCGTCGCGTGGGTAGTCGGCATTGGCCCAGACCTGCAGGCGACGGACGTCATCGGCCCACGAGAGCAGGATGGCGAGGTCCTTCTCATCGGCGAAATCAGCTTCGATGGTCGCGAGCGCCCCCGCGTAGATCTCGCCGGTCGTGCCGTCGATGCTGATCATGTCGCCCTCGTTGACCAGCTTGTCCCCGGCCGTCATGGTGCGGCTGCGGTAGTCGATCTTGAGCGTCTCCGCGCCGGCGACGCAGGGCAGGCCCATGGACCTTGCGACCACGGCCGCGTGGGAGGTCGCGCCGCCGCGGGCCGTCAGCACGCCACGCGCCGCGAGCATGCCGTGCACGTCGTCGGGGCTGGTCTCGATGCGGACCAGGATCACTGCGTCACCGTTTTCGTGTGCCGCGACAGCACGATCCGGGTCGAAGATCGCCTTGCCGGTCGCGGCGCCCGGCGAGGCGTTGAGCCCGCGCGCCAGGAAACGATCCTGGGCCTTGACCTTGTGCGATTCGTCGAAGCGTGGCAGGAGAAGCTGGACGATCTGCGCGGGATCGACCCGCTGCAGGGCCTCCTCGCGGGTCAGGATCCCCTCGTTGGCCATATCGACCGCGATCTTCACCGCAGCCGGCGCGGTGCGCTTGGCGGAGCGCGTCTGGAGCATGTACAGCTTGCCGCGCTCGATGGTGAACTCGAGGTCCTGGACGTCGCGATAGTGGCGCTCCAGGCGCTCCGCGATCTGCTCGAACTCGGCGTAGACCTCGGGCAGCTCCTGCTGCATCTGGCTGATCTTGGCCGGCGTGCGGATGCCGGCCACCACGTCCTCGCCCTGCGCGTTGGTCAGGTACTCGCCGAAGAGCTGCGCCTCGCCGGTGTTCGGGTCGCGGGTGAAGGCGACGCCGGTCCCCGAGTCGGATCCCATGTTGCCGAAGACCATGGTCACGATGTTCACCGCGGTCCCCAGGTCGTGCGGGATCTTGTTGAACTCGCGGTAATCGTGGGCGCGCTTGCCGAACCACGAGTCGAACACGGCGCGGATGGCGAGCTCGAGCTGCTGATACGGATCGGTCGGGAAGGGCTGCCCGGTGCGCTCCGCGACGATCTGCCGGTAGCGGTCGGCGATCGCCTTGAGGTCGTCCGCGTCGAGGTCCGTGTCGAGCTTCGCGCCCCGCTCCTCCTTGCGCTGCTCGAGCGGCTCGTCGAACGTGTCGGCGGGGATGTCGAGCACGATGCGCCCGAACATGGCGATGAAACGCCGCAGTGCGTCGTATCCGAAGCGCTGGTTATCGGTCAACGCGATGAGGCCGTCGACCGTCTCCTCGTTGAGGCCCAGGTTGAGCACGGTGTCCATCATGCCCGGCATGCTCATGGCGGCACCCGAGCGCACGCTGACCAGCAGCGGGTTGGCCGCGTCGCCGAAACCCTTGCCGGTCTCGCGCTCGAGCTCGTGCATGTGCTCGACGACATCGTCCCACAGGCCGGGCGGCAGCTGCCGGTCGTTGGCGTAGTAGGCATTGCACGCGGCGGTGGTGATGGTGAAACCCGGAGGCACCGGCAGCCCGGCCCTGGTCATCTCGGCGAGCCCCGCGCCCTTGCCGCCGAGCAGCGTGCGCATCTGGGCGCCTCCCTCGTGGAAGTCGTAGATCAGCTTGCCATCAGCGGCGCCGTCAGTGGCGCCGTCAGCGGCACCGTCCGCGGCGCGGTCAGCGGCGCCGTCCGCAGTTGCCTTCGCATTGCTGATCCTGCGCTTCGCGGGCTTCTCGCCGGTCGTGGCCATGACGCGTTCGGGGTCCTCGTGCGGCTGGGGACCTCGATTGTACCGTGGGCTCGTTCCCGCGGCCTCCGGCGCCTGGCGGTGTCAAATGTTCGTGAGGTGAGCAGCGGTCGA
>JBBSHF010000025.1:0-23147 GCA_038253355.1 Candidatus Limnocylindria bacterium
AGCTGCCGAGAAGTTGATCCAGACCCTGCCCGGGCGACCGATTCTCGACGCCAAGGTCGCTGCCGATATCGCGGACGTCAGCTACGAAGCAGCGCGGCTAGCGGTCCTTGCGTTAGAGGACGCCGACGTCCTGAAGCCGATCTTCATCGGTCGACGGCGTAACCGCGCCTGGGAGGCACCGCAGGTGGTAGCCCTGCTCGACAACTTCGAGTGGGAGCTCGCTGCCCCCACCCAGTCAGCCCAGCCGAGGAGAGCTGCCCCAGGCCGTCGCCGGCCGTAGGCTGGATGCGTTGAACTCGTGCTCGAACAGAGCAGCACCAGCACGGCGGCGCAACGTCACGACCGCGCGGCCCGGCGCAACGCCGAGGTCAGCTCCCGCGACACCATGGTTCGCAGTCGCGGTCGCTGGATCCGCTCCGTCCACGCATCCAGCCTGCGCTCGTCGAAGTCCTCCGGCAGCTCCAGCTCGGGGAGTCGGACCTGTCCCCCACGCGGGGCGAGCACGTAGATCGTGTCGAACAGCGCCTTCTCGGGCCTGGCGAGATGACCTCCCTCGTCGCTCGGAGCGTAGCCGCCGAACAGCTCGGGCGCGAGGTGGTGGATCGAAAAGTCGCCGATGCTCGTCTGAACCTGCTGCGTCCGCGCCAGTGATGCCACATACACCTGTCGAGGGATCTGCTCGATCATCGCGTGCCGCGCGAGGGCGGACCAGAGCGAGACGTACGCCGGGAACGGCGTGGTGAGGTAGGCGGGCAGAGCGAACGGCTCGATGTCGGGCCGGAGCAGCCAGAGGCCGCGGCGCAGCAGGCTGACGATGCCCGAGCGTTCCAGGCTGCGCAGCTGCTGGCTGGCGGCCGCGACCGATAGCCCCAGCCGGGTGGCGGCTTCCCGTGTTTCGATGACTGGTCGGTTCAGACGCAGAAGGTCGGCATAGGCGTCCGTGGGTCTCATGAATGCAGCGCCATTAGCCGTTCCGCCACGAAGGCCTGCGTGCGGCCCCACGCCGCGGCGTTGTCGTAGAGCTCGACGATCTCGGTATCGAGAAAGCGGACGACCTGATCTTGAAATGCCTGGAACGGAAGCTCGAAGGCGCGCTCCACCGCCACGTCGAGCGTGATCGACCCGATGGCGCCGGCGGCGACCGCTTCGGGGTGCAGGCGGAGCAGCAGCTCGAGGTCGAACAGATCGCGCGCCTGGGTCTCGGACCGATGCGCCAGCGCGGCAACTTTCTGCTCGATGGCCGCATCCGCGGCGTAGTGGAGCATCGTCGGCGGACGCTGGGCGTATGGCGCAACCACGCGCTCCGGCACCGCCTCCAGGACTCTGCGCGGGTCCGCGGGTCGATGGCTGAACTCGATCTTGGTGCGCACCTGCGAGCGTCGACCCGCAACGGTCAGTATCGGCTTCCAGCGCTGCGTCGTAGCCGTCTGCTTCGGCTTGATCACCTGATCCAGCATCAGCCCTCCGCTGCGAAGCAGCAACCCGATGGCCGGTGAGGTCAATACCTCATCGATCCTCGCCTCGAGCTTCCAGGGCTCGATCTCGACGGCATCCATATCGATGTCCTCCGAGTACCGGAGGCTTCCGAAGAAGTAGTGCAGGCTCGTGCCGCCCTTGAGCACGTACTGTGATTGATCCAGCCGCACCTGCAGCACCTGGAGGAACGCCAGGTGGAAGAATTCGATGACCTGTACGTCGGTCAGTCGTCTGTCGCTCATCGGCTAACGGTACTCGATGTTGCGTGGACACACAACATCATACATCGCTAGTGCGCGGCGCCGTTCGATCAGCTGGCGCTCGGGACGGACGCCCCCACCGCGCGAGCACGCTCCAGCCAGGGCGTGGCCTTCAGCTGCTCGAAGATCACCGCAGCCTCGGAGCGTCGCGCGTCGTCCGTCACGCCTCGGCGGCTGAGCGACTCTGCGTGCTCGAGCAGCGTGACGGCCAACCAGAACGGCAGCTTGAGCGCGCGGAACTCACTTTCGGCGGCCACGTAGGCCTCGTCAGCCGAACCCTCGCCCACGCCGGCGTCCAGAAGCCGCGCGCGGAAGCGCCGAGCATGGGCCGTCACGTAGCGCGGGCGCAGGCCGGGGCCCAGCGCTTCGGCGCGGGTGAGGTACGTCTCGGCGGTCACGAGGTCAGGGAGCGCCAGCGCCGCCTCCATCACCTCGACGAAGTTCTCGCGTGCCACCTGGTCGTGCATCTCGTCCATGTGGTCGCCGAAACCGAGCTGGGCGGCCTGCAGCGCGCCCGCCGGATCACCGGCCGCGCGCCGCACGCGGGCGGCGGTCGTGCCCCAGATCCCTCGCTCCTGGAAGTCCGCCGACGTTTCGTACTCACCGACCAGGCCGAGCATGTGCTCTGCCAGATCGCGCTGTCCGCGCGCCACGTAGATCTCCGTCGCCGTCGCCACGTGGGTCAACAGGCCCTGGCGCGCGGTCTGTTCGTCCGGGATTGCCAGAATGTCCTCCAGGGCCTCGTCCCAGCGTCCGAGCATGGTCAGCGGAAAGGTCTTCTCGGAGCGCATGAACCACTCGCGCGGGCGGTCACCGCGACGACGCGTGAACGCGAGGCCCTGCTCGTAGGCGTCCAGCGATTCGGCGAATCGGTCCAGGCTGTGGCGCATGTCGCCGAGGTTTATGAAGAGGCGTGCCTGCTCAGGCGCCGCGTCCGTCTCCATCATGAGCGTCAGCGCGTGCTGGGTGATCGCCAGCGATTCGTGCGGCCGGCCCTGGGCACGGGCAATCACCCCCCGAATGCTGAGCGCATGCGAGATGGCCTGGGCGTCCCCAAGCTGCTCCGCGGCATTGAGCGCCTGCTGTGATCGCGCGGTTGCCTCGTCCACGCGTCCGATGAAGAAGAGGCCCCCGGCCAGCTGTGCCGCGGCATGCGCGAACTCCTTGCTGATCGGTCCGGACCCCAGCGTCTCGACCGCACGCGCGAGCCGTTCGAGGGCGTGTTTCGCAGGGTCTGCCCGATATTGGGCCTCGGCAAGGCTGGCGGAGACGCGCGCGGCATCAAAGTCGCGACCCGCCGCCGTGAACCCATCGATCGACGTCTCGTAGGCCGCCTCCGCCTCGTCCAGCTTTGCCTGGAGCTCGGCCATGTCCCCGACGCGTGACATCAGGCGGGCGGCTTCCACCGGGTCATCTGCCAGCTCCGCCGCATGTCCGTACAGCCGCTGGGCGGTGTCGGTGGCTGCCAGCGAGGCAGCACGATCGCCGGCGCGGGTCAGCAGGGCGCGCGCTCGCTCACCCACGGCGTCCGCGTCGGGCGCGCCGGGTTCGAGCCGGTACGCGTCGAGGTAGTGTGCTGCCACGACTTCGGCGATCTCGTCGAGGTCGGCGGCCCGGCTGGCCTCGAGGTATTCCGCAGCCGCGAGGTGCTTGCGTCGTCGCTCGCGATGCGAGAGCCCTTCGTAGGCCACCGCCCGCACCAGGTCCTGGAGGAACGTGTGCTGCCCCCGTTCGGGCGAGCGCGGATCCAGCTCCAGGTGGAGAATCTCCTTGCGGACGAGTGACGACAACAATGGTTCGAGCTTCCCGGTCGGCCGGCCGCTGAGCGCCTCCAGACCGTCGAGGGTGAACGTCTTGCCCAGCACCGCGGCGTCTTGGACGACGGTCCGCTCTTCCGGCGCCAGCCCATCGAGCCGCGCAGCGATCAGCGCATGCAGGCTGTCGGGTACCTCCAGCTCACCGATGTCGCGGGTGGGCCGATACGCCGCACCCTCGCGCACCAGCAGCCCGCGGTCGAGGAGCATGCGGACGGTCTCGACCGCGTACATCGGCACGCCTTCGGCGCGACCCAGGATGCGCTCCTCGAGCTCCTTCGGGACGCCGGGTAGAAGACCATTGAGCAGAGCGCGCATGGCGTCGGGCCGCAACGCCTCGAGGAAGATCGAGGTGAAGCTGCGGCTCGACCGGCCGAAATCGGGGTGGCGGCTGGCAAGCTCCGGACGCGCAAGGCTCAGCACGAAGATCGGCGCGTTGCGCGACCAGTCGAGAAGGTGCTCGACGAACTCGATCAACGCCGGATCGGCCCACTGCATGTCCTCGAAGACCATCACCACCGGACTCTCGGCGGCGAGCCGCTCGAAGAACAGGCGCCAGGCGCCGAAGAGATCCTGCTTCTCGGCCCCGCCGATCTCCTCGAGCCCCAGCAGGTGCGCCAGGCGCGGCTCGATCCAGGCTCGCTCCTCTGCGTCCGGGATGTGCTCGGCCGCCGTCTCGCGCAGCTTGGCCCGGGCCGATTCGGCCGGCTCGCCGTCGACGATCCGGGCCCGCATGCGGACCATCTCGGCCAGCGCCCAGTAGGTCACGCCATCGCCGTAGGCGAGGCAGCGGCCCTGGTGCCACCACAGGCTGTCGCTCAGTCCGTCGATGTGCTTGAAGAGCTCCCACGCGAGCCGGCTCTTGCCGATGCCCGCCTGACCGATGACCGACACGAGGTGCGCCTTGCCGTCCGTGCCGGAGGCGTGAAGGATGTCCTTGACGAGCCGGAACTCGCGGTCGCGACCGACGAAGGGAGCTTCGAGCCCCTCGTACTTCAGCGCCCCGCCACGGCCGCCCAGGACCCTCAGCGCGCGCCAGCTGGCGACGGGCGCGGCCTTCCCCTTGAGCTGCTGCTCGCCCACCGCTTCGTAGGCGATCGCCGCCTCGCTTGCGTGGCGAGTCGCCTCACCCACCAGCACCGTGCCCGGAGCGGCCACCGACTGCAGTCGCGAGGCCGTATTGACGAGGTCCCCAGCCACGATGCCCTGGTTCGTGGCGCCGATGGTGACCGCTGCCTCGCCAGTCAGGACGCCGGCGCGCAGGGCCAGCGCATCACTACCGCCGGCCGTCTCGGACAGGCCGGCGACCGCGTCGACCAGCTCGAGCGCGGCCCGGACCGCGCGCTCGGCGTCGTCCTCGTGGGCCGTGGGCGCGCCCCACACCGCCATCACCGCATCGCCAATGAACTTCTCGACCGTGCCTCCGTAGCGCTCGATGATCAGCCGCGCCGTGTCGAAGAAGCGGCTCAGGAACTCCCGCGTCTCCTCCGGGTCGCGGTCTTCCGACCTGGCGGTGAAGTCAACGAGGTCGGCAAACAGGACCGAGACGAGCCGGCGCTCCGTCGTCGCGGCGGTGAGCCGTTCCTGGCCGGGCACTGCAGACGGGGCGGTGGCAGCCGGTGCGGCGGCCAGGGTGGTGCCGCACTCGGCGCAGAATCGATCGCCCGCCTGATACGGCGTGCCGCAGGTGACACAGGCCAGTGCGAGGAGGGCGCCGCAGCTCACGCAGAACTTGGCGCCCGTTCGATTGGTCGTGCCGCAGTCGGGACAATTCATGGCGGCTCGAATACTACGGCGACGGCCGCACTGTGGACCACATGCCCTTGATGCCGCTACCCACCCGTTCGATTGTCAGCTCGCGGAGTTTGGCAGCCGCACCACCTTGACCCCCCGACCCTTCGCGGCGTCGGACAGGGGGCGGTCGGCGGTGGCCAGAGTGTCGTTGCGTGCGACGGCCGTGGCGAGGGCGACGCAGTCGGCGAGTGACAGCGGACGACGAACGCGGTGGTAGTCCTCGGCGCGGATGAGGCCGGCAGAGCGACCCACAGCCTCATCCACCGAGACGACGGCGAGGCCCCCCGCCAACAGCCATCCGAGCTTCTCGGCAACATCGGGCGCAGGCCGGCCCCGGCGAATGAGGACGTCGAGGAGTTCCGCGACATTCACGGCACTGATGACCGCCGGATCACTTTCGTCGCGGATCAGCGCGGCGACGCGTTCGGCCGCGGGTTCGCCGAGCAGCAGCGCCACCACGGCCTGGGCGTCGAGCACCGTCATCCTCCGCGGCGTTCCTCCGACTCGGCCTCCTCCTCCCGGAAGCTTGCGCGCATCTCAGCACTGGTTGGTCCAGCCGCGGCGAGTGACCCTATGGCAGCCTGGACTGGATCGGCGGGGACGGGCCGCAGAACGAGCGAGTCACCCCGGTCCTCCACCAGCACCCGCGACGTTCCCCACCGGCGTCGCACGGCTGCCGGCACGGAGATCTGACCGCCACGCGAGATTGGTGTCGTCTTCATGATTTGTATTGTATCTCATGAAGTACGGACGACCTCAATGTAGCGACGCTCCCTGGCGCGAGCGAGCACCGAAGGGCACCCGCCGCAGGAGGCAAAGGACCTTCCCACCTCGCACCGCCGATCTTCGCCTTCGACGGCATGGCCGGCCAGGCTGTCGACCCATCGGGTGCATCAACGCGCGCCATACCGGGCGCGGTGGCGTCAGGCCATGCGCCGGGTGCATCAAGCTGCGCCCATGGCGACTCTCTGGCGCCGGGTGATTCATGGCGTGCATAAACGCCCGCCCGATGTTCGCTATGGTGGCGCCCTACGCACAGGAGACTCGATCATGGTGGACCCTGAGGGCGGGCCGGAGACCGAACGGTTACGCGAACGGCCGTCGGAACGCTTCGCCGGAAACGAGCATCTGTTCGATCTCGCGGCGGAGGCAGCCAAGCTGCGCAGCGAGCCGGGCGGGGCTCGGAACGGCCATCGACAGATCACGCTCTTCCGCAAGGGAGGCGTATCGCTCGTCCTGTTCGACTTCGAGGCGAATGGCTGGCTGCGCGATCACTCGGCAGACGGCTTCGTCACTGTTCATGTTCTCTCCGGTGCAATCCACATGACGACGGCCAATGAAGACTATTCCATGCCCGCAGGTTCGGTGCTCGTGCTCGAGCCTGGCGTCAAGCACGATGTCCGTGCGTTGAGGGCCAGCCGCATGCTGCTCAGCGTCCGTCTCGATCCCGCCGAGGACCTGCGAACGCCCTGAAGGCTAGTCCGCTAGCTTGGTGAGCGCGGAGCCCTTGTGCATCGCGATGTGATCGGTCGTGTCGCTCGCGATCTGGTACTGCGGTTCGTCCCCACTTGCATGGACCGTATAGCCCTTGAACTCGATCTCGGACGTGACCACGTTTGTAATCCGACCGGAGACACGGCCTGCTTCCGAATTCCAACTGACATGATCGCCACGCTTGAAGCGTTGTGCCGCCATGTTCCTGCTCTCCTCTCAGCGCCAGACCGCGGGTCAGTAGCCGGTGAACTCCTCGGTCCGGATGGCGTCGTCGGGTACTCGGGCCTCAACCAGCATCGCGCGCAGGGCCTGGACCATGCCCGCGGGGCCTGTGATGTAGTAGATCGGGTCGACGAGATCCTTGACGTGGCGCAGGATCATGGCCATGTCGATGCGACCGCGCTCGCCGTCCCACGACGCATCGGCCTCCGGCAAAGCCGTCATGGTGGGGATGAAGCTCAGATCCCGGTCCCGCGATGCGAGCTGCCGCATCTCCACCAGGAATGCCCCATCCTCTGGACGGCGGTTGGCATGGAAGAGCGCCACCGGGTACCGCAGGCCGCCGTCGTGAATGCCCTGGACGATGATGCTGCGGAAGACCGTGATACCGATGCCTCCGGTGAGGACCACCGCCGGACGGGTGCCATCATCGAGCCGAAACTCGCCGAACGGTCCCTCCAGCTTCATCACGGTGCCGAGTGGGGCGTGCTGCAGCACGCGTTTGAAGGCCGTGTCGCGGAGTCGGGTAGTGACCTGGATCACGTCTTCGCAGGGCGCGCTCGAGATCGAAAACCCGCGGGTGTCGCCTTCGGCATCGATCTCTGGAGGGTCGCACAGCGTGATGTCGATGAACTGACCGGCGCGGTAATCCCAGTCGGCGGGCTTGGCAAAGCGGAACGACATCGTGCGCTCGGCCACCATCTCGCGGCCGATCAGCGCTGAGGGGAATACCGGCCAGTCGACCGTCGCCTCCATGATGCGCCCCTTCCCTGGACTGCCGCCTCTATGCTTTGAGTGTAGCTCGTCAGGCTCGGAGCTAGACTGACGAGGCCTCTCTCAGCTCCGCTACAGAGCGCCCTCTGAGGAAGAAGCACAGCATGGCGGTCATCGTCGAGCGGCGAGATATCGATACCGTGGTGGTGCACGGTTCGCTCGCCGGCCTGGCCGCGGGGCTGGTGCTGGGCGCAGCAGCCGTCGTCAGCAGCGTGATCCTCGCAGGGTCAGCCTGGATGCCGTTCCGATTTGCTGCGGCCTTCGTCGTCGGACCCGATGCATTCGATCGTGACTTTCCCTTGGCGATCACGATCCTGCTGGGCAGTGTCATCCATTTCACCCTTGCGGCGCTGTTCGGCGTGCTGTTCGTTGGTCTGCTGGCACTCACCTACCAGCTGTCAGCCCGATTCTGGTTGCTGATTGTGTATGGCGCGGCATTCGCGTTCGGAATCTGGGAAATCAATTTTCTGGGCGCCGTCCCGACCCTGTTTCCGTTCCTGGCAGGCAGGCTCGACCTCGCCACGCAGCTGTGGAACGGCATCGGCTCGTACGTCCTGATCTACGGCCCCGCCCTGGGACTGTACGTCGCGCTGGTTCGGCCCGGGGTCATCGGTGACTGGCACGCCGTCGGTCCACCGGCCGGCACCTATGCGCCACCCCGCGATCCAGAGGAGGACTGAGGTGGATACCGCGGTGCTCGGCTTTCCGTTGTGGGTCCGCTTGACGCATTTCTTCGACATCCTGTTCCTGTCATTGCTGATCCGTTCCGGCATCGAGATCCTGGGGGCGCATCCCATGCTCTACTGGAACGACCACTGCGCGCCAGGCTCCGAGTGGGTGCGCTTCACGCGCAAGCGCATGCCGTCGCGCGAGCTGTGGACTGCGGAGGACGAGAAGCAGTCGTACAGCCCGCTGGTCGCGCTGCCAGGCGGTGACCACCTGGGACTCGGCCGCTATTGGCACTTCGCAGCCCTCGCTGGCTGGATTGTCACGGGGCTGCTGTACGTGGTCCTACTGTTCGCCAGCCCGCAGTGGCGGCGCCTGGTGCCCACCTCCTGGGACATCTTCCCGCAGGCCGCGCAGGCCGCCGCGGGGTACCTCCAGCTGCAGCCGCCGGCAGCCGGCAACCCGTACAACGCCCTGCAGCAGCTGACCTACTTCGGCGTCATCTTCCTGCTGGCACCGCTCCAGATCGCGACCGGACTGGCGATGTCGCCGGCCGTCGCCGGCCGATTTTCGTGGTTCCCCAGGCTGTTCGGCGGCCGGCAGGCCGCGCGCAGCATCCATTTCCTGGGCATGTTCGCCTTTGTCGCCTTCGTCGTTCATCACACGGCGCTGGTCTTTGCGCACGGCATCCTGCTCGGCCTGGGAGAGATGGTGCTGGGTCTGACCCGTGAGCCGACCTCGGCCGAGGCGGCGCTCGCCGTTGCGGTCGCCATCCTCGCGCTGGCGGTGGTGGTGGCCGTCCACATCTGGGCCACACACGGTTCGCTGGTCAACCCTCGACGGATGCAGAACCTGCTGCAGCGCCTGGTCGACCCGCTGCAGCGAATCCTGCTGCAGCCGCTCGTCTCACGCCAGGCCTATCCGGCTGGCTCCATCACGCCCACGCCACGGCCGAACGGTCGCGCGCCCCACGATCCGGAGTGGCAGCGACTCGCCGCCCACGACTTTGACGAGTTCGCCTTCGAAGTCTCCGGCCTGGTCGAGCAGCCATTCAGGCTGACGCTCGATCAGCTGCGCGCCATCGCGCCCACCAGCCAGGTGACCAGGCACGTCTGCATCCAGGGCTGGAGCCAGGTGGTCAGCTGGGGCGGCGTCCCGCTCAGCGCGCTGCTCGAACGAGCCCGCCCGCTGCCCGAGGCGCGGTATCTGCTGTTCCGTACCTTCGACGACAAGTGGGAGCACGAGGGCGAGCATGAGTACTTCTACGGGACCATCGACCTCGAGCTTGCCGGACATCCGCAGTCGATCCTGGCCTACGAAATGAACGGCGGACCGCTACCGATGGCGTTTGGCGCGCCACTCCGGCTGCGGCTCGAGAGTCAGCTCGGCTACAAGATGGTCAAGTGGGTGCGGTCGGTCGAGCTCATCGCCGACTATCGGACCATTGGAGAAGGGAAGGGTGGCTGGCGAGAGGATATTTTGCACTACAGCCAGATCGCGCCAATCTAGGGGGAGGACAGTGCCAGACATCGAGCTGCGAATCAAGCGCTTCAACCCGGAGAACGATGTGGAGCCGCACTGGGAAGCGTACGCGGTGGCCGCTGACCCGGGCGATCGCGTGCTTGACCTGCTGCACCAGGTGAAGTGGTATCAGGACGGCACGCTGACCTTCCGGCGCTCCTGCGCGCACGGCGTCTGCGGCTCTGACGCGATGCTGATCAACGGCCGCAATCGGCTCGCGTGTCAGATGCTCGCCCGAAACCTGGGAACCCGTATCGAGGTTGAGGCCCTGCCGACGTTCAGGGTCATCAAGGACCTGCTCGTCGACATGGAGCCGTTCTTCGACCACTACCGCAGTGTCATGCCGTTCGTGGTCGATGACGAGCCACCGCCGGCGGACGGCAGGGAGCGGCGCCAGTCACCGGCCGAGCGGCAGCGCTTCGACGACACGGAGAAATGCATCCTGTGCGGGGCGTGCACCAGCTCGTGCCCATCATTCTGGACGAATCCGGACTACGTGGGTCCGGCCGCCATCGTCAACGCCCATCGGGTCATCTTCGACAGCCGCGACCAGGCGCACGAGGAACGCCTGGAGATCATGGCCGACGCCAACGGCGTGTGGCGCTGCCGCACGATCTTCAACTGCGTCGAGGCCTGTCCGCGCGGCATCAATGTGACGCGGGCCATCTTCGAGGTGGCAAACGAAATCGGACGAACTGGACCTAGGAGCAGCAATTGAGCACAGAGCAACATGATTGGAATCCACGAGATCCATTGGTCCTCGCAGACCAGCGTCGCGCGTACGACGAGATGCGCGAACAATGTCCGATCGCCCTCAGCGAGTTCATGGGCTGGTCGGTGTTTCGTCACGAGGATGTGGTTGCTGTGCTGGCCGATCCCACGACGTACAGCAGCGCCTCGAAGCGCATCGCCATTCCGAACGGCATGGATCCGCCGGAGCACCGCCGATACCGCGAGGCGCTCGCGCCCCATTTCACCGATGAGCGAATGGCTGCACTCGAGCCGCGCAGCCGGCAGATCGCACAGGAGCTGGTCGAGGCGATGCTCGCCCAAGGCGAGGTCGGGTTCATGGATGCCTTCGCCACGCCGTTTCCGCTTCGGACGCTGTGCGCGTTTCTCGGGTGGCCCGAAGACCAGTGGGAGTCTCTTGGCGGATGGACGCATGGCAACCAGCAGGCGGCTTTCACCCGGGATCGTGCCGCTGGCAAGGCGCTGGCAAGCCTCCTCGCGGAGCACGTCAAGGCGAACCTGGACGTCCATCGCATGCCGGACGAGGTCAGTGACGTGACCGACGCCCTCCTGGCGACCGATGTCGACGGTCAGCGGCTCAACGACGAGCAGATCATCAGCACCCTGCGCAACTGGATCGCAGGCGAAGGGACGGTCGCGGCTGCCCTGAGCGTGGTGGTCCTGTATCTGGCGAATCGGCCGGACCTCCAGGAGCAGCTGCGGGCCGATCCCTCGCTCATTGCGGCGGCGATCGAGGAGATCCTGCGAGTCGATGATCCACTCGTCGCCAACCGTCGGACGGTAACGCGCGAGGTCGAGATCCAGGGCAGGACGATCCCCGCCGGCGAGAACCTGACGCTGATGTGGATCGCCGCCAACCGGGACCCACGTGCCTTCGATGATGCGGACGCCGTCAGGATCGACCGCGAGACGACCGACGGGATGGTCTGGGGCCAGGGCATTCACCTGTGCCTGGGCGCGTCCATGGCCCGCATGGAGATGCGCGTGGCGCTCGAAGTGCTGCTCTCGGAGACGAAGCTGTTCGAACTGGCCGGAGAGGCGCCGCGCCGCACGGTCTACCCCAGCAACGGCCTTGCCGCGCTCCCCCTCCGCTTCAGCTGAGCCAGCTGCGTCGGCGGTCGTTCGCACCATTGGGCACGGCACGCGCACGACCCATGAGCTGGCCGCGCTGCTTCGCGAGGCCGGCGTCTCGACCCTGATCGACGTACGGCGTTACCCGAAGGGTCAGCGGCAGCCGCACCTGGCGCGCGAGCGGCTGGCGGAGGATCTGCCGGCACGAGGCATCGGCTATGAATGGTGGGGCGAAGCGCTCGGTGGCCGACGTTCGGCGGATGCCGCAGCGCTGGCGAAGAGCGGCTGGCGTTCTCCGGCCTTCGCGGCCTATAGCGCATACATGGCCACGCCCGAGTTCCGCACCGCGCTCCACGCGCTGGAGGACCGGGCGAAGGCCGGCGAGGCGCTGGCGATCATGTGCGCCGAGACGGTGTGGTGGCGCTGCCATCGGCGCCTGATCGCGGATGCCCTGACGCTCGACGGCTTCGAGGTCGAGCACCTCATCGATCGCGCGCCGGGGCAGCCTCATCGGCTTTCGGCGGTTTCGACAGACGAGTGACCAGCCGGTGGCCTGCATCGGTCGTCACGTCGTCGAAGGGGCGCCTGAATAGCGCGTCCAAGCCCGGTATCCTGACCGGCATGACGGACAGCCAACGGCGAACGGCGGGTCGCCCGCAACCCTGGGACCGCTCGTACCGAGACGGTTCGGCGCAACGTGCGTGGGATATCGGCGCGCCGCAGCCAGTCATCGTCGCGCTGGCCGATGCAGGACTGCTGGCCTCACCATTGCTCGACATCGGCTGCGGGACCGGCGAGAACTCGCTCCTGGTGGCGTCACGCGGACTCGACGTCACCGGCGCCGACTGGGCTGGCGCTGCAATCGAGGGCGCGAGGCAGAAGGCTCGCGAGCGCGACATCAGGGCGACCTTCGAGGTGGCCGATGCGCTCGACCTCGGAGGGCTGGCGCATCGGTTCCAGGCGGTGGTCGACTCCGGGCTCTTCCACGTCTTCGAGCCCGATGAGGCGATTCGATACGCGGCCAGCCTGCACGAGGTCACGCTTGAGGGCGGCCACCTGCATCTGCTCTGCTTTTCCGATCGCGAGCCGGACTGGGGCGGACCCTACCGGATCAGCGAGGCACAGCTCCGAAGTGCATTCGAGGACGGTTGGCAGGTCGAATCGGTCGAGCCGTCGACGTTCGCGACCGGCTTCGAGGGCGGAACGGCGCAAGCCTGGCTGGCGCGGATCCGCGCAATCTGACGTACCGACGTCCTTGCTCAGCCCCCGACGGCTGATCTGACCAGATGGCGCGCGTTTGGACCGCCAACGGATGATCTGACCAGATGGCGCAAATGGGACCGCACTCGCGTCCGGGACGCAGCGCGGCCCAGGAGGGCCCACCGCTCAGATGAGCTCGAGGATCAGCTCCGGAATGATGTCGTTGCACCGGTGGTCATGGCCCGCCTCGGCGTCGTCAGCGATGCCGCAGGCCCAATGATCGAGCACTCCGTCACGGGCGCGATCGTGGATCTTCCCGCGCATGGCGACATCGGTTTGCACGGCGGCGGCGTGGTCGCGGGTTGCATCGACCTCGGTCAGAACAGGCATGTGAGCTCTCCTCTACTTCGCCTTCATCAAACCAGAGCCGCCGGCCCGACGACAGGGCCGCACGGCTCACGATCACCGGGCCATCGGTCACTCAGGCCGGCTGCGCGACGTTGGCCGCAGCCGTTCGACCGATGCGAACGCGCCACACCTGCGGCCCCTGCTCCAGGTAGTCCCAGCTGAAGGTTCCGCCCTGCTCCGCGGCGAACTGGTAGTAGAGCGGCTTCGGGTCGTGATCGTTCACGAGCACGAATGCCGCGCCGACCGCAAGGGCATCAAAGGTCTCGAAGATCAGGCCATGGCGCCGGATGGGCGGCTCGCTGCGCACGTCCAGAACAAGATCGTCAGTCACCGGTTTGCTCCTCTCAGCTGTTGCCTGCGCAGCTTCCTCGAGCCGCGCCAGGTGATGCATCACGCCGTCGATGCGGGATGCGATACGCGGCTCATCGCGCCGCACGCTTGCGTAGGCCTCTGCGGCCAGTCGATTGGCCGCCTCGGGCTGACCGGCGGTGCCAAGCCGTCGCAGGGCCTTGATGAGCACCCCGGCCAACCCGTCGACGGCGGAATCGGTCACCCGCCGTCCCGTCCGCTGCCCAGCAGCTCGTGCATGCCGCCGAGCAGATCGGCGAGCGACACGTTCTCGTCTGCGACCAGCGCTGGGATCAGCAGGTCGTTCTCCTTGGTGAGGTGTGACTCGAAGAGCGCCAGGATGGCGCTGCCCAGGCCGATCGCCTGGACCGCATCGCTGGCGTCTCGGAACGCGTCGACGTGCGCGACCAGATTGCGATGCTCGTCACGCATGGCGCGCACCAGTATTGCGGTCACGCCCGTGTCGCCCGCCGGGTAGAGCGCCTGTTCCTCCGCGATCGCATGCGGCAGCAGCTCGCCCTCGAGAAAGTCGAGCACCGCCTGCTGCTCCGCAAAGTGCGGCTGTCGCGCCTGGACGGCGGCGCCGAGTCCGGCGACCCGCCTGCGCAGTCCCATCTCGAGCTCGGCATGGTGACTGCGCATGGCATCGGCCGCCTGCGCATCGGTGAAGGTCATCTCGGGCTCCTTGGCCGGATTCCGTGGACACTTGATATTTACGTCCACTTCCGTGCAAAATGCAAGCATGACTTCTCCGCTGGTGCGATATCGGGTCCTGGCCGGCATCAGCCGTTCGCGGCTGCTGGCGGTGTTGCGTCAGGCATCCGGACCGATGGGCGTTCGCGAGCTGGCCGATGCGGTCGATCTCCATCCAAATACCGCCCGCGAGCACCTCGATCAGCTGGTTGCCGCCGGGCTCGTTGTCCGCGAGACAGCTCAGCCGAGCGGCCGCGGCCGTCCGGCGCTGCGCTACGTCGCGCAGCCGGAGGCGGGCGAAGAGGATCCCCAGGCCTATCGAGCACTCGCCGGCGTGCTGGCCAATGAGCTGGCGCGGCGGCCGGATGTGACGGCGGCGGCCACGGAGGCCGGTGAACGCTGGGGTCATGCCCTCGCCGATGGCCTGCCGTCGACGCCAACCGATGGCGACGCGGTCGCTCGTCTGGTCAGCCTGCTCGATGACGCAGGCTTCGCTCCTGAGGCATCCAACGGATCCGGCAACACCATCAGGCTGCACCATTGCCCGTTCGGCACGCTGGCGCGGGACCGCCGCGACGTGGTCTGCGCGGTCCACCTGGGCCTGATGCGCGGCGCGCTGCACGAGCTGGGCGCGCCGCTGGATGCCGTCGGCCTTGAGCCATTCGTCGAGCCGAGCCTCTGCCTCGCGCATCTGGGAGTACGAGACGGTGGCTGAGCGATCAATGGATCTCTCTGACCTGCTCGCGACACCGGTCGATCAGCGCGCGATCACCGGCCAGCTGCGAACGGTGATCGACCCGGAGCTGGGTGTGAACATCGTCGACCTGGGACTGGTCTATGACGCCGAGGTCGTCGATGGCGTCGCCCGGGTGCTGATGACCACAACCACACCGGCCTGTCCCATCGGCTCCTACCTGTCCAACGGCATCCGCTGGGCGCTGCTCGGCCTGGACGGCGTGCTCGACGTGGCCGTCGAGCTGACACACGAACCGCCGTGGTCCTCCGACAAGATGACCGATACGGCCAAGGCACAGCTCGGCTGGAACCGATGATCGACCGGCGCAGCCTGGCGTTGCTCACGCTCGGTGGCGCGTCGCTGCTGGCCGGCCTCACAGGGGCCCTGGGGCTGCTCGGCCTGGCAGTGGCGCCCACCGCTGCCCACCTCGTGGCCGCGCACGGCCTACTCATGGCGCTCGGTTTCCTGGGCACCATGATCGCCCTGGAGCGTGCGGTCGCGCTGGGCGCGGGCTGGGCCTATCTCGCCCCGCTGGCCGCCGGGCTGGCCGCGATGGCCCTCGTGCTCGGCAGGCCGGACCTGCTCGCCGGCATCCTCTTCCTGATTGGTGGGCTCATCTTCGTCGCCATGTATGTCGCCTTCGACCGCATCGAAGCGTCGCTGCATACGCGCGTCCAGGCCGCCGGGGCGCTCGCCTGGCCCGCCGCGGTGCTGCTCTGGCTGACCGGCAGCCCGGTCAGCGCCATCGTCCCCTGGCTGGCGGCCTTCCTGGTGCTGACCATCGCCGGAGAGCGACTCGAGCTGTCGCGCCTCGGTCGGCTCTCGCCGCGCGCCCGTTTGACCTTCATCGGCGCCGCGGCGCTCTTCTGCGCGGGGGTTGTCGGCAGCCTGGCCAGCCCCGAAGCCGGGATGCGGCTCGCCGGCATCGGCCTGGTGGCGCTGGCAGCCTGGCTGGCGAGCCACGACCTCGCGCGCCGGACCGTCCGGATGGCCGGCGTCACGCGGTACATCGCCGTCTGCCTGCTCATCGGCTACGGCTGGCTGGCCGTCGCTGGGATCACGTGGCTGGTGTTCGGCGCGGGCAGCGCTTGGGCCTACGACGCGATGCTGCACACCCTCTTCCTGGGCTTCGTGATCTCGATGGTCTTCGGCCACGCGCCGGTCATCGTGCCGTCCGTGCTGCGCGTGGCACTCCCCTATCACCCGCGCTTCTACGCGCACCTGGCGCTGCTGCATGCAGGCCTGCTGCTGCGCGTAATCGGGGGCGACCTGTTCGGAGCTCGGCCGCTGTGGCAGGCCGGCGGCATGCTGAACGTGCTCGCGCTCCTGCTCTTCGTTGCCTCGTCCGCCATCGCGGTCGTCCACGACCTCGCTTCGCGGCGACCGCATCCGCCGCGGCGGGTGGTCGGCGACGTTCAGCGGATGCAACGAGAGGCCATCCGCATCGACTGAGAGAGCGTGGCGCGTGTCAGCCGCGAGGCGGCTGGATGCGCCCGCGCACCTTCGTTGCGTTTTGCGCCATTTGGCACGATCAGCCGTCGAACTGGCGGTGGGTGGCCTTCGGCGGCTGAATCAACCAGCCAGCGAGGGTGCTCAGCCGTCGGAGGCGGATTCCGGGTCCTTGCTCAGCCCCCTACGGCTGATCTGACCAGATGCGCAAATCCGGCACAGGCGCGCCGCTGCTCGGTGTATGGCTGTCCCGCCGCCGCTCGCGAGTTTGCGGACCCCGCGAACCGGGCTGGATGAGCGGCCGACAAGCAGTGCGGCGACCAGCAGGCCGATGGCGGTGACCAGCGCGCCGCCGAGCAGGAGCCCGCCCGCGGCAATCAATGGCCCGATGCCGAGGCCCAGCCCGGTCCACAACAGGAGCACACCCAGGTTCCAGGCCACGATGCGCAAAGAGCCCCACCGCGACAGCACGTCGCGCTGCCGCGCCTTGGCGGCCATGTCGCCGGGGCCGACCGCCGGCAGGAGGTGTCCCCACGCGCCGACCAGTTCCTGCAGCGCCCAACCGCCGATGAGCGGCACCGCCATGGCGCCCACCGACCAGGCTGGGAGCGCAACGCCATCGCGCACGAGCCCCACCAGCGCCGTCGCCACCGTCGCCACGAACCACGCCATGCCGGCGATGCCATGGCGCGCCGTCAGGGCATGCCAGGCCAGGTCGTTCGCCCATCGGCCGCGGCGGCGCCACACATCCACGCCGTAGCCGAGCAGCCCCAGCCCGCCGGCCAGCGTCGACGCCGCCCCGGCCACCGCGATCGCCTGCGCTTCCAGCGCCGCGCCGGCCGCAACCATCGGCGGTCCGATGAGCAGCCCGAGCACCGCCACCGCCATGCTCGGATGCGGCCGGATGCGCGTCCCGAGCATCGTCGGATAGAGGTAGATCAAGGTTCCGGTGATCGTCAGCGACACGAAGCCGAACACGTTCAGCCAGACGTGCGCCGGCTTCAGCGCGATCCAATGCGAAGCGACCGGTCCCCAGCCGAGCAGCAGCAGGATCGCCAGCGACGCACCCACCGTCATGTCGGTGAGCGCGACGCCGTAGGTCACCTGCACGATCGGGTGTCGACGCGCAAGCCCGGATCGCATGGGGGCATACGTGTTCCAGGCGGTGATCCCCAGACCGATGAGGACCAGCAACCCACTCACCGCCGCCACGCGATTACCGGCCAGTGGCCGGCCGAGCGCGACGCCGGCCATGCCGAGTGCCAGGCACAGCACGCCCGCCAGGCGCAGGCGGGCAGGCTCGGCCCGCGTCCCGGCCAGCGTCACCCCAAAGTGCGGCATGAAGGTGCCGATGGCGACGGTCGTCGCGCCGGCCAGCGCCAGGTGGATCGCGGTCCAGCCATGAAGCGGTCCGAACGGCAGCAGGCCGCCAACCAGGGAAAGGACCACGAAGCTTGCCGCCAGGGCAACGCCCAGCTGCAGGATCGTGCGTTCGGTCAGGCGCGAGGATGCCGGAGCGGCATCGCGCCGCTCCGGCATCGGACCGATGACCAGGTTCATCGGGTCAGTTGAGGGGATCGCCGTCACCGGCCTGGAAGAGGCCGAGCGCGCCACGGCCCACCATGTTGAAGGCGTGCGTCACCATGGGATAGAGACCGTCCTCCGCCGTGGTGAACTCGACGATGGCGCCCTGTGCCGGGGACAGGTCGACCGCCTGGGATCCCCAGGAGCCCTTGTTCCCGCGCTGCAGATGGATGCCTTCCTTGATCACATCGTCGAAGATCGTCCCCACGATGTGGAACGAGCTGTCCACGTCCGGGCCGGCGTCCAGCACGAAGACGCGTACCCGCGCACCGGTCGCGACCTTGATCGGGTTGTCCTTGTACTGGTTGGCGATGCCGTTGAAGACCACCAAGTCCGGAGCCGGCGCGGCGGCGGAAGCCTTCTCGAGGCTGGCCGGCTGGCCCTGCGGTCCCAGATACCACTCGCTCTGCACGATGGCGTATTCGGCGTCCACCTTCGGCAGGCCCTCCCTGGGCTCGACGATGATCATGCCGTACATGCCATTGGCGATGTGCTGCAGCGTCGGGTTGGTGCCGCAGTGGTACATGAACACTCCGGCGTGCTCGGCGGTGAACGCGTAGAGCTTCTCCTGGCCGGGGGCGATATCGGTCATCTCGTCGTTCCAGGCCACCATGCTGGCGTGGAAGTCAACCGAGTGCGACATCTGGCTGGTCGCCGGGTTCTTGAGGTGAATCCGGACCGTATCGCCGACCTTGACCCGCAGCACCGGACCCGGGACCGACCCGTTGAAGGTCCACACCTTCTGCACGTAGCCGTCGGCGACGGTCATCAGCTTCTCCTGGGTGACGAGCTCGATGTCATGCACCCTGCCGGGAAGCGCCCTGGGCGCAGTGGCGTCGCGCGGCTCGTACTTCGGCGCCTTCGGGTCCTTCGCGATGTCGAGTGTCGGCGCCGGACCACCATGATCCGCGGTGCCCGCGCCGGGCGAAGCGGCCGATCCGGCGGCCGTCGCGCCGGCGATCATGATCATGCCCTTCATGCCCGCGGCGGCGTGCCCCGGAATGGAGCAGATGAAGTCGATGCCGGCCGCGGGCACGTTCACCTCGAGGCGCACCGTCTTACCGGGAGCGGCTGGCGCGGTCGCTCCGTCCGCGAAGGTGATGTCATGCGCCATCTTGCCGTCGTTGGTGAACTTTACGGTGTAGCGTCCCGCCTTCGGCACCTCGAGCATGTTCGGCTTGAACGCCAGGTCGATGGCATGGACTTGAAGCACACCCAGCGACGCGGCCGGATTCTCGGCACGCTGCGGCTGATTCGACACCTGGACATAGATCAAGGTCAGCAACGCCATGCTGACGAATGCGGAGATGAAGATGGTTGCCCTGGTCATCGATTGCCTGCTGCTACTGGGCCGCCTGCGGCAGCCTCATTTCGTCTATTCCCATTTGGCCAGACCGATGCATGCTTGCGGATGTGCCATTCGGCCCCCGCTCGCACGACCGATGTCCCCTTTGGGTGGGACGTGCGGGTAGGCTGGCCGCATGCCTGAGCGTGTCGTCTTGCCCCTGTCGCTGCTGCTCGACGCCCTGGCGGCCTGGCAGCGCGGCCGCAGCGAGGCTCAACGGACACAGCTGACCGATGCGCTTGACGGTCTGCTGCGACCACTCGGACTGCGCGGCGCCGCGCTCAGCGTGGAGGCGCCACCTCTCGCCGCGGTCGACATCTCGTGCGGGACGCTGGCTGGCGAATCAGGGCGCGATGGGGTCGCCATCGGCGCCATCGAGGCCGGGGTCGGCCTGGGCCACCTGCGTCTCGACCCGGCCGATGCCGACGGCGTCCGCCTGGCGGCACAGGCCATCGGTCTCGCGCTGGCGGGAGAGCATGGCAAGGCCCGAGCGGATCTGGCCGAGGCAAACCTGGCCGCGCTCGACATTGCGGTCCAGGGGGTTGCCGGCGTGCTCGCGCTCGACCGCGTCCTGCAGGAGATCGTCGATCGCGTCCGCGAGCTGGCCGATGCCGAGTACGCGGCGCTGGGCATCGTGGATGAGCTGGGTGCGATCGAGGAGTTCATCACCAGCGGCATGAGCGCCAAGGTGCGAAAACGGATCGGCTCGCTACCGGTCGGCCGCGGACTGCTGGGACTGATCATCCGCGAGAACCGCGCGTTTCGGATCCCGGACATCAACACCGATCCGCATCGGTATGGCTTTCCGCCGCACCACCCGCCGATGCATTCGTTCCTGGGCGTACCGATCACGGTCAAGGGTCGCTCCATGGGCCGGCTGTACCTGACCAACAAGCACGGCGCCCCGGAGTTCAGCGAAGATGACCGGCGCCTGGTTGAACGGTTCGCACTGCACGCCGGCATCGCCATGGAGAACGCCCGGCTGCACGACCGGGTGCGGCGGCTGGGGATCGTCAGCGAGCGCGAACGCATCAGTCGCGATCTGCACGACTCGATCATCCAGCGCATCTACGGCGTGACCCTGTCACTCGAGGACGTCCCCGAACTCATCGGGGAGGCGCCTGACCAGGCGAGCGAACGGGTCGATCGCGCCATCGACGCGCTGCACGCCACGATCAACGAGATCCGCAGCTTCATCTTCGGGCTGCGGCCGATCCTGCTCGAGGAGGGTGGGCTGCTCGTAGCGTTGGAAACGCTCGCCAACGAGGTGCGCCTGAACTCAACCGTTGACATCGACGTGCGCGGCACGGAGCCCGAGCCGCTGCCGGTCGGGGTGAGCGGCGAGCTGCTCAGCATCGTGCGCGAGACGCTGAGCAATGTGGCCCGTCACGCGGATGCGCGCCGCGCAACCATCACTGTTCGCCCGGAGGAGGGCGCGCTCCACCTGGAGATCGCCGACGACGGCCGTGGCTTCGACAGAAGCGCACCGCTGGTCGGGGCGCACGAGGGCCTGCGCAATGTCGCCGACCGCACCGTGCGCCTGGGTGGGACGCTTCAGATTGAAAGCCAGCCGGGAGCTGGCACTCGTATCATCGTCGAGATCCCGCATGGCTCGGACCCAGGAACGGTTTCGGAATGACGCAAGAGACGCCCGACGCAACCCATCCATTGCGGCTGCTGGTGGTCGACGACCACGAGATCGTGCGCCAGGGCTTGGTCGCGCTCCTCGAGCGGCGTTCCGAGTTCAGCGTGGTGGCGCAGGCTGGCACGGTGGCCGAGGCGATCGCCGCCGCGCGCCGGCACCAACCCGACCTGGTCGTGATGGATGTGCGACTGCCCGACGGCTCCGGGATCGAAGCATGCCGCGAGATCCGCGCCGAGATGCCGCGGACGCGGGTGCTGATGCTGACCAGCTACCCAGATGAGGAGGCCGTGCTGTCGGCGATCATCGCCGGGGCCAGTGGCTACCTGCTCAAGCAGGTCCGCGGCCGTGACCTGGTCGCCGCCCTCGAGGCGGTCGGCCGCGGCGACTCATTGCTCGACCCCGCGGTCACCGAGCGCGTGCTTGAACGCGTCCGGCGCGCAGCCTCCGGCGGCGAGCACGACGAGCTCGCCGACCTCACGGCGCAGGAGCGCAAGATCCTGCTGCTGGTGGCCGAGGGCAAGACGAACAAGGAGATCGCCGCCGAGGTGTTCCTCTCCGACAAGACCGTGAAGAATTACGTCAGCAGCATCCTGTCGAAGCTCGACCTGCAGCGACGCGCCCAGGCTGCCGCATTCGTCGTCAAGCACGGCCTCGATCGCGGCTAGCTCTTCGTCTCTTCCAGGCTGTTGGCGGCGTTGGCCAACGCCGCCAACAGCCAGCGCGCGGTTCCACGCGCGGCGATCTTCAAAAGCATCCTGTCGGCGACTCGACCGATGAATCCGCCGGGCGGTGCGTACCAGCCTTCGACCCGCAGCTCGCCGTCGGCGATGGCCAGGCGCCCGGCGAACACCGGGAACAGCGGTGCGAGCGTCGCTGCGCGCCAGGCGATCTCCATTTCGTAGCCGTCGCCCACACGGCGGATCGGGCCAAGATCGACGATTGCCGCCTTGCGGAACACGCCTCCCGCACGATCGCCGATCTGCATACCCAGATCGGTGAGGTGCCGCTGCATGCCAATCGGCGCATCGGCCTCCTCGAGTGCTGACCCGAGCCAGCCGAGGTCTGGGTCGCCGAGCGCCCGGCGAAGGCGATCGGCCGGAACGTCGACCTCCCTGACGATGACGAGGTGGGACATGCCTGCCCTCGCCTCATCATTGGTGGGCGCCGCACGGATGGAATCGGCCTGCATGCGGAAAGATTGACGGCCGTCGGCCGTCAGGAGCAGGGCCAGATGGCCCACCGCGCACGAGCCGTCCGTCCCGTTGTTACGGGCGCTGCGGCCATGTGGGACGGGACGGCTGCCCGCGAGAATGGAAGAAAAATAACACGGAGAAATCGGAATGACTGCAACAACGCGCCGGCCGGGCGAGCTCCGCGAGCCACCGTTCGCACGGTTCCTCTTCGCCGACACGCGCGCCTCGTGGATCTGGCTCATCGTGCGCCTGTACCTGGGCTACGAATGGCTGAGCGCAGCGCTCAGCAAGCTCGGCTCGCCGGCATGGACCGGCTCACAGGCGGGCGCCGCGGTGACGGGCTTCGCACAAGGCGCGCTGGCCAAGACCGGTGGCGAGCATGCTGACGTGACCGGCTGGTATGGAGCATTCCTGCAGAACTTCGTGATCCCCAATGCTGGCCTGTTCGGCTGGCTGATCACGCTCGGTGAGCTGGCCGTCGGGGTGGCGCTGATCCTCGGGGTGCTGACCGGCATCGCGGCCTTCTTCGGGATCGTCATGAATGCCAACTACCTGCTCGCCGGTACCGTCAGCAGCAATCCGATCCTGATCATCCTCGGCACGCTCATCGTGCTTGCCTGGCGCAACGCCGGTTGGATCGGGCTCGACCGATGGCTCCTTCCGGCACTCGGCACTCCCTGGCAGCCCGGCGACGTGTTCAACCGCTC
>JBBSHF010000026.1:0-22952 GCA_038253355.1 Candidatus Limnocylindria bacterium
AAGGCCGGCGTGAACAAAGCCGACGAGGACGGCGAGGAGGGCGCTGGTGTAGGTGATCGGAACTGCCCCCGGTGTTTGGCGCGGCGGACGGTGCCGGCGGACGCCGACGAGTATACCGAGGGCCGGCCTGCCCGCCATGGGACCTCTGCCCCCGCCGCGCTCACATCTGAGTTTTCACGTGAAACATCGGCCGCGAACGACGCCGCCGGTAACCCGCGAACTACGCCGCTGGTAAGCGCCCGGTAAGCGGGAAACTGGTAGAATCAACGAGCCCATTCGAACTCGCAGCGGAGCGTCTGTGGTCAGGGTCACGGCCTGTGCAAACCAGAAGGGCGGCGTCGGCAAGACGACGACCGTGGTCAATGTGGCGGCCTATCTGGCCCTCTCCGGAACGTCGACCCTCGTCATCGATCTGGATCCGCAGGGGAACGCCACTGGCGGCCTGGGAATCGACCGACGAGCACTCGAGCGCTCAATCTATGACGCGCTCATCGATCGGACGCCCATCCACGAGCTCGTGGTGGGAACTTCGATCGACGGGTTGGATGTCGTCCCATCGACCACCGCGCTCTCGGGCGCCGAGATCGAGCTGGTTGGCGTGGCCGCGCGGGAGCGGAGGCTCGCGGCCAGCCTCGCGGGGTTGGATGGGCGATATGAACGCGTGATCATCGACTGCCCGCCCTCGCTGGGGCTGCTGACCGTGAACGCGCTGACGGCAGCGGACGGCGTGCTGATTCCCATGCAGACCGAGTACTACGCCCTGGAGGGCCTGAGCCAGTTGGTGAACACCATCCGCCTCGTACGCGAGGGATTGAACCCGCGGCTGGAGATCGATGGGGTCGTGCTGACCATGTACGACGCACGGACGAACCTGTCCGCGCAGGTCGCGGCCGAGGTGCGCCACCACATGAATGGCACCGTCTTCGACACGATCGTGCCGCGCAGCGTCCGCCTGTCCGAGGCGCCCAGCCATGGGTTGCCGATTGCTCTGTACGATCCGGCGTCGCGGGGCGCTCGCGCCTACCGACATCTCGCCGCCGAGGTGCACGCGCGTGGCTAAGTCGTTCGGGCTGGGGCGCGGCCTCGACGCGCTCATCCCGCGTGGCCGCGAGGCCGACGGCGTGCGGGAGCTGCCCATCGAGCGTATCGCACGCAACCCGCATCAGCCGCGCGGCCAGTTCGATGACGAGCAGCTCGCCGAGCTCGCGACCTCGATCGAGGTGCATGGGTTGCTGCAGCCGATCGTCGTCCGCGCCAGCATCGACGGCGGGTATGAGCTGATCGCCGGGGAACGACGGCTGCGCGCCAGTCGGCTCGCCGGCAGGACCACGATTCCGGCGATCGTGCGCGAGTCGAGCGGCAACGACACGCTCGAGCTGGCGCTTGTCGAGAACCTGCAGCGCGCCGACCTCAACGCAATCGAGCAGGCGCTCGCCTTCCGCGAGCTGATTGACCGATTCGGGCTGACCCATGAGCAGGTCGCTCGCCAGGTCGGCAAGAGCCGCGTCGCGATCTCGAACAGCCTGCGCCTGCTGGATCTTGCCGCGGAGACGCAGCAGGCCATCCTGGACGGCCGCATCACGGAGGGACACGGGCGCGCGCTGGCCGCGCTCACCGTCCCGGAGCTCCAGCGCGCGGTGCTGCAGCTCGTCCTGGAGCGGCACCTCTCCGTGCGCCAGACGGAGGAGCTGGTGCGCCGCAAGCGCGACCAGGGCGAGCCCCATCGCCGCCGACCGGTGAGCGGCGACCTTGCCGACGTGGAGGCACAGCTGCGTGGCATGCTGGCGACCAAGGTGGGCATCGTGCGCACCCGACGCGGTGGACGCCTGGTCATCAACTTCTATTCGGACGAGGAGCTCGACCGCATCTATTCGATCATCACCCGGGGCGCCGCGGGTACGTTGCACTCCGAACCCATCGAGGGCCGCCGGCAGGCGGCGATCTCCATCGAACCGGCGATCCCCGCCGAACCGGCGATCTCCGCCGAAGCAACGCACGCACACGCCCACGAGGTGGCTGAAGGCGCATGACCGTCGAACCTGCGGCGAAGACCCGGCGCTCCAAGGCGGCATCGGGGTACACCGCCGCCGACATCCAGGTCCTCGAAGGGCTGCAGGCCGTCCGCAAGCGCCCCGGCATGTACATTGGCTCGACCGATGCCCGCGGGCTGCATCAGCTCGTCTGGGAAGTGGTCGACAACAGCATCGACGAGGCGATGGCCAACCAGGCCACCCGCATCGACGTGACGATCCATGCTGATGGCCGGGTCGAAGTGATCGACGACGGCCGCGGCATCCCGGTCGACAAGCACGTCACCGGCAGGAGCGCGCTCGAAGTGATCATGACCGTGCTGCATGCGGGCGGGAAGTTCGGCGGCGGCGGCTACAAGGTCTCTGGCGGGCTGCACGGCGTGGGCATCAGCGTCGTCAACGCGCTCTCCAGCAACATGCGCGTCGAGGTGCTCCGCGGGCGCAAGCTCTGGTTGCAGGAGTACGAGCGCGGCAACCCGTCGTCATCGGTCCGCCAGGAAGGCGCAACCCGCGAGGCGAATCGTGGATTGGATCCCGCCTGGGATCGGAGCAGCGGCACGCGCACCTTCTTCCAGGCCGACGCCGATATCTTCGAGACGCTCGACTACTCGTGGGACATGATCAGCACGCGCCTGCGCGAATCGGCCTACCTCAACAAGGGCCTCTGGATTCGCCTGACCGATGCGCGCATCGACCGTGAGAAGAACTTCTACTTCGAGGGCGGCGTCACCTCGTTCGTGCGGCACCTCAACCGCCGCCGAGTGGCGCTCAACCTGCGACCGATCCACGTCGAGCGGATCGTTGAGGGCACGAGCGTCGAGGTCGCGCTGCAGTACAACGACGGCTTCACCGAGAACGTGCTCGCCTTCGCCAACAACATCCACACCGTCGATGGCGGCACGCACGTCACCGGATTCCGCGCCGCGCTGACGAGCAGCCTCAACGACTGGGCCCGCAAATCCGGAACGCTCTCCGACAAGGAGGCCAACCTCTCCGGCGACGACGTGCGCGAGGGGCTCACCGCGGTGATCAGCGTCAAGCTCACTGATCCGCAGTTCGAGGGGCAGACCAAGGCCAAGCTCGGCAATGCCGACGTCAAGGGCGCCGTGCAGACGGTGCTCACCGACGGGATCATCCAGCACCTCGAGGAGAACCCGGCGGACGGGCGCCGCATCATCGAGAAGTCGATCACGGCCGCGCGGGCCCGGGAAGCGGCACGCAAGGCACGCGATCTCGTCATCCGCAAGGGCGCCCTCGACGGCATGGCGCTGCCGGGCAAGCTGGCCGACTGCCAGGAACGCGACCCGGCGCGCAGCGAGCTGTACATCGTCGAGGGCGACTCGGCGGGGGGCTCGGCCAAGCAGGGCCGCGACCGCCGCTTCCAGGCGATCCTGCCCATGTTCGGCAAGATGCTGAATGTCGAGAAGGCGCGGCTCGACCGGGTGCTGGGCAGCGACAAGATCCGGCCGCTGGTCATTGCGCTCGGCGCAGGCATCGGCGACACCTTCGACATCGCCAAGCTGCGCTACCACAAGGTCTGCCTGCTCTCCGATGCGGACGTCGACGGAGCGCACATCAGCACCCTGCTGCTGACCTTCTTCTTCCGACACATGCCCGAGGTCATCGAGAACGGCTACCTGTACCTCTGTCAGCCGCCGCTGTATCGGGTCAGCACCGGCAAGATCACGCGTTATGCGCATACCGAGAAGGAGCGTGATATCGCGGTCAAGGAGCTCTCCCGCGAGGGGCGCACCAAGAACATCAGCGTGCAGCGCTTCAAGGGGCTCGGCGAGATGAACCCCGAGCAGCTCTGGGAGACGACCATGAATCCCGACACGCGTACGCTGCTGCGCATCGACATCGGCGATGCCGGGGAAGCCGACGAGGTCTTCAGCACGCTGATGGGCGAGCGCGTCGAGCCACGACGCGACTTCATCCGTGGCGAGGCCCGCAAGGTCCGCAACCTGGATATCTAGCCACGCCAGATCGAGGACGTACCGATGCCATCGCGACATATCGCCGACATCCGCCAGGTCGAGAGCAAGACCGGCCGCAAGCTCGAGGAGTGGTGCGAGCTGCTGGAGGCCAACGGGGTGGGCGAACGCCGGGAGGCGGTCAACTTCCTGCGGGATGGCTACGCGGTCAGTCACGCCTTCGCGTTGGCGATCGCCGATCACTGCCTGCGCCATTCCGACGCGTACGCCGATTACGACCCGGAGGAGAGTCCCTGGTGAAGCGCTATGCCTTCGCTGACCACAATTGCTTCGCCTGCGGCGCGATCAATCCGATCGGGATGCAGCTGCAGATCGAGCTGGGCGAGGGCACCGCACGCACGGAGTGGACGCCCGGCCATGACTACGCGGGCTGGGAGGACAAGGTGCACGGCGGTCTGCTCGCCACGCTGCTCGATGAGGTGATGGCCTGGGCGCCCTCGAGCTACGACTCGTGGGCGGTGACCGCCGAGATGAGCATTCGCTATCGCTCACCCGCGGATCCCGGCGAGCGCCTCATCGCCACCGCGCAGGTGACCGAGCGGCGGCGGCGCATCTACCAAGTGCACGGCGAGGTGCACGGCGCCAACGGGCGCCTGGTTGCCGAGGCCGATGGCCGCTTCCTGGGGGCGACCCCGACCCAGAAGGCTGCGCTGAAGCAGCGCTACGGGATCCCCATGGAGATCACCACGGCCAGCGGCCGGTCCGAGTAGGGAGACAGCAAGCCCCATGGAGATGGACCGCCGGGACAACGTCCGACCCGTGTCGATCGCGAGCGAGATGCGTTCGTCGTACATCGACTACGCGATGAGCGTCATCGTCAGCCGCGCGCTGCCCGATGTGCGCGACGGGCTCAAGCCGGTCCACCGCCGAATCCTGTACGCCATGCACGACATGGGGCTGCGCTCGACGGCCTCCTACCGCAAATGCGCGGGAATCGTGGGCGAGACGATGGCCAAGTACCACCCACACGGCGACCTGGCCATCTACGACACGCTGGTGCGCATGGCGCAGGACTTCAGCCTGCGCTATCCGCTGGTCGACGGACAGGGCAACTTCGGCTCGATCGACGGCGATCCGGCGGCCGCCATGCGCTACACCGAGGCGCGGCTGGCAGCGATCAGCGACGAGCTGCTGGCCGACATCGAGAAGGAGACGGTCGACTTCGTCGATAACTACGACGGCCGGCTGCGACAACCGACGGTCATGCCCGCCCGACTGCCGAACCTGCTGGTCAACGGCTCCTCGGGGATCGCGGTCGGCATGGCGACCAACATCCCACCGCACAACCTCAACGAGATCTGCGACGCGGCGGTCGCACTCATCGACGATCCGGAGCTGAGCGTCGATCAGCTGTGCGAGATCGTCACCGGCCCTGACTTTCCGACCGGCGGCACCGTCTTCCGTTTCGAGGACGTGCGCAACACGGTCACCGGCGACAAGGAGCGGCAGGACGCCATCCGACACATGTACGCCACCGGCCGCGGCCGGGTCATCATCCGTGGGCAGGTCGCCTTCGAGGAGGTGCGTCCCGGACGCATGGCGGTGGTGGTCACCGAGCTGCCGTACCAGGTGAACAAGACCTCGCTCATCGAGAAGATGGCCGAGCTGGTCGGATCGAAGCGCATCAGCGACGTCAGCGACATTCGCGACGAAAGCGACAGAACCGGCATGCGGATCGTCATCGAGGTCAAGCGCGACGGCTCGCCGCACACCGTCATGCAGCAGCTCTTCAAGCACACCCAGCTGCAGACCAGCTTCAGCGCCAACATCCTGGCCCTGGTCGACGGACAGCCGCAGACGCTGGGCCTCAAGCGCATGCTCGAGCACTACATCAACTATCGGCGCGACGTCGTGCGGCGCCGGACCGAGTTCGACCTGGCCCGAGCGCAGGAACGGGCGCACATCCTCGAGGGCCTGAAGGTCGCGCTCGACAACCTCGACGAGGTGATCGCCACCATCCGCGCGTCGGCTGACAGCGATGCCGCGCGCGCCGCCCTGATGCAGAAGTTCGGCCTCTCCGAGGTGCAGGCCAACGCCATCCTGGAGATGCAGCTGCGTCGCCTCGCGGCGCTCGAGCGCAAGAAGATCGAGGACGAATACGAGGCGGTCATCCGGCTCATCGGTCAGCTCGAGGAGCTGCTGGCGAATCCGCGCAAGATCATGACCGTCATCAAGGACGAGCTGGCCGAGCTCAAGCGCAAGTACGGCGACGATCGCAACACGCGCATCCAGGCCGACGTGAACCGCGAGCTCACCGCGGAGGACCTGGTCACCGCCGAGGACGTGGTGGTGACGCTCAGCCAGCGTGGCTACATCAAGCGCCAGCAGATCGACACGTTCCGCTCGCAACGACGCGGCGGTCGCGGCAAGCTGGCGATGCTGACCCGCGAGGAGGACGCGGTGCGCCACCTGCTGGTGGCCAACACGCACGACAACATCCTCTTCTTCACCAACAGGGGCCGCGTCTTCATCACCAGGGTCTATGCGCTGCCGGAGGCGACGCGCCAGGCCAAGGGGCTGCCGATCATCAACCTGCCAGGGGTGCAGGTCCAATCGGGCGAGTACGTGAGCGCCATCATCGCCCTGCCGCGCTTCGAGCCGGGCAACTACATGGCCATGGCCACGCGCCGCGGCATGATCAAGAAGACCTCGCTGGCCGAGTACGCCAAGATCCGCGCCAATGGCCTGATCGCGATCAGCCTGGTCAACGATGACGAGCTTCGCTGGGTCGGCCTGACCGATGGCGACAGCGACATCATCTTGGCCACCAGGAAGGGCCAGGCGGCGCGCTTCAGCGAGTCGGAGGTTCGACCGATGGGCCGCGACACGCGCGGCGTGACCGGCATCCGCCTGCGCAAGGACGACGAGGTTATCGGCATGGAGGTGGTCGTCCCCGACGAGCAGCTGCTGGTCGTCACCGAGCAGGGCTACGGCAAGCGCACCGACCTCGCCGAGTTCCCGCGCAAGCATCGGGCCACCGGTGGCGTGATCGCCAACTCGCTCAACGCGGAGACGGGCGACGTGGCGGCGATCCGGGTGGTCGGCCGCGAGGACGAGGAGATGATGCTGATCACCGAGGACGGCACGATCCTGCGCACAGAGGTGAGCACCATCAACAGGTATCGTCGCTCGTCGCGCGGCGTGACGGTGATGCGGCCCGGCCCCGACAATCGGATCGTGTCGATCACCGTCTTCGTGGATGATCGCCAGCCGATCCCGGAGAGCAATGAGGCGTGATGGTCGCTTCGAACGCGTAGAATCGGCGATGCCAGACCGACCTACGGAGATGGACGTGTACGCCGACGAGTTCAGCATCTACGCCGGCAACGCCAATCCTGCGCTTGCCGAACGGATCTGCCGCTACCTGCGCACGCGGATGGGAGATGTCGAGGTCTTCCAGTTCGCCAACGAGAACATCTTCGTCAAGATCCTGGACAACGTCCGCGAGCAGGACGTCTTCCTGGTGCAGCCCACCTGCCGGCCGGTGAACCAATCGATCATGGAGCTGCTGATCATGATCGACGCGTTCAAGCGAGCCAGCGCTGGTCGCATCACCGCGGTGATCCCGTACTACGCCTACGGCCGGTCCGATAAGAAGGACCAGCCGCGCGTGCCGATCACGGCGCGCCTGGTCGCCGACATGCTGACCGTGGCGGGCGCCGATCGGGTCCTCACCATGGACCTGCACCAGGGCCAGATCCAGGGATTCTTCAGCATCCCGGTCGACGAGCTGACCGCGGTCAACATCCTGGCCGCGCATATTCGGGCCAAGGAGCTCGAGGATCTCGTGGTCGTCACCGACCTGGGCTTCGCCAAGCGAGCGCGCGCCTTCGCCGAGCTGCTCAACGCCCCGCTGGCGATCGTCGAGAAGCGGCGGATCGGCAATCTCGACCGCGCCGAGCTGATGAATGTCATCGGCGAGGTGCGCGGCCGACGGGCGATCATCGTCGACGACGAGATCAACACCGGCGGCACGCTGATCGAGACGGTCGAGGCGCTGGAGCGTGACGGCGTGCATGATATCTACGCCTGCGCGACGCACGGCGTCTTCTCGGCGCCGGCCATGGAGCGCATTGAGGCCTCTTCGCTGCGCGAGGTGATCGTCACCGACACGATCCCACTTCCCCCCGAGGCGAATCGCGAGCGGATCACCGTCCTGTCGGTGGCACCGCTCTTCGGCGAGGCTATCAAGCGCATCCATCGCGGCGAGAGCGTTGGAGCGCTCTTCTCGTCGGAGGTGGCGCTGGTCGAGAACATGACCTTCTGGGACGGCCAAGAGGGTGTGGATGACAGCGAAGCGACGGAGGCCGATCCCCGTCGAGCGCTAGGCGCAGTCGAGCGCTAGGCGCAGCCGCGCTCCGGTCTCGGGGTTTCCACTGGTTACCAGTGCCAGTGGTGGTAAGCGGACGGACGCCCTCCCCCGATGCCAGCGTGAGCGTGAGAATAGCGGGGGGCCGGCTCCAACCCGCTCGGCGGCTCACTTACCACCACCGCCAGTGGTGAGACGCGGAAACTGCCGGAACCGGGTGGTGGAGGCAAACGGAGCAGAGAGGCCGCAGCCGCCGTCGCTTTTGCATCTGCCGTTGGCGATCGGACGAGGACGGAGGCCCAAACGGGCCGATGGGCGCCTCGATGTGCGCATCTCCGTCGCCTACGGTCGGTGCAAGGCGACCGCTGTTGGACAAGCTGGCGCCCCGAGCCCCGCGAGAAGGCCGAACCGGTCGAGCGGATATACTCTCGGCTCCCATGCTGAAGATCTTTTCGCGCCTGATGGACTCGAACGATCGCGAGGTCCGTCGCTTCGAGCCCGCCGTGGCTCGCATCAATGACCTCGAGCCCCAGTTCGAGAAGCTCTCCGATGCCGATCTGCGCGCCAGGACCGATGAGCTGCGCGGACGCCTGCGCGATGAGCTGGGCGACCTGCTGACACCGATCGAGGAGCGCGCCCGTGCCTCCGAGGCAGATCCTCAGGCCAAGCGCGACCCGGAGCTCGATTCGGAGTTCGATTCGGAGCTCGACGTCGAGCTCGATTCGGAGCTGACCGCCACGGCCAACGCCGCACTCCTCGCCGAGCAGCGCAAGGAGCGTCGCAAGCGCGAGCTGCGGACCATCAACGAGGCGCTCGACGGAGTGCTGCCCGAAGCCTTCGCCGCGGTGCGCGAGGCGATGCGGCGCGCGCTGGCCAAGCGCCACTACGACGTGCAGCTGTTGGGCGGGATGGTGCTCAACCGCGGCGCGATCGCCGAGATGCGGACCGGCGAGGGCAAGACCTTCGTCGCTCCGCTGGCCGCCTACCTGAACGGCCTCACCGGCCGCGGCGTGCACGTCGTGACGGTCAATGATTATCTCGCCAAGCGCGACGCGCAGTGGATCGGCCAGGTCTTCCATCGGCTGGGCATGAGCGTCGGCTCGATCCAGCACGATGCCGCCTACCTGTTCGATCCGGAGTTCCCGGCCACCGACGAGCGGCTGCGCGACCTGCGACCGGTGTCGCGCCAGGAAGCCTACGCCGCTGACGTGACGTACGGCACCAACAACGAATTCGGCTTCGACTACCTGCGCGACAACCTCGTGGTCGACCTCTCGGAACGGGTGCAGCGTGATCACTTCTTCGCGATCGTGGACGAGGTCGACAACATCCTGATCGACGAGGCACGAACGCCGCTGATCATCTCCGGCCCGGCCGAGGAATCGGCCGACAAGTACCTGCAGTTCGCCCGCCTGACGCCGCGGCTCAAGGCGGAGGAGGACTACATCGTCGACGAGAAGTTCCGCCAGGTGGCGATCACCGAGGCCGGGACCGACAAGATGGAGCACTGGCTGGGCGTCGAGAACATGTTCGACAACGACTTCAGCCTGGCGCGCCACCTCGAACAGGCGCTCAAGGCCGAGGTGCTCTACCACCGCGACCGCGACTACGTGGTCAAGGACGACGAGGTGATCATCGTCGACGAATTCACCGGGCGGTTGATGCCCGGCCGGCGCTGGAGCGAGGGCCTGCACCAGGCGGTCGAGGCCAAGGAGAACGTCAAGGTCCAGAACGAGTCGCGCACGCTCGCGACGGTGACCTTCCAGAACTACTTCCGGATGTACGACAAGCTTGCCGGCATGACCGGTACCGCCGAGACCGAGGCGGAAGAGTTCAGCAAGATCTATGGCCTGGAGGTCGTGGTCGTGCCGACCAATAAGCCGATGGTCCGCGGTGACTTCGCCGATCTCGTCTACGCCAGCCGCAACGGCAAGTGGCAGGCAGTGATCGACGAGATCGTCGAGGAGCACGAGGCAGGACGGCCGGTGCTGGTGGGCACGGTCAGCGTCGAGGTCAGCGAGATGCTGGGCGAGATGTTGAAGCGACGGGGCGTGAAGCACCACGTGCTCAATGCCAAGTTCCACGAGCGCGAGTCGGAGATTATCGCGCAGGCGGGCCGCAGCGGACAGGTCACGATCGCGACCAACATGGCCGGCCGCGGTACCGACATCCTCCTCGGCGGCAACCCGGAGATGCTCGCCGCCGACCTGCTGCACAAGCAGGGTACCAACGTGCTGGAGGCCACCCCGGAGCACTATGCCGCCGCCCTGGCCGAGGCCGATCAGGTCTGCGCCGAGGACCGCGAGAAGGTGCTCGCCGCGGGCGGCCTGCACATCCTCGGCACCGAGCGCCACGATGCTCGACGCATCGACAACCAGCTTCGCGGCCGCGCCGGCCGCCAGGGCGATCCGGGGAGCAGCCGCTTCTACCTCTCCCTCGAGGACGACCTGATGAAGCGCTTCGCCTCCGATCGGGTGCAGTCGATCATGCGCACCCTGGGCTTCAACGACGACACGGCGCTCGAGTCAAAGATGGTCAGCAAGACGATCGAGAGCGCGCAGACGCGCGTCGAGGGCTTCAACTTCGACACGCGCAAGCACGTCGTGGAGTACGACGACGTGATCAATCGCCAGCGCGAGACGATCTACCACGAGCGCGAGCGCATCCTGCGCAGCGATGACCTGTCGTCGACCGTCCTGGCCATGCTCGACGACGAGATCCGGGGCCTCGTCAGCGAGCACACTGCGGCCGAGTACGCCGGCGACTGGAATCGCGACGGCCTGCGCGCCCAGCTGAACGCCATGATCCCGACGCTTGGACCGGCCGAGCTCGCGCCGATCGACGAGATCAACGACCCGGAGCTCATGGCCCAGGAGCTCGTCGGGCTGTCGGACGCGGAGTACGAGCGCAAGCGCCAGGAGAGCGGCGAGGACGGCATGCTCGTCCTCGAGCGGCTGGTCCTGCTGCGCGTCATCGACTCGCTGTGGGTCGAGCATCTGACCGCCATCGATGACATGCGGCGCGGCATCGGCCTGCGCGCCTACAGCCAACGCGACCCGCTGAACGAGTTCAAGGTCGAGGCGTACCAGATGTTCGACGAGCTGAAGGCGACCATCCGCCACGACGTGACCCATACCATATTCCGCGTGACGGTCACCCGCGAACCCCAGCAGCCCATTCGGCCGCCACAGCAGATGACCGAGAGCCGGCCGGACATGGCCCCAGACGCCAATCCAGCCAGCGCCCCCGCCGCGAACAACGGGTCGGGCAACGGCACCTCGCAGCAGGCGACGCGATCGGGTCCCAAGATCGGGCGCAACGATCCATGCTTCTGTGGTTCGGGAAAGAAGTACAAGCGCTGTCACGGCGCCTGAACCGCGTGAGCGGTGCGTGAGCCGCGCATGAGCTGCGCCTGACGGCGCAAACGCATCGGTTCAGAGCACGATTTCGCCTCCTGACCCCCTTGGCGTGATGACCGCGAGCGGTTAGGATGGACGGGACCAGGGGCACGGGGCACGCTGAGCTCGGGGTCTCTCGGTCCGCAAGAGGAGAGCTATGTGAAGGAACTCACGGCACCCGCTCGCGCATCGACCCCCATCCAGATCTCCTCGACTCCGCCCCTCCCCGCGGTGACCCGCTTCCGGGACCCCTCTCTCCCCTACGAAGACCTGATCCAGTGTGAGCGCGACTGCATGCGCTGCAGCTACGCGGCGACGCTCGGCTGTGACGGCAACTGTGGCTCCTGCCCACGCCAGTCCTACTGCCCGTGCGTGAACCCGGCCAAGGTGCGCTCCAAGGGCGTGCGGCTCGAGATGGAGCTGCCCATGGTGGCGAACCTTGGACGCAATTAAGGACGAGGCGTTGCGCCTGGCCGGCCTGGTCGCTGACACAGCGGTGCGTCTTTGACCTGCCTGCCAAGGAGATCGAGCTCGGCCAACTGACCGAGCAGTCGGCCGAAGCCGACCTGTGGAACGACCCAGCCACCGCCCAGCGCGTCCTGCGGCGGGCCGACGAGCTGCGCGAGGAGATTGGTGCCTGGCGCGACCTGGAGGCCAGGGCCCGCGGCCTGGCCGAGATGGCGGAGCTGGCCGGCGCCGACCCCGAGGAAGGCGAGAGCCTGCTTCCCGACCTGCAGCGTGACCTGACCGCGCTGCAGCATGACTGGACCTCCATGGAGTCACAGCTGCTGCTGTCCGAGCCATACGACCAGCGTCCGGCCATCGTCGGCGTGCACGCCGGTGCCGGCGGGACGGAGAGCCAGGACTGGGCCGAGATGCTGCTGCGCATGTACCTGCGCTGGGCGGAGAAGCATCGCTACAAGACCGAGATCCTCGACCAGACCGACGGCGAGGAGGCCGGGGTCAAGAGCGTGACCTTCAGCATCGACGGCCGATGGGCCTACGGCCGCCTCAAGAGCGAGCGGGGTGTGCATCGGCTGGTACGCATGAGCCCGTTCGATTCGCAGAAGCGACGCCACACCAGCTTCGCGCTCGTCGAGGTCATGCCAGAGGTCGAGGAGGACGCGGCGATCGAGATCGACGAGAAGGACATCCGGGTCGACACCTACCGGGCCAGTGGCGCGGGCGGGCAGCACGTCAACAAGACCGATTCGGCAGTGCGCATGACGCACCTGCCAACCGGCATCGTGGTGACCTGCCAGAACGAGCGCAGCCAGATCCAGAACCGGGAGCGGGCCATGGCGGTGCTGCGGGCCAAGCTCGTGGAACGCCAGATGGAGGAGCGCGAGGCCGAGCTGGCGCGCCTGCGTGGCGACCATGTCGAAGCTGGCTGGGGCAACCAGATCCGCTCGTACGTGCTGCAGCCCTACACCATGGTCAAGGACCTGCGCACCAACGTCGAGACGAGCAACCCGACGGCGGTGCTCGACGGCGACCTCGACGCGTTCATCGAGGGCTACCTGCGCTCACGCATCGGCGAGACGAGCGGAGCGGGCGCCTGAGCCGCCACGTGCCGCGTTCCGCTCGCGGTGCTAGCATCCTCGAGCCAATATGACCACCCTTCTGAGCCGACCGACGCCCGGCGCCGTGACCACCGAGCCGGTCATCAGCATGGTCGACGTGGGCGTCACCTACCCCAATGGCAAGGTCGCACTGACCGATGTCAACGTCGCCATCCCCGCCGGCGATTTCGTCTTTCTGGTGGGCGCTTCAGGGGCCGGCAAGACGACCTTCATCAGGCTGCTGATTCGCGAGCAGGTGCCGACCGGCGGGCGCGTGATGGTCGCCGGCCGTGACCTGCTGCGCCTGCGGCGTGGAAACATCCCGCGGCTGCGGCGGCGGATCGGCATCGTCTTCCAGGACTTCCGCCTGCTGCCCAACAAGACCGTCTTCGAGAACGTGGCCTTCGCGCTGGAGGTGACCGGCACGCCGGGCGGAACGATTCGCCGGCGCGTCCCGCAGCTCCTCAACCTGGTGGGCCTGCAGGACCACGCCCAGCACCTCACCACGCAGCTTTCCGGCGGCGAGCAGCAGCGCGTGGCGATCGCGCGCGCGCTGGTCCACGACCCGGCGATCCTGATCGCCGACGAGCCGACTGGCAACCTCGACCCGGTCACCTCCTGGGAGATCATCCAGCTGCTCATCCAGATCAACGAGCTGGGCACCACGGTGCTGATGGCGACCCATAACCAGGAGATCGTGAATGCCATGCGCCGCCGCGTGCTGGCGCTCGAGCACGGCACGCTGGTCCGCGACGAGTCGGGCGCCGCGTACGAGCGGGAGTACTAGGCGATGGGCTTTGCGCGCTTCGTCGGTTTCAGCGTGGTCCGCGCCTGGCAGGGCTTCTGGCGCAATGCGATGATGAGCCTGGCCGCCACTGCGACGGTGGTGCTCATGCTCATCCTGCTCTCCGGCCTGTTCATCGTGCTCACCGGGCTGAACTCCGGAATCGACTTCATCGAGAGCAAGGTGGGCGTCACCGCCGAGCTCACCGACAAGCTCAACGACCCGGCACGCGAGGCGCTGATGGCCGACATCGAGCGAATGCCTGGCGTCACGAAGGTCGAATACATCTCGCCGGACGAGGCGCTGCGCCGGCTCCAGGCATCATTTGCGGCGCAGGGCAAGAAGCTCGACACCGGCGGCGCGAAGATCCAGCTGCAGGCCACGCTCGAGGTCTCGCTCGCCAACCCGTCATTCGCCTCGCCGGTTGGAACGGCACTCGGCGACCGCCCCGAGGTGACCAAGATCACCACCCAGCAGGAGCAGATCGACAAGCTGCTGGGGATCATCAACGTCATCCGCACCGCGGGGCTGGTGGCCGTCGGTCTGGTAGGCCTGACCGTGCTGTTCATGATCGTCAACACGATCCGGATCGCGGTCTACTCGCGCTCGAGCGAGATCGAGATCATGCGCCTGGTGGGTGCCAGCGACTCGTTCATTCGCTGGCCGTTCATCCTGGAGGGAATCATGTGCGGGCTCATCGGTGCCGTCATCGCGCTCATCCTGGTGGCCGTCGCCTGGGACCCCATCCAGCCGATCATGTTCAACGTCTTCAAGCTGCCGATCGCGGTAGGCGCCCAGTTCCTGGCGACCCTCTCCGCGCTGCTTTTCGCGGTCGGTTTGGGGGTCGGCGCGCTCGGAAGCTGGATCAGCGTGCGCAGCTACCTGTCATCGGCGTCATGAAGGCTGCCGCGCGATAAGCAAACGTAATGACCGCGTAACCGGCATCGGAGCCGCCCGATGCTACACTCGACGGACCTTTCTGATGACCGATAAGCAGCCTACCCTCTCGGCCTCTCCCGATCAGCCTGCGCCGTCTGACCCCGCGCGTTCGCCGCGCTCCGTGAGCTCCGGCGCGGCCTGGATCGTCTCGCTGGCGCTCGCCGCGGTGGTGGGCGCGCTGCTCTTCGCGGGTGGCTACCTGGCGGCCGGGTCGGGCAGTGCCAGCTGTGCCGCGCCGGATGGCGCATTCGCTCCCTTCTGCGAGGCCTATCAGAAGCTCAAAGGCGAGTACGTCGACAAGCTCGATGACAGCAAGCTCGCCGAGGGCGCCATCCAGGGCATGTTCCAGTACGGGGTTGCGGATCCGTTCAGCGGCTACATGGCACCCCAGCAGTACAGCCAGGCGCTCGGCGACCTGTCCGGGCAGTTCGAGGGCATCGGCGCCGAGATGGCGCTCAAGAACCTCACCGACCCGGCTGATCTGGCCGCCTGCACCAAATTCTCCGATACGTGCGTGCTGGTGGTCGTCTCGCCCATCAAGGGGTCGCCGGCGGAGAAGGCCGGGCTGCTGACCGGTGACGTCGTCACCGCGGTCGACGGCAAGACGGTGGACGGCTCGACCATGTCAGATGAGATCACCAGGGTGCGCGGCAAGGCCGGAACCAAGGTCACCCTGACGATCAGCCGCAATGGACGCACGTTCGACCTGGCCATCACCCGCGGCAAGATCACGATGAGCGAGGTCGAGTCGCGGATGCTTTCCACGGGGGTCGGCTACATCGCGCTGCACGGCTTTTCCGAGTCGAGCCCTGACCAGTTCCACGAGGAGCTCAAGGGTCTTCTGACCAAGGGAGCGCGCAAGATCGTGTTCGACCTGCGCGGCAATCCGGGTGGCTACATCGAGTCGGCGCGCAAGATCGCGAGTGAGTTCGTCAAGAGCGGGCTGATCTTCAGCCAGGAGTCATCGGGTGGCGACACCAAGCGCTGGGAGGCGCTCTCCGACTACGGCATCGCGACCGATGTGTCCATTCCGCTGGTAGTGCTGGTCGACAACGGCAGTGCATCGGCCTCCGAGATCGTGAGCGCGGCGCTGAAGGAGCTCGGGCGAGCGACGGTTATCGGTCAGCACACCTTCGGCAAGAACACGGTGCAGGTCTGGGCGCCGCTGAAGAACGACGGTGGCGTGCGGATCACCATCTCGCGCTGGTTCACCCCTGATCACCACAGCGTCCATCCCGATGGCGTCCAGCCGCAGATCGTGGTCGACATTCCAAAGGGAACGCCGCCGGAGCAGGACCTGGTGCTGCAGCGGGCGGTCGAGTTCCTCTCGAAGACGGCGGTCGGCAGCGAACCGTCGACCGCAGCCAGCGCCAGCCCATCGGCCTCTGCCAGCGGCTCGGCCGCGACGAGCTACGACACCTCCGGCCTGACGCGCTCCGCAGCCTGAGGTTGGGCATTGTGCGGACTCGCTGGTCCGTGCTAGCATCGCCGCAACGAAAGGAGGTGGTGTGCAGTGAGCAGTTCCTGTCACGCCACCACCGAGGCGGTGAAGTAACACCCTCTCGCGTGGTAGCGAGGTGAGAGCCGGCTGATACGGCCGGCTCTTTCCATGTCCGCTGCAATCCTTGTATCGAGACCCCTGATAGACCGATGTCCGAGCATACCGTCGCCCTCAACCGCCGCGCCCGCCACGACTATGCCGTCGAGGAGACGCTGGAGGCAGGACTGGTCCTGACCGGAACCGAGATCAAATCGATTCGGGCCGGGCGCGTCAACCTGGCCGAGGCCTACGCCCGCATCGAGCGGGGAGAGGCGTGGCTGATCGGCGCGCATATCGCGACCTACGAGCAGGGCAACCGCAACAACCACGAGCCGACGCGCACGCGCAAGCTGCTGCTGCATCGCGACCAGATCGCCGAGCTGATGGGGCGCACCCAGGCCAAGGGCCAGACCCTGGTGCCGCTGCGGCTGTATCTGCGCAACGGGATGGCCAAGCTGGAGATCGGCATCGCCCGCGGCAAGAAGACGCACGACAAGCGGCGGACGATTGCGGAGCGCGACATGCGACGGGAGCTGGAGCGCGAGACGAAGGCACGGGTGAAGCTGTAGGGGCGAGTTGCGGCTACATCGGCCTCTGCCGGCTGCGAGGGTGCAGATGCCGGTGTCAGACGCGGTAACCCGGTCAAAGACCGATGGCCGAGCTTGCATGAGCACAGATCTCGGAGTTCGCCGGCTCCGCGAGGGCGGTAACGCGACCAGGAGCGACGTATGCCAAGTCCGGAGTCATCGAACACCTGTTCACCAGATTGACCGCCAGTGCTATCATGCTCGGCACATCGGTTCCGTGGGGATGTCAGGTTTCGACAGGGCTCAGGGACCGGGGATCGCAAGCCGAGGTCGCCCGCAGGCCTCGTTAAACCGCGGGCAAAGCCAGTAACTGGCAACAATAGTTACGCTCTCGCCGCCTAAATAGCGACGAGCGTCGACACGGCCTTCGCCCCTCTGGGCCGTGAAGACGTCAACAGGAGGGGATGCGACGTCGCCGACTCCGGTGAGCGATGTCAAAGAGCCGAGAGGCAGCACCGGATAGCGCGTGGAGCACCCCGCCGGTCGGGGGCCTGCATCGTGAAGCGCAAGTAGGCCGGAAACGCTTGTAGGAAGTTCCCGGCGACTCGGTTCTGGACGGGGAGTTCGATTCTCCCCCATCTCCACCAGCACTCACCCTTGACGACTCGCGGGTCGCTCTTTTGTCGCTGGGTGATCCCAGCCCTATGAACATGATGGCCGCTGTGCTAAGGTGCGCGCCGCGGGCAGGCTGCCCGTCGCACTCATAGGAGGACCCCTGGACTGATGGACTTCTCCAAGCTCGGCCAGAATGAAAAGCTGGCAACCTATGGCTCGGTGGCGGTGATCGTAGGGGCGATCGTCGGCGGCGTGGTCGGCGGCGGCTTCGGGTGGCTCGCCGTGCTGGCCGCTATCGCCATGCTGGTCGTCATCTTCCTCCCGCAGTTCTCGCCTGCGACGAACCTCCCGGGCTCGAAGGGCAGCCTGATGCTGATCTGCGGCGGCGTCGCGGCCGTGATTCTCGTACTTGGCCTGCTCGCCAGCCTCGGGTTCCTCAGCCTCTACTTCTCTCTCTTCGCGCTGAACGCGATCTTCTTCCTGATCGCCGTGGCCGGCGGGATCCTCATGGGATGGGCCGGGTGGCAGGCGTTCCAGGCAGAGGGCGGCAAGTTCCAGATCGGGAACGCGTCGACGTCGACTGCGACCAGTGCGCCCCCGCCCGCCGCTCCGAGCGAGACCATTCCGCCGAACGACGAGCGCCAGCCGTAACCTGCGTGACGCGCTCAGGCGCTCAGGCGCTCAGGGCTCGATAGCGTTCCACGAGCAGGTCGACCGCATCGGCGGCCTGCTCGTCGGGTATCCCGGAGGCGGTCAGCGCCCCTGACAGGCGAGCCACCAGCACGTCGCCTGCGAGTCCGTCGTCGATGCCGTCGAGCGCCTGCAGCAGCAGGCCGGCCAGGGGCGGGTCGGGTTCGCTGGCGTGCAGCCAGCGCAGCAGCGTTCCCAGGTCGTGCTGCGTCGCCTCGAGCTCTGCCGGCGGATCCTGCAGCGCCTCCTCGAAGTAGGCGATCGCGGCGGCGAGCAGCTCAGGGCGGCTGGCTGGCGCCACTCGCCGAGAACCATCGGCCTCACCGAAAACGAGCTCGTAGCCATCAGCGGTCGGACGAAAGCCGACCCAGGCGCCATCGGCCTCGAATCGACCGATGGCAGACACCCATGGCTCGACCCTCACGGCCGCGCCGCCCTCAGGCCTCGACTTTCGTGGCAGGCAGGATCACCACCCGGCGACTGGGCTCCACGCCGACGCTCTGGGTGCGGACCTTCCCGTGCTCGGCGAGGATCATGTGGATGATCCGTCGCTCGACGGCCGGCATCGGCTCGAGCTGGATGATCTTGCCGCTCTGCACGACGCGCTTGGCGGCGCGGTCGGCGACCTCGCGCAGCTGCTCCTCGCGGCGACCGCGGTAGTTCTCGACGTCGACCGCCACGCGGGTCCACTGCCCTTCGTGCTTGGCGACGATCAGGTTGACGATGTGCTGCAGGCTGGCCAGCTTCTCTCCTCGGCGGCCGATGAGCACGCCGAGCTCGTTACCTCGCACGTTGAGCTTCGACGTCTCGCTGCCCATGCCGATCTCGACCGTGGCCTCGACGCCCATCAGGCGCAGCAGCTCCTCGAGGACCGACTTGGCCTCGGTGAGCACCTTGCGCTGCTCTTCGGTCAGCTCATCGAGCGGCTTGGCCGGAATGAACTGGGCCGGCTCGCGCTCGGGGCGATCCACACGGTCAGGACGCTCGGGCCGGGCAGCCCTGGGCGTTCGGTCCGCCCGTTCGGGGCGAGCTCCGCCACGGCCGCCGCGCTCACGGTCGCGACCATTGGTGGATCGGCCGGCGCGAGGAGTGCGCGGACGACGCGTCTCGTCGGCCCGGCCGACTTCTGCGCTGGCCGCGGGAGCGAGCTGCTCGTACTCATCGGCCTGCGGCACGACGCTGGGAGCGGGCGCTGGCTGCGGCTCGGGCGCCTCATCGGGCTCCGGCCGGCTGCGAACCGATGGCGCTGCTGCCACCGCCGAGCGAGGAGCGGCCAGGATGCGCGCCTCTTCGGCGCCAACGCCCAGGATGCCGCGGCTTCCCTGGGCGAGGATCTCGATGTCAAGCTCGGAGAGGTCCGAGGTGTACTCCTTCATGGCGGAGCGGATCGCCTCTTCAACGTTCTTGCCGGTGAACTCGCGGAATGTCATCGCTTTCGGCCTCGTCGTTTCTGTCCCGCGCGCTGCTTGGCCGGCCTGTTGCCGGAGGAGGGCACCGTCGCGGTACGCGTGGTGGGTGGGCTGGCGGACTTGCGGTCTTCCCGTCCATCGACGGCGTTCTCGCGCTTTCGCGGCGCGCTGACGAACCCGGCATCGGGCGATGGCACGAACGCCGGGCGCCAGCCGAGAATCGGGAAGAGGTTGCCCCAGCCCATGATCAGGAACTGCTGCACGACCAGGTAGGCCGTGTAGACGATCCAGTACAGGATCAGACCGCTCGGGAAGAGACCACCCCAGAAGATGGTCATGAGCGGGAACAGGTAGGTCATTGTGCTCGTGGCGCTCGAGGTGGGATCGTCAGGGTTCGGGCGCGGGGTGGTCATCTTGACCTGCGTGAACTGCAGCAGCGCCGCGAGCACCGCCAGGAAGGAGAGGGCGAAGCCGTTGGGACCGCCAAGCGCGATCGAGAACGTGTGGTCGATCTGCGCCAGGTTCAGGCCAAAGAGCCAGCTGACCACCGTATTCACCGGTTGGTGCAGCTGAATCGGATCGATCAGCTGGCAGTTCAGCGGCAGGAAGTGGCTGAGCTCCGGCCGCGCCAGCTGCGGGAGGTTGCAGGCACCACTCACCGGCACATGCCAGTGGTCCACCTGCGTGTTGGCCGTGATATGCAGCGCCGATTGCAATGCCGTGAAGTCGGTCTTCAGCGCATCAGTCACCTTGAACGTCACGTCGCTCGAAGCCCGGATGAGCGCCTGGTACAGCGCGAACAGGATTGGCAGCTGAAGGACGACCGGCAAGCAGCCGGCGGCCGGGTTGACGCCGTGCTCCTTGTAGAGCGCCATCGTCTCTTCGCTGATCTTGGTGCGGTTGCCCTTGTGCTTGCGCTGGACCTCGCGGATCAGCGGCTGCATCCGCTGCATCTCTTTCTGCGACCGAATCTGCTTGATGAAGAGGGGCGCAAGCACGGTCCGGATCAGCACGGTGAAGACGATGATCGCCAGCGCGAAGTCATTGAAGAGGACCTTGTAGAGCCACACCAGCAGGTTGAAGAGCGGCAGGAAGAAGACGTCCCACGGCGGCGAGAAGTGCTGGATGCCGAGGAAGTCGGCGGCGAGGAGGAAATGCACCAGGATGCTTCTCTAGCGGGTCGGTACCGGGTCGTGGCCGCCCGGATGAAGTGGATTGCAGCGGCCGATGCGCCTGGCGCCCATCCAGCTGCCACGCAGCAGGCCGTAGCGCTCGATCGCCTCGTAGGTGTAGCGCGAGCAGCTCGGTGTATAGCGACAGCTTGGCGGCATCCAGAACGTGAGCTTCTGGTACGCGATGATCAGTCCCAGCCCGATCTTCCTCATGATGTGATTCCCGATCGCCGCAGGAGCGATGCGAACGCCTCACGCAGCTCCGCGTAGCTCGCCGTTGCCGTCTCCGGTCGCGCGATCACCAGCAGGTCCCAGCCCGCTCCCATCTCGGCGTACCGCTGCCGGATCAGCTCCCGTAAGCGACGCCGAACTCGATTCCGCTCGACCGCTCCACCGAGTCTGCGTGGCGTGGAGAGCCCGATCCGCGTGACCGGTCCATGGGTCCGCAGCTGTCGCAGAACCAGCAGTCGACCCGAGCGCGCCGTTCCCTGCTGGCCGAGCGCATCGAAATCTGCTTTGCGCCGCAGCATCGGAATGGCGGTCACGCCGGCCTCGCGGGTCAGACGGTCAGCTTCGCGCGTCCCTTTGCCCTGCGACGAGCGAGCACGCGGCGACCTCCCTTGGTGGCCATACGCGCCATGAAGCCATGCTCGCGCTGGCGAGCGCGCTTCTTGGGCTGATAGGTCCTTTTCATGGCTGCGTGCCTGCGTCCTCTCGTGGTGATGCGCGAAACCAGCCCTGAACACACGAACGGCTGGCGTCAGCCAGCCTCATGCGCTGCAAACGGTGGCCCGTCTCGCTCTCTCGGCGGATTCTACCGATGGCCCGCGCCGAGTGTCAAACGGCGCGAGGGGCTTCCCGCGAAGAAGCGTTGCCGCGCGCCGAAGCCGGCTGCTACACTACCGCGACCTCCGCGGCAAGACGCCCATTTCCACCGCGCTCTCGGCGGCCCGGATGGGTACCATTGTGACCCCGGCGAGGCCCTCGTCCACGATAGGGAGACGGCTGTTGATGGATGCGAAGCAGGTATGGCGTGCCGTCCTCGGTGAGCTGCAGGTCAGCCTGTCGCCCGCGAATTTCGAGACCTGGCTGAAGGACACGTCACTCGTCGAGTTCGACGAGAACCGCTTCCGCATCACGGCACCCAACGGCTTCGCCCGCGACTGGCTCGACAACCGATATCGGACCCTCATCAGCCAGACCCTGGCGCGGGTGGTGGGCGGATCGGTCCAGGTCGAGTTCGTGGTGGCCGATGCGCCCGGGCCGGTGCCGGCCCAGGCCGACGAGGAGTCCCTGCCCCTGCCGCCCGCATCGGCCGGTGGAAACACCGTCAACCTCAACAGCCGCTACGCCTTCACCAACTTCATCGTCGGATCGGCCAACCGGCTGGCCCACGCTGCGGCGCTCTCGGTTGCCGAGCGACCGGGCCACGCCTACAACCCGCTCTTCCTGTATGGCGGCGTGGGGCTCGGCAAGACGCACCTGATGCATGCCATCGGCAACGCGGTGGCCGCCAAGTTCCCGCGCAAGCGGATCCTGTACGCGACCAGCGAGAAGTTCACCAACGACTTCATCAACTCGATCCGCGAACAGAAGATGGAGGACTTCCGCAACCGCTACCGGCGCATCGACGTGCTGCTGATCGATGACATCCAATTCATCGCCGAGCGAGAGCGCACGCAGGAAGAGTTCTTCCATACCTTCAACACGATCCACGAGGCCGGCAAGCAGATCGTGCTCTCCTCCGACCGGCCACCCAAGGCCATCACCACGCTCGAGGAGCGGCTGCGCAGCCGTTTCGAGTGGGGCCTCATCGCCGACCTGACGCCGCCTGATCTCGAAACGCGCATCGCCATCCTGCGCAGCAAGGCCGACGAACAGCTCAACCTCATCCCCTCCGAGGTGATCGAGTTCATCGCCCGCAAGGTGGTGAGCAATGTGCGCGAGCTCGAAGGCGCCCTGAACCGGGTGATCGCCTACGCC